>JBGORM010000004.1 GCA_041538185.1 Melioribacteraceae bacterium 4301-Me | reverse complement strand
ATAATTTGGATTAGAATAGGTATGCAGTACTATCATTTTTAAAAGAATAGGCAATGCAATAAAAAAGTGAACTGACTTAATAAAAAAATAATATTTTTAATCGGGTGCTATGACTTAGTAAACTTGAGAATCACTTGACGTTTTTCCCTTAACGAAAGGTCATCAGACTTACGTGTAGATTTAAAGAGTTCCAATATATTTTTAATTTCATTTTTGTTGTTTATCTTCTGTTCGTTGATTTTTTTACTATCAGTAGAAGAAAGGTCATCAGTTAAATTTTTGTTAGCTGTAATTTTTTTCTCGTCAATTGATAAGACTTGTTTAAGCAAAGAAATTATCTCTTCTCTCACTAATTGAGCTTTATTAGCATCATTTACAGCTGGTAATATTAAATTGCTTTTTGAGCTATCATTGCTTGTTTTGTCTTCAGCTATATTGGATAAGTCAGTTATAACTTGTCGGCTGTCTTCTTTTTCAATAGAGTAGTTTATTTTTTCTCTTAAAGCTTTATCAAACTCTTCTTCATCATGATTTTCGTTATCCGAATAACCTGGGTCGAAAGCAAAAATAGCATCGGCAAATATTTTATCATTTTGATTTTGAGCTTCATCTGCTTTCAAGTCAAATGAGTAAACTTCAGCAAAATTAGCTTCATTGTCTTTCTTGGTAAGTGAAGTAAGTCCAACTTGTTGTATCTTAAATCTGAAATAATTTGGGTCTAGGTTAAATCGCAAATGGCGCAAGTCCTTAACTGCAAAAATAGGGTCAAAATAAACGAGTTCCATTTTATTATTTATTTTGATGAAGTAACCATATTTGCTTGAGTAAGCATCGAGATGGTCAACATTAGTAAGCATTCGATATATAATTAAATTTTTAGGAGATGGGTCTTTAACATAACTGCAAACATCTAAATAGTTAATTGGGAAAGCTCGTTTTATTTTTTCGTTCTTGTAGATAATCTTAAAATTATCGTTAAAGTTAAATTTGTTCTGAGAATAAATAAGAATATCATTTGTTCGCAAGTCTAAAGTTTCTAACAACATATTTTTTATTTTTTATAAAACTTTTAGGAATTTGGTTCAGCCCATTTAATTAAACTTAGCTCAAACTTATTTATCAGCACCTCATGTTTAGGCACAACTCGAATTGTATAAGCAAATTGGCCTGTACTGCTGCATTCAATTTCACCTTGGTAAAATAGCAAACCATCTTTTGATTTTCTTGAGTTATAGTTCATGACCACAAAGCCATTTTGATTTTCTTGATGACCATTGCCAACCATTCCATAATAAATTTGAACTTCAATATCATCTGGGGATAGTTCACCTATTTGTAGTTTTGCTGTTATTGGAAATTTACACCCCACTTTTAGTTTAGCCTTTTTATCCTTATCACCTTCATCCACACTAACTATTTTAATTTTCTGCCAGTTGTTAAATAATTTAGTTTTCCATGCAGAAAATTCCTTTCCCTTTTTCCAATTGTCTTTCATTAAATATGTTCTCTTTTCAATTGATGGGAAATAAAATTTACGAGCATATTCTTCAACCATTCTGTTAGTATTGTAAATTGGACCTAGTTGTTTCATCGAACTTTTCATCATTTTAATCCAGCCGCGCGGTAATTTATCTTCACCTCTATTGTAAAAAAGAGGTACAATTTCCTTTTCTAAAGTGTCGTAAATTAGCCTTGATTCAATTTCGTCTTGATAATCTAAGTCGGAATACTCTTCCCCGTTTCCAATTTTCCATCCAACTTCGTAATTGTAAGCTTCATCCCACCAGCCGTCCAAAACGCTCAAGTTAAGTCCACCATTAGCAATTACTTTCATTCCGGAGGTGCCGCTTGCTTCTAAAGGTCGACGCGGATTATTAAGCCAAATATCACAGCCTTCTACCATATAGCGAGCAACGTTCATATCGTAATTTTCGATAAATACAATTTTTTTGCGTAAATGACTCTCTTTAGAAAGCTGAATAATCTCTTGAATAATTTTTTTACCCTCTTCATCTTTTGGGTGAGCTTTACCAGCGATAATAATTTGTACCGGATAATTTGGATTACACAGTATACTCGCTAATCTCTCAATATCTCTAAAAATAAGGGTACCTCTTTTGTAGGATGCAAATCTTCTTGCAAATCCAATTGTTAAAGCTTGTGCGTCCAGCACTTCGCTTGCAGCTTTAATTTCGGATAACGACCCACCGCGATTTTTAATTTGTTCAATCATTCTTCTTCTGGCAAAAGCTACTAATCGTTCTCTTCGGCGTTCATGAGTTCGCCATAATTCTTCATCTGGAATTTCATCAACTCTTGCCCATGCCTCAGCATCTGATGGGTTCTGAATAAATTTTTCTCCTAAATAACGATACAATAATTCTTGCATATCATTAGATAAATGCGAATGAGTATGAACACCATTGGTAACATAGTCAATCGGAATTTCATTAAAAGGAATATCTTTAAAACCAACCATCCACATTTTTTTAGAAACAACACTATGCAATCGACTGACACCATTTACAAAGCCTGCCATATTCATTGCTAAATGAGCCATATTAAAATTGGCAGGGTCTTTATCCTTATTAAGCGTACCCAAGCTGTAAAACTCTTTATCGCTTATCTTAAGTTCATTCCTATAATAATTGCCAAAATATTTTTCTACAAGGTCGTTACCAAAAATGTCAATTCCGGCAGGTACTGGTGTATGGGTAGTAAAGACATTGGAATATAGACCAATATCTCGTGCCTCAGCAAAAGAGAGGTTGTAATTGTTAATCAACATCCTAATTCTTTCTAAGGAAAGAAAGGCTGAGTGTCCTTCATTCATATGGCAAACGAGTGGTTGAATTCCAATTGCATATAATGCTCTGATACCACCAATTCCCAAAACAATTTCTTGTTGAATTCTAGTTTCAATTGTACCGCCATATAATGATCTTGTTATTTTTTTATCCTCATCGTTATTCTCCGGCACGTTAGTGTCTAAAAGATATAACGGTATTCTGCCAATTTGAATTTTCCAGATTTGGAAGTAAACTTTTCTGCCAGGGAAATCAAGTTCAATTTTCAACGGATTATTTTTACTATCGGTTACTAATGACATTGGCTGATTATAAAAATCAATGATTTCATACCGTTCTTGCTGCCATCCATCAGAAGTTAAGTACTGCTGGAAGTAGCCTTCTTTATAACACAATCCCACTCCAACTAACGGTAGACCGAGATCACTTGCAGATTTTAAATGGTCGCCCGATAAAACACCAAGTCCACCAGAATAAATTTGTAAACATTCTGTCAGTCCATACTCAGCAGAAAAGTAAGCAATATAATTATCGCCATTCGTTTTAAAATTTTTGTGATACCATGTTTTCTCTTCTAAATAAACATTAAGAGCAACAAAAACTCTGTTTAAATGAGAGATAAAACTATCATCTTGCGACAAAGCATTTAATCTTTTTTGGTCTACTTTACCAAGTAACAAGACTGGGTTATGATGAGTGTCTTCCCAAAGTTTTCTATCTATTCTTCTAAAAAGTTCTATTGCATCGTGATGCCAGGTCCAAAATAAATTATATGCGATTTCCCTTAGAGGTTCTAACTTTTCTGGTAATGAAGGGACCACATTAAAATTGCCAATAAAATTTATCATCCTTCTCTCCGCTTTATCTCTCAATTTTTTCAAAGTTATTTAATAATGATACAAATTTTTTTTGAAACTAAATAATTTTTTCATGCTAGATTAATTTAAAAACTTGCGTGAAAATTAAGTCAAAAAAATTAATTAAAGAAGAATTTTCTCAAACAGAATAAATTTCTCTAATGAAAAATTTGAGATAAATTTAATCACATAAATAAAAGCTATGTACAATATTTTAGCATATTTTATTCTTTATAAGCAGATAACATTAATTATGAATAGTTTTTAGTAAATTTGAAACAAAATTAAAAAAATATTATGGAATATATCTTAAGCATTATAATAGGTTTTTTATTTGGTTCGTTTCCTACAGCCTATGTAGTATTAAAAGTCGCCAAGGGCTTAGATATAACAAAAATAGGCTCAAAGAATGTAGGCACACTAAATTCATATGAAACAACAAAATCAAAGCCGATTGCTGTTATTGTATTGATATTTGATTTACTTAAAGGTTTGTTAGCAAGTTTATTGCCCAAAATCTTATTTGGCGACTACTTTATTTTTGCTATGCTTGGTTTAGTTAGTGCAGTATTATTTCATTGTTATTCGCCATGGATTAAATTTAAGGGTGGCAGAGGCCTGGCAACAGCAGCAGGCGGATCATTTATAATCTCAATACCTGTATTTATAATATGGGTAGTATTTTGGATTGTTTCATTTCTATTCAGAAAAAATATTCACTTTTCTAATTTCGCTGCTACAGTACTTACTGCAGCTATTTCAATTACTTCGGGAAATATTCTTAATAAGTATTCACAACTACAAGCTGAATCTTCAATCACTTTTTCAATAATGGTAGTTTTGATGATGCTTATAATTGTTTCTAAGCATATACAACCAATGAAAGAATATTTATTAGAACAAAAACAAAAACGTAAGGTTTCTCTATGAAAAACATAAAAATAATTATTATAGCATCGTTAGTTTCATTTGTAATTACATCACTTGCTTTTACTATATTATATTTAAAGCTTGATAATTCTGCGCAAAAAGATAAAGGAGAACCTTGGTCGCTTTCCAATACAACTACTTATATTAATACCCAATTAAAACAATCGGCCAACAATCAAATTGATAGTAATAGACAAACTATTATCACACAAACAGTAAAAGAAGTAAGCGCTGCTGTGGTTGGCATTAATGTTACGGCAATAAAAGAATACAGAGATATATTCAGCCTTGATCCATTTTGGAGGTACTGGTTTGGCGATAGAGTTTACAAACAACAAGTTAAAAGTCTTGGCTCAGGTGTAATTGTTTCCCCAGATGGCTATATAGTTACTAACGACCATGTGGCCGGCGATGCGGTAGAAGTAATTGTAACATTAACAGACGGCTCACAATACAATGCTAAAGTAGTTGGCACCGATAAAGTATCAGATATTTGTTTATTAAAAATAGATTCTAAAAAAGAATTACCATTTATACGGATGGGCAATTCAGATGATGTAATGATTGGTGAATGGGTTATAGCTTTAGGCAACCCTTTTGGTTTTTTTGAAATAAATGATAAGCCCACCGTTACAGTAGGTGTTATAAGTTCTACCGGTATGAACTTGGGGGTAACTGATAACAGATATTACGTTAATATGCTACAAACCGATGCTGCAATTAACAGTGGAAATAGCGGTGGTCCTTTGGTTAACGCGGTAGGAGAATTAATTGGCATTAATACTCTTATATATAATGCAAGTGGAACTGGAGGAAATATAGGCGTCGGCTTTGCTATACCTGTAAATAAAATTAGAAAAATAATAACAGAACTAAAAGAACATGGGAAGGTAGATAGAGATTTTTGGACAGGGCTTAGTATTCAAACGGTAGATGAAGGCATAGCAAAATACTATAATCTTAAGCAAATAAGGGGTGTCATAATAACGAACATAGCTAAAGGCTCCCCTGCAGAAAAAGCTGGACTTCAAGTATACGACATAATAATTGGCGTTAACAATTACATGATTAATGATGAAAACACACTAATTGGAGTGCTACAAGAATTTAGGGCAGGCGATGTTATAAATCTAAAAATCACTCGTAATAATGTTCTACTAAACAAACAAATGAAACTGGAGAAAAGATAAATGATTAAAAGATATACTCGAACCGAAATGGGGAAAATTTGGGAAGAGCAATTTAAATATGAAACCTGGCTTAAAATAGAATTGCTTGCATGCGAAGCTCGCAGTAAACTCGGCTATATACCTGAAAAAGATTTAGAAATAATTAAATCAAGAGCTGCTTTTGATATCAAAAGAATTTTAGAAATTGAAGAAACAACAAAACACGATGTAATAGCATTCTTAACTAATGTTGCTGAAAATGTGGGACCGCAGTCAAGATATATTCATTACGGTATGACATCGTCTGACATCTTAGATACTTCTTTAGCTTACCAAATGAAAACTTCAGGTGAAATTCTCATTGATGACTTAAAAAAACTTAAAGAGGTATTGAAAAAGAAAGCAATAGAACATAAGTACACAATTTGCGTTGGCAGAACTCATGGCATCCACGCAGAGGCTATTACAATGGGATTGAAATTTGCTCTTTGGTACGAAGAAACTAAAAGAAATATAGAACGGCTTAACAACGCAATCGAAAACATAAGCGTGGGAAAACTAAGTGGAGCTGTCGGCACTTTTGAGCACTTAGAACCCCAAGTAGAAGAGTACGTCTGCAAAAAATTAGGGTTAAAACCAGCTCCCATATCAACCCAAATTGTACAAAGAGATAGACATGCTCATTTTATGACAACATTAGCAGTAATTGGCTCTAGTTTAGAAAAAATTGCAACCGAAGTAAGGCACCTTCAAAAAACAGAAGTGCTTGAATGTGAAGAATATTTTCATGCGGGACAAAAGGGCTCATCAGCAATGCCTCATAAAAGAAATCCTGTTATTAGCGAAAGAATTGCAGGTATTGCAAGAATACTCCGTGCTAATTCAATTGCTGCTTTAGAAAATGTTTCCCTATGGCACGAACGTGATATTTCACACTCTTCTGTAGAAAGGGTAATTATACCTGACAGCTGTATTATACTTGATTATGCATTGAATCTAATAACCAACTTGATAGATAAACTAATAATCTATCCCCAAAACATGCTTGCAAATTTAAATCTAACACGTGGACTAATTCATTCACAATCTGTTTTACTTAAACTAGTTGATAAAGGATTAACACGAGAAGAAGCCTATAAAATAGTGCAAACAGCTGCTATGAAAGTATGGGAAGACAAGTCGAAAAATTTAATGGACGAATTACTACTTTCAGAAGAAGTAAAAAACTACTTATCAAAAACTGAATTAGAAGAAATATTTGAATCAAAAAAAATGCTCAATAACGTTAATTTTATTTTTTCTAGGACAATCGATAAAGACTAACTTTAACTAATGCCCTGCGTGTCGCACAGAACTCTGGATTAGTGCTTTTGATGTGACAAAGAAGTTTATAATAAATAAGAAATTACTGTTCATTATTGCTATTGCGAACTAAGATGCTACTAAGGTTAATTAAAAAATAAAATGGGAATTCACTTCTTCGTGGCGAGAATTCACCACTTCGTTGGTAAGGTTTTGTTTACAGTATAATTTTAGTCAAAGGCTCCTCAGTATTATTACTTTATTAAAATCTTATTAGCTTGGTTGTAAATCAAATCGAATCATTTCAATTATAGGGTTCAAGGGTTCCTCGCCTATTACATTCTCCGTGAATTCTCTGTGGTTCTCTGTGTAACTAATGAAGAGAAAGCAGATGTCTCAACCAATCTTGCCTACATTATTATTGTGAACAAGCGAAATGAGTGAAATAATCCCAAATGAAGAGGTAGGATGTTGATTTTTTTTGCAGCATAAGATGGCTACCTTGCAAAATTTTATATATATTTTTTTCTGATATCATTATTTTAAATTCTATTTTTTTTATTAGTTTTTTGACTAATTTCAGATGTTTTTGTGCACTCAATCTTGACAAAAAACGTTCAAAATTATATGTTAGCACTCGCTTTTAATGAGTGCTAATAACATCAACAAATAGGAGGAATAAATATGGCAAATTTTAAAATTCAGCCGCTTGCAGACAGGGTTATTGTAAAACCCAAAGAAGCTGAAGAAACCACTAAAGGTGGGATTATTTTACCAGATACTGCAAAAGAAAAACCAATTGAAGGGACTGTAGTAGCAGTAGGACCTGGTAGGATAACTGATGAAGGTAAAGAAATAAAAATGTCAGTAAAAGTTGGAGATACAGTGTTGTACGGAAAATATTCCGGGACTGAAGTTAAAATCGAAGGCGAAGAATATCTAATTATGCGTGAAAGTGATATTTACGGAATAGTAAAATAAATTTTTTGAGAAGTTACAATAAATTTTTAGCGAATAAAAATGTTTCAATAAAAAAAGGAGAAATGTTATGGCAGCAAAAATAGTTGAATTTAGCAGTGATGCTCGAAATGCTCTTAAATTAGGTGTAGATAAATTAGCCAATGCTGTTAAAGTTACTTTGGGACCAAAAGGAAGAAACGTAATATTAGATAAAAAATTTGGCGCTCCAACTGTAACAAAAGATGGTGTATCTGTAGCAAAAGAAATTGAGCTGGAAAATCCAATAGAAAACATGGGTGCACAAATGGTACGTGAAGTTGCATCCAAAACAAGTGATGTAGCTGGCGACGGTACTACAACTGCTACAGTGCTTGCTCAAGCTATTTTCCGTGAAGGCTTGAAAAATGTTACTGCGGGTGCTAATCCAATGGACCTTAAAAGAGGCATCGATATTGCAGTCGCAAAGGTAGTTGAGTACTTAAAATCAATTAGTAAAGAAGTCGGTGGCCGAGAAGAAATTGCTCAAGTAGGAACTATCTCTGCAAACAACGATAAAACTATTGGTTCTTTAATTGCAGACGCAATGGAAAAAGTAGGTAAAGATGGCGTAATTACAGTAGAAGAAAGTAAATCGGCCGAAACTACCTTAGAAGTAGTTGAAGGTATGCAATTTGACAGAGGTTACATCTCACCATATTTTGTTACAAATTCTGAATCGATGGAAGCTGTATTAGAAGACGCCTACATTTTAATTCACGATAAGAAAATTTCCGCAATGAAAGACCTTCTTCCAATCCTCGAAAAAATAGCACAAGCTGGAAGAGCTTTATTAATAATTGCCGAAGACCTCGAAGGCGAAGCATTAGCTACCTTAGTAGTAAATAAATTAAGAGGAACATTAAAAGTATGTGCTGTTAAAGCTCCAGGTTTTGGCGATAGAAGGAAAGCAATGTTAGAAGATATTGCAATTTTAACCGGCGGTACTGTTATCTCCGAGGAAAGAGGATTTAAACTTGAAAATGCTAATATTGACTACTTAGGTAGAGCTAAAAAGGTTACTGTTGACAAAGACAACACTACTATCGTAGAAGGCGCAGGTAAAAACGATGACATCAAAAAGAGAATTAACGAGATAAAATCTCAAATAGAAAAGACCACCTCAGATTATGACAGAGAAAAATTACAAGAAAGATTGGCTAAATTATCCGGTGGAGTTGCAGTCTTGAAAATTGGAGCAGCTACAGAGATTGAAATGAAAGAAAAGAAAGCTCGTGTAGAAGATGCGCTCCATGCTACTCGTGCAGCTGTTGAAGAAGGCATTGTACCCGGCGGCGGTGTATCTTTGGTACGCGCAATTTCTGCATTAGAACAATTAACTGGCGAAAATGAAGACCAAAACACAGGCATTAAAATTGTCCAAAAAGCACTTGAGGAGCCTCTTAAACAAATAGCTGCAAATGCTGGCTTAGAAGGTGCAGTAGTACTAAATAAAGTACTTGAAGGCAAAAATGATTTTGGATTTAACGCCGCTACTGAACAATATGAAAATCTTATGAAATCCGGTGTTATCGACCCAACTAAGGTTACACGTACCGCTCTTGAAAATGCTGCATCAGTTGCTTCATTGTTAATTACCACTGAAGCAGTTGTATACGAAAAGAAAGAAGAAGAAAAACCTGCACCGGCTATGCCAGGCGGTGGAATGGGTGATATGTATTAATATGTAATCTAGCTTTTATTAGAACAAGAAAAGGGAGACTGTCTTAAAATCTAAATCTCTAATCTTAGTTTAATTCTAAGGCAGTCCCCCACTTTTTTCAATTAGGAATTAGGAATTAGGAATTAGGAATTGGTAATTAAAAGTTGGAAAGTACGCTTCTGATTAACAATGCTCAGTTAAATTTATTATTCATCTGAAAAATGCTGGATTAATCTGTTATTAGCATTTTTCTAAAATATTCAATGGTTATCTTTAATCCCTCTTCCCTGCTAATTTTTGGCTCCCAATTTAAAACTTCCTTTGCTTTCGAAATGTCAGGTTGTCTTATTTTAGGGTCATCTATAGGTAATTCTTTGTATACAATTTTACTCTTTGAATTTGTTAATCTAATAACCTCTTTTGCAAAGTCTTCAATAGTTATTTCATCAGGATTACCAATGTTAACAGGTTCACATTCATTTGAAAGCATCAATTTATAAATACCATCAATTAAATCTGAGACATAACAGAAACTTCTAGTTTGAGAGCCGTCGCCAAATACTGTTACATCTTCATTTTTTAATGCTTGTGATATAAAAGCGGGCAGAGCTCTGCCATCATTAAGTCTCATTCGTGGTCCATATGTATTAAAAATTCTTGCTATTCTAGTTTCAACACCGTGATATCGATGATATGCCATAGTCATTGCTTCTGCAAATCTTTTTGCTTCATCATAAACACCTCTTGGTCCAACTGGGTTTACATTACCCCAGTAATCTTCCTTCTGTGGATGAACTAACGGATCACCGTAAATTTCAGAAGTTGAAGCCAATAAAAAAATCGCTTTCTTTTCTTTTGCCAAACCAAGTGCTTTGTGTGTACCTAACGAACCCACTTTTAGGGTTTGGATTGGGTATTGAAGATAATCAAGCGGACTTGCCGGCGAAGCAAAATGCAATACATAATCTACTTTTGAAGGTACATGGATAAAATTTGTTACATCATGCTTGATAAACGTAAAATTTTCATTTAGAAATAAATGTTCAATGTTTTCTATTCGTCCTGTAAGCAAATTATCGATGCAAATAACTTTAAAGCCTTTTTCAATTAACTTATCACAAAGATGGGAACCTAAAAATCCAGCTCCTCCAGTTACCACTGCAATTGTTGACATATTTTTACTTTTTTGTTAATTAAATTGTAACGTTATACTTCGAGCTGCAATATAACTTCCACTAAGACCAAGTATCAAACCCAATAAAAGAATTAGTGAATAAATAAAATATAAACTGACTCCAATATTAATAAATGGATATAATTTCTGAAGTAAATAAAAAGCAAAAAAAACAACTATTATTACCATTAGCGAAGAAATTAAACCAATTATAATTCCATTTAACAAAATTGGGAATCTGATTGAAAATAGTTTTGTACCAATCAATTTCATAGTATTATAAGTTTTTTCTCTGCTTTTAATAACCAGTTTAGAATTCGAAAAAACCAAATAAACTGAGAGCACAAATAATAAGATCGCAATCAAATATACAAAGGTACTTAGTTTATTAATTATGTTTAATATCCTTAATAAAGTGCTATAATCAAAAACCACGTCATCCACAATTGGGTTTTGGATAATCTGTTTCTTTAACTCTTCTATTTTATTTTCATCAACAAATTTTGGCTTTAAGTATAATTTATATGAAGCCGGCAGCGGATTTACATCAAGGATATCTTTAAAACTTTCACCCGTCTCATAAATGAATTTTTTCTCGGCTTCCTCCTTACTAATAAAATTGAACTTTTTAATTATGTTATTTCCCCTCAAAAAATTCTCAAAATTTATTTTATCGTCACTTGAGTAATTCTCTTTAAGAAAAACATTAATTTCCACGTTGCTTTTTAATTTTTCAGATATATTGTTAGATAAAAAAATTAAAAGGAATGCAAACGTTGTTATACCCACCGCAATTGCTGTAGTTATAATTGTAATAAAGCTGCCAAGTGGCGACCTTTTGAATAGCTTAACTGCTTCTGATAAGTAGAACAACATCATAATCCATTAAAAGTTTGATTCATCAATCCACCTTCTGATTTTCCATTTACCATCTATTTTTATTAGCTCCAAATTAACTTTCCCATCAATATAAACTATATCAGTAGGATTAAAAGTAATAGTTAAATTGAAACTACGAATAATCCTAGTTGAATCCCCAGTCATAGATACTATGTCATTCCATATAAGGTCTAGCCTCTGTGTATTTTGGAATAAACCGTATGTAACTTTCATTTCATCATCTCTGCCCCAAGATTTATCTACTCCTAAATCATAATCGTGATATGTAAATACAAAATCGTTTGCAATTAACTGTCCGTAAATCAATGTATCCTTAAACGTATATGCATATTGAAAATTTTGAAACACTCCATTTACTGTTTTCAAATCACTAATTAAGCTTCCATTTGAGTTAGTAGACTTATCCATAGCAGGTGCAAATGGATTTACACAGCCGCCGATAAAAATAGACAAAGTCAAAAGTATAATATCAGTATAAGCGACCTTTAAGTTCGCTCCAACTTGGTTTGTTTTCCTTTTTAATATCAAGCCATTCAACAATAACCCACTGTTTTCTAGAATCATTATAAATTTTAAACTGTGCACTTCCGGTATACATATTTGGAAGTGTAGGATCGTCTGTCACAAAAGACAATTCATAATCATACTGATAAACTGCACTATCGCTACCCAACGGATTACTCAACTCGTTTGTAAGCTTAAGTGTAATTGGATAATCTTTTTTGACAACTGAAATAAAATTATTAAAAAATTGTCTCTCAGCATCGAGATTCCAATTAATCAAATTTGAATATTGAGATACTGCTCCTGTTGATGGTGTAAAAATAAATTTTTTTTTCAAGAATGCTGTATCTACGAAGCAAGATAAATAATTTTCTAATATTTTTTCTTCTAAAGATGATTTAAAATTTTGGAATAAGATTGCGGGAGAAGTAGCAGGTAAAAAAATAACTCTTGGTGATTCTGGCTTTTGTGGCGTTCGAGTGGTAAGCAAATCGCAACTGGTAGAAATGAATAATAAAGTTAAAACTATATATCGCATTGTTTAAGCACCAAAATTATTCTTTCAGAAACTTCTTCGTTGAAACTATCACCATCGTAATTGCCCCATTGCTTTACAATTTTGTAACCCATCTCTTCAAACTTTCTTTTTAAGTAGTCGTAATTATACAATGCTACAGATTCTTCAAAGTGGTAAGTGTTTTTTTCAGAGATAATTTCAATACTTTTGTTAACCCTTTCACCCTGAAAGTATCTTTTTTCTTTTATAATAATGGAGTTAATGTTTTTTTCACTATAATCAATTAAATTCTTTTTAAGATACTTGGGATTAAAGTAATCGATTATAAGAACACCCTCTTTAGCTAAAAATGATTTAGCTTTAATAAAAAAACGAAAATTCTCGTTATCATTTTCAAAATATCCGAAGCTTGTAAAAAGATTTAGTATAATATCAAACTTTATTTTAAAACAAGCAGCACGAATATCAGTCAATAAAAATTTTACATTGATATTTCCTAATTCAGCCTTTTTTATTGCTTCAAGAAGTAAAGTCTTGCTTAAATCAAACCCATAGACGTCAAAACCCTTCTCAGCTAGATAAATTGCATGCCTGCCTGCACCACAAGCAGTATCTAAAACTTTTAGTTCCGAGTTTGGATTAATATACCTTAAGATAAGATCCAACAATTTTTCAGCATCATGGGTATCTCTATGATTGTATACTGTTAAATAAAAAGGAGAATTGAACCAGGATTTATACCAATCTTTCATTGAACTACAATTCTTCCAATAAATGCTCTGCCAATTGTAGCTTCATCGGCAAATTCTAGGTCCCCACCAATTGGTAACCCGCGAGCAATTCTAGTTACCTTAACAGGAAAATGTTTAATTAATTTAGCGATGTAAAGAGCAGTAGTATCTCCTTCTGCGTCGGGATTAAGTGCAAGAATCACTTCTTTAACTTTTTCTTTTTCAACACGTTTAATAAGTTCGTTTATTTTTAACTGTTCAGCTGTTATATTAGCAAGCGGATTAAGAACCCCTCCAAGCACATGATATAGCCCATTATACTCATTCGTTTTTTCGATAGCAATAATATCACTTGCCTCTTCAACCACACAGATAGTACTTCTATCTCTTTTTGCACTTTTACAAATATCACAAAGCTCATCAACAGAAATATTAAAGCAGTTGCGACAAAAAGTAATTTTTTCTTTGAGGTCAATTAAGGATTTTACAAGAGCCTCCACAGTTTGCCTATCGCTTTTCAGAATGTGCAGGGCAAGTCTCTGCGCTGTTTTCTTGCCAATAGAGGGCAACTTACTGAGCTCTTCAATAGCTACTTGTAATGGTTCAGCTATTAACACTTTACAAACCTGGGATATTAAAGCCTGGAGGAATTATTCCTTTTGTGATATTAGCTATTTCTTCTTCAGCCATTTTACCAGCAGAATTTAACGCTTTATTTACTGCTGCTACAATAAGATCTTCTAACATTTCTTTATCGTTGGAGGATAAAACCTCATCATCTATCTTTATAGAAATTAATTCCTTTTTACCATTTACCGTAGCTTTTACCATACCGCCGCCGCTTTCTTCAGTTACAGTTTTATTCTCAAGCTCGTTCTGCACTTTTTGCATATCCTCTTGCATTTTTTGAATTTGTTTCAGCATCCCGTGCATATCGGGTTTCATGTATCCTCCCAAATCTTTTTTATTATTAGCAGTCAAAAACTAATAAAAAATATTTTCACAAGAAATTAAAACAAGAAAATGTTAGATTTACGCACGTAAAAATCTATTTTCCTTAACTTACAACATGATTTCAAAATATGGTTTATTTACTTACTTAATAATTGCATGTATTGCAATTTTAATTATTGTATTAGCTTTTTTATTTCAAAACAATTTTTTAAAAAATTTATTTATTGTTATTGGAGCTTTGATTTTTGCATTTACAACTTACTTTTTTAGGGACCCTGAAAGAATACCGCCAAAGCAAAAAAATTGTGTTGTAGCTCCCGCAGATGGTAAAATAATTTCGATAAAAACAAAAAGAGAAAACAAATTTTTAAATTGTATTGCTCAACAAGTGTCAATTTTCATGTCGCCTTTTGATGTTCATGTAAATAGGATTCCAATTAACGGTGTAATTGATTATTTTAACTATGTGCCAGGCGAGTATTTAGTTGCTTTTTACGATAAAGCTGATGAAAGAAACGAACGCACTGAGATTGGCATTAAAAATAATTTAGGCAAGGTATTATTTACTCAGGTGGCTGGAACTATTGCCAGAAGGATTGTATGCAATTTAAAACTCGGCGATAGTGTAAAAATTGGAGAAAGATTTGGTATGATTAAGTTTGGAAGCAGGTCAGATGTGATTGTTGATTCTACATGGAAATTAATGGTAAAAGTAGGTGATAAAGTTAAAGCTGGTGAAACAATACTTTTCGAGAAAATACAAAATGAATAATTCCCTCAAAAAATCTTATATACCTAATATCATTACTTCTCTTAATATTTTTTGTGGTTTTTTATCTATTCTAATGACTGGGAACGAGGAATTTAAATACGCTGCAATATTCATAATTGCAGCTGCAATCTTCGATACTTTAGATGGCATAATTGCACGACTTATCGGAACATCAAGCAAGTTTGGTGTAGAATTAGATTCGTTATCAGATGTTGTAAGTTTTGGTGCTGCACCAGCCTTTTTAATTTACAAAAGCAATTTAGCTAATCTCGGCTTATGGGGCATTATAGTTAGTTCACTTCTGTTAATATTTGGTGCTCTTCGTTTAGCAAGATTTAATATCCAGATTGAAGACATTAATGTAAAAACTGATTACAAAGGACTTCCTATTCCAATATCTGCAGTTACAATAGCTCTTTTTGTTAATTCCTACTACCGCAATGGAAATATCATCGAACCTTTTGACAAATTTGTAATCCCGCTTGTTATAATTCTTTCTTTTTTAATGGTGACAAAAATTAAATACAGTGCTCTGCCAAAACTCAAAAATAAAAATCTAAAGGAAAAAGTTATATTGTTTTTCATACTACTTTTTACGCTCATTTTAGCTTTAATAACAAACGGAATTATTTTTTTCTACATATTTATTTCAGTAATATTATTTGGAATTATAAGACACATATATTTTTTAATTTTCCAACACAATCATGAATCAATCAAAATAAAAGAAGAGACAAACTGAGGTGATACTTGTTTATCGCAAAAGTAATTATTAAAAGACGTCCAACAATTTTAGACCCGGCAGGGAAGGCAGTTGAACAAGGAGCAAAACTTTTAGGCATAAGTAATGTTAGCGGTACAAGAATAGGTAAATACATTGAATTTATTGTTAACACCGATGACAAAAGTGCTGCAGATAACGAGGTTAAAATATATTGCGAGAAATTACTTAGCAACCCAATAATGGAAGATTTTGAATATACTTTGGAAGAAATATGAGCAAAATAAAATTTGGAGTAGTTACTTTCCCAGGTTCAAATTGTGATTATGATGCTTTCTATGCTATTAATAATGTGCTTGGATATAAAACCGAACTAATATGGCATAAAGATACTGACTTGAAAAATTCAGATGTAATTGTTCTACCAGGCGGTTTTTCTTATGGAGATTATTTAAGGACTGGCGCTATAGCAAGATTTTCACCTATAATGGACTCTGTAATTGATTTTGCTTTAAAAGGCGGCTTTGTTTTAGGAATTTGCAATGGCTTCCAAATACTTTTAGAAGCTGGACTTTTACCAGGTGTTATGTTAAAAAACGAGTCACTGAAATTTGTATGCAAAAATATTTATTTGAAAATAATCAATAGGAATACTTTCTTTACAAATAAATTAAACAAGGATGTGATTAAATTACCAATAAAGCATGGTGAGGGTAATTATTTCGCCGATGAAAAAACTTTAAATGAACTCGAAGAAAATGACCAGATAATCTTTAAATATGCTTCTAAGTATGGCGAAATTTCAGCTAAATACAACCCTAATGGTTCTGTAAAAAATATAGCCGGTATTTCCAATAGAGAAAAAAATATTTTGGGACTTATGCCGCATCCAGAGAATGCATGCGACCCAATACTTGGCAATACAGATGGTTCTTTAATTTTTAGTTCATTAGTAAAAAATTTATTAAATCTAATCGAGGTGTAATATGTTTGGTAACTTAGGAGCTGGAGAAATATTAATTATAGTATTAGCTATTCTTATTTTATTCGGAGCTAAGAAAATACCTGAACTTGCACAAGGTATCGGAAAAGGAATGAGAGAATTTAAGAAAGCATTGAAAGATGTTGAAGAGGATATAAAAATTTCAGAGAAGTCCGAAAGCAATACTGATAAAAAATAATTTTTGCATTATTACAGCTGATACAAGAGAGGTTGTTAATTGCCTGAATACAAAAATCATTCAGAAAAAATACATTTAATTAAATCGGGTCTTCTTTCCCTCAAAGAAAATATCACTAATTTTCTGAACAAAATTGAGCAGCAAAAACATCTTAATGCTTATAATTTTGTCTTCGATGACTGCTTAACCCAGGCTGATACTATAGAAGAAAAAATTAAAAGCGGAACTTGCGGCAAATTAGCAGGAATGGTTATTGCAGTAAAAGATGTAATTGCCATCAAAGATAAACCGCTCACCTGCTCTTCCAATATATTAAAGAATTTTGTTTCAATTTATAATGCGACTGTCATTCAAAAACTTATTGATGAGGATGCAATAATAATTGGAAAAACAAATTGCGATGAATTTGCAATGGGTTCTTCCAACGAAAATTCTGCTTTCGGATTCGTAAGAAACCCTCACGATAATGAACGAGTACCAGGAGGTTCAAGTGGTGGCTCTGCAGTTGCAGTAGCAGCTAATTTATGTGATGCCGCTCTTGGTTCAGATACTGGCGGTTCAATACGGCAGCCTGCTGCTTTTTGTGGTATTTATGGGCTAAAACCTACATATGGACTTGTATCCCGATATGGGCTAACGGCTTACGCTTCTTCTTTTGATACTATTGGACCATTAGCAAATAATGTAGAAGATTTGTCTTTAATATTAGAAACTATTGCTGGTTACGATGAAAAAGACTCAACTTCCTACAATAATATACCAGAAAAATATACAATTAATAACTACGAAAACGCACCAAAATTAAAAATTGGACTTCCTAAAGAATATTTCGGCTCTGGATTAAACGAGGAAATTAAATTAGCTGTACTAAGTATAACTGAGAAACTAAGACAAAATGGGTTTACAATTACGGAAATTTCACTGCCTATGACTGAATATGCTATATCAACATATTACATTTTAACTACAGCAGAGGCATCTTCGAATCTTGCTCGTTATGACGGCGTTAAATATGGTTACCGTTCACAGTTAAAAGGCGATTTGTCGGATATGTATATTAATACAAGGTCAGAAGCCTTTGGCCATGAAGTAAAAAATAGAATAATGCTCGGTACTTATGTCCTTTCCGCAGGCTATTATGATGCATACTACGGAAAAGCACAGAAGGTAAGACGACTATTTAAAAATGATTTCGACAACGCTTTCAAATCTGTCGATATTTTAATAACTCCTACTACACCAACAACTGCTTTTAAAATTGGTGAACAGACCAATGACCCGTTAGAGATGTATTTAAACGATGTTTATACAACAACAGCCAACCTCGCAGGCATACCAGGCATGAACATTCCTATTGGAAAAGATAAAAAAGGACTTCCAATTGGAATGCAGCTGTTAGCAAATCAATTCGAAGAAAAAAAATTATTACAACTTGCTTTATATATTCAAAACAAATTACTCAATAATAGATAATTTTTATCAAGCCATTTCAATGATATTAGACCAATTTTTATTAATTTTTGAATTCAAATAATAACTGTCACATAATAAATGCAGGTATAAAAATGAGCATTTTACTTGACAAAAAAACACGCGTATTAGTTCAAGGGATAACAGGAAGCGAAGGTTCGTTTCATACTCAACAAATGATTGAATACGGTACTAAAGTAGTTGCTGGTGTAACACCAGGCAAAGGTGGAACAAAATTCTTAGGTGTGCCTGTCTTTAACACTGTTCTTGAAGCAGTTAAAGCCACTAAAGCTGACGCTTCTGCTATTTTCGTGCCCCCTCAATTCGCTGCAGATGCAATTTTAGAGTCGGCAAATGCTGGAATTAAATTAATTGTCTGTATTACTGAAGGTATACCAGCCAAAGATATGGTTAAGGTATATCACAATATTAAGCAAAAAGGGATTACACTAATAGGCCCAAATTGTCCTGGTATAATCTCGCCTGGTAAAGGTAAGATTGGTATAATGCCTGGTTTTATACACAAAAAAGGGAAAGTTGGCGTAGTTTCAAGAAGTGGTACTTTAACTTATGAGGCTGTCAAACAACTTTCAGATTTAAATATTGGTCAATCTACTTGCGTAGGTATAGGAGGCGACCCGGTAATCGGTTCAAGATTTGTAGATATTATCAAATTATTTAATGATGATCCTGAGACAGAAGGAATTGTAATGATTGGAGAAATAGGTGGCACTACCGAAGAAGAAGCTGCAATGTTTATCAAAAAAAATGTTAAAAAACCAGTAGTTGGTTTTATTGCTGGCAGAACTGCACCTCCAGGCAGAAGAATGGGACACGCTGGAGCAATAATTTCAGGTGGTAAAGGCACTGCTGCAGAGAAAATGCAAGCAATGAAAAAAGCTGGCATATACGTGGTCGAAAGTCCTGCTGAAATTGGAATTACAATGAAAAAAGCACTTGATAAAATTAATTCTAAATCTAAAACTAAAAAGCCGGCTGCAAAAACAAAAAGTAAGCAGACAAAAACTAAAAGGTTCACTAAAAATAAATAGAATGCAGGAGGAAATTTGAGCAACAAAACATTAGCCATTCTTAAGCCAGATTGCATAAGGAAAAATTTAATTGGTGAAGTTATCCTTAAAATAACTGAAGCGGGATTTGAAATTAAAGGTCTAAAAATGGTTAAACTAACAGAAGCTTCTGCTAAGGGTTTTTACGAGATTCATAAAAATAAGCCATTTTTCAATGACTTAATAAAATATATGACTTCGGGTCCTTGTGTTCCAATAGTGCTTGAAAAAGAAAATGCTGTTGAAGAATTTAGAAAATTAATTGGTGCTACTGACCCTGCAAAAGCAGCAGAAGGCACTATAAGAAAATTATACGCTACAAGTATTCAAGAAAATATTATCCATGGTTCTGATTCAGATGAAAACGCTCAAAAAGAAATCAATCATTTCTTTTCAAGAAAAGAACTGCTGGATATAAATGGATTTTAATTATAATAAGGAAGTGTAAAGCACATAAAAATTATCTATATGTCACCAAAAATTATTCCCAAAACTGTGTTTATACTTCTTTTTATTTTATTACAACAATAGTGACAAAATGAAAAAAATATTATTAGCATTAATCATTGTTTTTTCTTCAATTTCTTGCAATAAGAAAACTGAAAATCAAGGCAAGGTAAAACTAAATGAAAATGATTCTCTTTTTTCTTCAGTTATATATAACAACAAAACTGTTAATTTAGGTTATAAATTTATCCCGAACAGTCATTTTAACTATCAGCTCACCTCTACTATTTCTACTGATGAGTTAATAAAGACAGATACCTTAATAAAAAACAGATATTTCCAAACTGCAGATTATACTTTCAATTTCATAGTTAAGAGCAAAAACCCTGATAGTACTTATTCCTTAAATACAACTATCAGTAAAATAAAAATCGTAAGCAAGTACAACGACCAAGTGGTAAACTTTTCATCTGATTCCACCATATCACCCGGAGACAGGAATAAATTTATCGAATATGAAACAGTATTAAACACACCATTTGAACTTGTACTTACAAAAAAAGGATTAATCAAAGAAATAAATAACATTGACAAAATGGTTGATAAGTTTATTGCAGCGGAAAATCAGACAGAGAAAATAACCAAAGAAGATCGTCAAAAAATAATTGATTACATAAAGTATTCAGCTTTAGCACCCTTATGCCAATTAATCTTTAGAATAATGCCCGAAAACAAAATCACAAAAGATTCAACTTGGGAAGAAAAATACAGAAGCACTATGGCAAGTTTAACTATTTTAAACAAAGTAACCTTCAAACTTGATGACTTTGTAAAATTACCGAACGGCGTGGGAGCTAAAATTACAGCCTCACTTTCAACTACAAATTACGGAAATAAAAAAGGGACAGAGCAAGGAATTAATTATGAATTTGATGAGCCCAAATTTAATGGCGACGGTGTTATCATTTTTGATATTGATAAAGGTATGCTGTTTAGTTCTGTTACCTCAACTAAATTGGAAACTAAAGTAAGAATGGAGGGAAAGGATAGTCAACAGAAGAACAGGAAAACAGAGCGTTCTGAAATTTCTACTACTAAAAATGTAATAAAGCTTTTATAACTATTTTTTACTTACTATAATTTTAGAGCCAATTACCTGAATAACAATAATTGGTGTATTACGTTTTATATAATCCCCTTCGGTGACAACATCAAGTCTTTTACCATTAACGACAGCTATGCCAGAAGGTCTCAAATCAGTTATCGCAATTCCTCCCAAGTTAATAAGGTCTTTTAGATTAATGTCAGAAGTATAACCAGATTTTACATCAATATTAGTTTTTAATATTAGATTGTTCCATAAATTTGATTTTGGTAAAAATCTCGATAAAACAAAAATTGCAGCAGCAGTTGCTACAAATGTTAATGCAAGTTGAAAAGCAGCTTTTGAGATAAAAGTTGAACCTGCTAAATTAAAGTCTGGTATTAATCCTAAGAAAAGTCCAACAATTATGAGAACAATACCTAAAATGCCTGCAATTCCAAACCCAGGTATAACAAAAATTTCTAACAGCAAAAGAATAACACCTATTACAAAGATTAAAATTTCTCCTAAAGAAGCTAATTGTAAGATATAACCTGAACCAAAGAAAAGAGCTAAGGCAATTAAGCTAACGGTACCTGGTAGCCCCCATCCAGGAGTTTTAATTTCTGTAAACAAGCCCAACAAGCCTATTATAATTAAGATTGATGAAATTATTGGATTATTCAGGAAGCGAACTAAATCTTCTGCCCAATTTGTATCAATTTTTACGACTTTATCATTTCCATATCCAAATGCTAAAAGGGCTGATTCAAGTGAAGGTAATACCGTATCAGCTATGCCCCATTTTACTGCTTCATCATAAGTTAAGGTAATTAATTTTGTACTATCAACTAATCCGGGTATAACAATTCTTTCGTCGACCATCCCTTCTGCAACGTCGGGTCTTTTTCCATTTTTTTCAGCAGTTGCCCGCATTTCAGAACGCATGTATGACTGGTATTTTTCAGATTGCTTTTCTCCACTCTGGTTTACAACGGTAGTCGCTCCAATTGATGAACCTGGTGTCATTACAATTTTTTGGCACGATAAGGCAATCAACGAACCGGCTGATATTGCTCTTTTATCTACTAAAGCTATCGTTTTAATTTTGCTGTTAAGTATTGCATCCTTTATTTGAGTTGCAGCATCTACCCTCCCACCAAAGGTATTAATGCGAAAGACTATAGCCTTGACATTGTTCTTTTCTGCTTCATTAATCACCCTCCTAACATAGGGTGCCATGCTTAAATCAATATCACCTGTAATATCTGCAATGTATACAGTATTCTGTTGAGCATAAGAGCTTACCGCTAAAATTAAATAAAGCAAAAACAGCTTTTTAATATTCTGAATTTTTCCTTTTGCTATTTTGTTCACAGCTAATCTTCTAACAAATTGAAAAAAGCCATATCAACTGACATAGGTCGCACAAAATTGCGAGAAAAAAATCAACGATATAAAACAAATTTATTTAACATTAATACATTAGTTAAATAACGTTATTTAGATTCCTCTTTAGCTTTTACAACAGATGCAATTGCCGATTTTTCAAATTTCATTTTAATATTATTGCCAACATCAAGCAGCACAGTTTTTTCGTCGATGCCTGCAATTGTAGCATGAATGCCGCTGCTGGTTATTACTTTATCCCCTTTTTCAAGGGCATCAATCATTTTTTCACGTTCTTTTGCTCTTTTTTGTTGGGGTCTTATTATCATAAAATAAAAGATTGCAAATATAGCCCCAAACATTATTAATGTACTGATTAATCCACCACCTGCACTTCCGCCATTTGGTGGAGGAGCAAAGGCTAATAAATATTCCACTTATTCCTCCTGCATTATGTTAACGTTAATTGATAATTTATTTACGTAGTTATTTTTCCATTCCACAAAAGAATCATCAAGTATTCTTTTGCGGGCTTCTTTTACCAAGTTTAAATAAAATGTTAAATTATGAATAGTAGCTAATTCTAAAGCTAATATTTCTTTTGCATTAAATAAATGGCGCAAATAAGCTTTTGTAAAATTTCTGCATGTATAACAATCGCAGTTTGTGTCCAATGGGGTAAAATCATCTTTATAAATTGAATTTCTCATAGAAACTATTCCACCTGATGTAAACAAGTAAGCATTACGTGCGTTACGAGTAGGCATAACGCAGTCAAACATATCTATTCCGCGTTCTATGGACTCTAAGATATTTTCTGGTCTGCCAACTCCCATTAAATATCTTGGTTTGTTTAATGGCAAAAAATCAGTTGTAAAGTCTGTAATCTCATACATTGTTTCAGCAGGTTCTCCGACAGCCAAACCACCAATAGCATAGCCATCAAAATCAAAATTTGTAATTTCTTTTGCTGAAGCTTCACGTAAATCTTTGTACACGCTTCCTTGCACAATCCCAAATAAAAATTGCTTGTGTCGGTAAATTGGACGGCTTTTTTCGAAAGCTTCTTTAGTTAGAAGTGCCCAGCGTGTAGTCAAATTTTTTGAATTGAGAGCGTAGTCATAATCACACGGATAAGGAGTACATTCATCTAAAGCCATCATAATATCAGAACCAATAGAGCGTTGAATATCTATCACCTTTTTAGGCGTAAAAAAATGAATAGAGCCATCAAGATGAGAACGAAACTCTACACCATCTTCTTTAAGCTTTCTTAATTCAGTCAAACTATAAATTTGATAACCACCGCTATCAGTTAATATTGGTTTATCCCAATTCATAAAGCTGTGTAAGCCACCGGCTTTTTGCAATATCTCTATACCAGGTCGTAAATAAAGATGATAGGTATTTGCAAGTATAATTTGAGCTTTAATTTCATTTTTTAAAATTCTCTGGCTTACAGCTTTTACAGTTCCTTGTGTGCCTACAGGCATAAAAATAGGTGTTTCAATAACACCATGTTCAGTTTCAATTAAGCCACACCTAGCCTTCGAATTCTTATCTTTATGTTGAATTGTAAACCTCAATAATTACTGATCCTATAAAAAATTCGTCCAAAAATACACGAAAATAAAGTGAACTGCCACATTCTGTTTTTACTTTTTTATTTACTTTTTCTAAAAAACTTCATAGCCTGAAGAAATTTCTGAAATAGCTAATTACTCGTAAAATAATCTTTTGATATGAGCCAGCGGTACCAAACATTTATTTGTTTTACCAAACCATTTATATCTGTTTTTCGCAATCATATCATAGAAATAGTCAAGAAGTTTTGACGGGAAGATTTTTAAAAGACGCACCAAGCTAAAAGGAAATTCCAACTCAGTAAATATTTTAATTATTGCTCGAGACTTAAAGTAAAGTTGTTCATTATCGATAAGCACTATTGAATCAGCATTAGGTGATTGAACAATATTACCTTTTAATTTTTCTTTTGAGAAAGCTGAGTTAAGCAATGAATACCGAAAACATTTTTTCTTATCGTGCCTAATGATGAAATTAATTGCATTATTACATAAACAGCATTGACCATCAAAAAGTATAACAAAATTTTTATTCAATCTTAGAGTCACCCCCAATCTTTGCTATTGTGTAGGGATGATAGACATTTTTATCAATTCAATTTTTGTTTTGTCTGATTTAAGAATAAGAAAATTAAATCTATCCACTGTAATTGATTCACCCTTAGTTGGGATTCTGCCGGTATGGTAAGTTATAAATCCAGCGATAGTCTCATAATCTCCCTCTGGAATATTAAGCTTATACTCTTCATTTATAAAATCAATTTCAGCCTTTCCACTTAAGATATAGACATTATCACTTATTTTTCTAACTGGTTGTTCGTCAGCGTCAAATTCATCTCTAATTTCACCAAATAATTCTTCGATAATATCTTCAATAGTAAGAATTCCAGCTGTGCCGCCAAATTCATCAACTACAACTGCAAAAGAAAAACCTTCTTTTATAAATTCATCCAGCATCTCAAGGCTTTTTTTAGATTCAGGTACAAACTTTACATCTCTTATTATTGATTTAAGGTCTGTTGGTTCTTTAAACATATCATAAGCAACTACTAATCCTTTTATATTATCTAGATTTTCCTTATAAACTGGTAATTTTGTGTAATTTGTTTCTATAAATTTATTTAACACTTCATCTATGGTACTGTCAATTTCCACTCCAACAATTTCTGTACGAGGTGTCATTGCCTCGTAAACTCGTTGTTCACGTATATCGATGATTTTACTTATAACTTCAGAATCTGTTGCTTCTATTTGTCCCATCATAGAACTCTCTTCAATTAACTCATGAAAATCATCCTTATCAAACAAATGAACAATTTCATTTTTGTCCATTTTTTCTGAGCCCATTATAAGTGCTGTTATAGATGTCGTTATTTTAACTAATGGAAATAATAAGAACGATAAAATACGAATGGGAATTGAAGTAACATAAAAAACATTATCCGGTAACTCTCTTGATAAATACTTGGGTATAAGCTCACCAAAGATTAAAATCAACAAAGTAGAAATAATCAATATTTCAAAATCGTTTACGGCAAAGTGCTTTAGCATAAAGACTGTAAGCAAAGAAGCAAAAGCAATATTAACAACGTTATTAGAAATTAAAATAGTAGAAAAAAATCTTTGCGGATAATTAATAAAGTGTAAAGCATTCTTTGCAGCAATATTATTTTTTCTAGCTCTTAGTTCTATCTTAATTTTATTTGATAAAACAAAAGCCATCTCTGATGAAGAAAAAAACCCGCTTAGCAAAATTAAAACAATTAATCCTAGTAGTTCGTATATCATTTATTTTAAAAAATAAATTATTATGAAAATTGAGATGACATAAAGAATAAAATTAATTAACATTGGCTTATCTGAAAGCAGTACTTTAGCAACGTTCTCACCTTCCCCGACTTGAAATACTAAATACATATACCTAAACATTCCATAAAGAACAAAGACAGTTGTATAGATTAAATTTTCTGTCTTAAAAAAATTAACTGTTCTTTCAGAGACTGTATAAAGTGTATAGCTTAAAACAACACCAGCTGCTGAAATTACAGACAATTGGTCAATGAAATTAATAGAGTAAAATTTTAAGACAGCTCTTTGTTCAACAGCGTTAGAGCTAGATATTATTTCGGCCCTTCTTTTCATTGCTGCTAAGTAAAGGGATAAAAAAAGAGTTGTAATTATTAACCAGCTTGAAATATAAACAGAAATAGCCACGGCACCGCCAATTACCCTTAACATAAAACCTGCAGCTATCGAAAATAAATCAATAATCACTTTGCTTTTCCAAGAGAATGAATAAAAAATATTCAACAATATATAAGCCAATACAATAACCACAAATTTTGGATTCATCAACAAAAAGAGAAATAAGAGCAATAAGGAGAGAATTACTATAGTACTATAAGCAGATTTTACACTTACTTTCCCGCTGGCAATAGGTCTATTTTTCTTTATTGGATGCAACCTATCATTTTCGACGTCAGCGATATCATTTATGACATAAACTATGCTTGAGGCTAAAGAAAAACAAGCAAAAGCCAAAAAAGTGATAATTAATTCGTTTACAACTAAAAAATGCTTTGAAAAAACTATAGGAACAAAAACAAACAGATTTTTAAGCCAGTCAATTGGTCTTAACAAAAACAAATATAATTTTATATTAGAAAACAACAGATTCCTCGTAAATTCCGAAATGTTGTTTTAACACATCAACCATTTCACCAAGAGTTACATAATTTTGTGCAGCCTCAATAAGAACAGGCATTAAATTTTTACCATCAACAGCTGCCTTACTAATTTGTAGCATACTTTCTTTAACAGCTTCTTGATTTCTCGAATTCCTAAGTTCAGCTAATCTTTGTCTCTGCTTTTTTTCAACTTCTGGTGAAATAGTAAGAATAGGTATTTCAATCTTTTCGTTTTCTTCTACAAATTCATTAACACCAACCACAATCTTTTCTTTTTTCTCTAATTCCTTTTGATAACGGTATGCTGAATCTGCAATTTCTTTTTGAAAATAACCAGACTCTATTGCTGCAATAACGCCACCTAATGAGTCTATTTCTTCAAAAATTTTTTCTGCATCAGCTTCCATTTTATCAGTTAATGATTCCACAAAATAACTGCCTCCTAATGGGTCAACTGTATTAATAACTCCGGTTTCATAAGCCAATATTTGTTGAGTGCGAAGAGCAATCTTCACTGCTTTCTCGCTTGGTAAAGCTAATGTTTCATCCATAGAGTTAGTGTGCAATGATTGAGTGCCGCCTAAAACTGCTGCCAATGCCTGATAAGCTGTTCTAATGATATTATTTTCAGGTTGCTGAGCAGTTAAAGTACATCCCGCAGTTTGCGTATGAAATCTTAGCCACCATGAACGAGGATTTTTTGCTTTATATTTTTCTTTCATTCGCTTTGCATAAATTCTTCTTGCCGCTCTAAACTTTGCAATCTCTTCAAAAAAATCGAGATGAGAGTTAAAGAAAAAAGAAATTCTAGGTGCAAATGAATCGATATCCATACCTCGTTCAAGACATGCTTCAATATAAGCAAAGCCGTCAGCAAGAGTGTAAGCCAATTCTTGTACAGCAGTAGAACCAGCTTCTCGAATATGATAACCGCTAACAGATATAGGATTCCACTGAGGAACTTCATTAGTACAAAATTCTATCATGTCTGTAATGATTCTCATCGATGGTTTGGGAGGAAAAATATATTCTTTCTGAGCTATATATTCTTTTAAGATATCATTCTGAAGTGTACCTCTTAATTTATCGAAGCTTACGCCTTGTTTTTTAGCCACAGCTAAGTAAAAAGCAAATATCATTGCCGCAGGTGAATTGATTGTCATCGAAGTAGATACTTTATCTAATGGAATTCCTTCAAATAAAGTTTCCATATCTTGTAATGATGAAACTGCAACGCCGCATATGCCAACTTCACCGCGGCTAAGTTCGGAATCAGAATCCCATCCCATTAATGTAGGTAAATCAAACGCTACTGATAAGCCAGTTTGCCCATGGCTTAATAAATATTTAAACCTTTTATTAGTATCTTCAGGAGTTCCAAAACCAGCAAATTGTCTCATTGTCCATATCTTACCACGATAACCATTTACATGAATTCCTCGTGTAAAAGGATATTCACCAGGAAATCCAATTTCTTTTAAATAATCATTTTGCACATCATCCGGTAAATAAACTGGATTCACTTCTTGTCCAGATACAGTTGTAAACTTCATATCTAATTGACCAGAAGCATTTAGTTTTTCTAAAAATTGCTTTTTAGCCTTTTTATAATCTTCCGAAAACATCGTTAAAATCCTTTTTTATAAACATTAGTTTATATAAAAATATCAAATCTATTAAGTCCTTCCAAATCGCTTATCGAATTCTTCTATTGGAATTTTGACAACAATTGGTCTGCCGTGAGGGCAAACATAAGGCATTGAAGTTGCAAAAAGCTGATCAACCAATATTCTCATTTCAGTTTCATTTAACTTATGACCAGCTTTAATAGCTGCCTTACATGAGAACGATTTTGCTATGTTATCGGTTATCTCTAAGTTTTTCTCCTGTTGATTTTTTCTATATTCTTTTAAAATCTCTAAAAGGGTCTCAATTTCTGTCCCAACTAAAACATCTGAAGGAACGCCTAAAATTGTAATAGTGTTTTTAGAAGATATTTTAATTTCAAAGCCTAATTTTACTAAGTACGGATTTAATTCTTTAATCAGTTCAATATCGGCAGGGTCTGCTTTTAAAGTTTGAGCAAATAATAATTGTTGAGAAAAGGGAAGATTAGCATTAAATGACTTCAAAGCCTTTTCATAAAGAATTCTTTCGTGGGCAACATGTGCATCAATTATCATTAATCCACTTTTTATTTGAGTTAAGATATATTTATTATGCAATAAAACAATAAAAGGAGATTCAACGCCTTTCTGAGATTCTATGCTACTTGTATGGTAAATTTCCTTCTGCTCTTTTTCATCAAAAGGGTGAAGTACGTTTGAGTTTGGCAAAGTATACTTTATTTCGTTATTTAAATTACCGAACAATCTATCGATATCTTCATCAGAAAAAAAAGCTGAATGATTTTTATCTTTGCTAAAATTAGGTCTATCCGACAAATCATATTTTTCTGTTTTACGAAAATCTATAAATCTCAATTGTGCAGAGTTAGAATTCTTAGTTTCATCATCTAAGCTAATTGAAGGCACAAGGTCATAACTGCCTATCCCCTTTTTAACCACGGCTTGAACAAAAGTATAAATTTCTTTTTCATCTTCAAATTTCACCTCAAGTTTAGATGGATGTACATTTACATCAATTTTTTTAGGGTCAATTTCCATAAAAAGTACAAAGAACGGATAGTCGCCTTTTTCCATTATATTTTCAAAGGATGTAAATACTGCATGATTAATTACTTTGCTTACCACGTAACGATTATTTAAATAAAAATACTGCTCTCCCCTGCTTTTGCGTAAATAAGTTGGCTTGCCAATGTAGCCAAATAGACTTATGTATTCAGTTAATTCTTTTACTTCAAAGGCGAGGTCTAAAATATTTTCAGCGAAGACCGATTTCATTCTATCATCAAGAGTTGTAGCAGGAAAATCAAACAACAGTTCATCATCGTTATAAAGCTTAAAACTAATATGTGGATGACTTAATGCAATTCGTTTAAAAGTTTCAATTATGTGTTTCAGCTCAGTTGAATTACTCTTCAAAAAATTTCTTCTTGCAGGTGTATTATAGAAAAGATTTTTAACGGCAACTGTAGTCCCTTTAGAGAATGAACCTTTTTCAGAAAAAATTTTACCGAACTCATCTATCCTTATAAGAGTGCCTATTTCATCTGTTTTTCTTTCAGTTTTTAATTCAAATACGCTAACTGAAGCTATAGCACTTAGTGCTTCGCCTCTAAATCCAAATGTTTTAATTGACGTTAAATCTTCAGCTGTAGATATTTTGCTTGTTGCATGCCTTTGTATGCAAAGTAAAGCATCTTCTTCTGACATCCCCTCTCCGTCGTCAGAAACTTGAATTAAAACTTTCCCGGCACCTTTAATATATACATCAATTGAACTTGCTTTCGCATCAATTGAATTTTCTAATAATTCCTTAACGACAGATTCAGGACGATTTACAACTTCGCCTGCTGCAATTTTATTTGCTACGTGTTCTGGTAATATTTTAATTTTTTGCACTTTTTAAATGACTTTTATTTGAATACAAAGATACCAACATTTTTAAATTATTTCTTGACATAAGTAAATACCGTAAAATCATTGTAATCACAAAAATCAACTAATTTCCAAATGTTCATGTCAATTTCAGGGAAAAATTTGTCACCATTAGATATAAATTTCATTCGGGATAAAATTATTCTATCTACATCATTTATCATTTGATTAAAAATATGGCTGCCACCAATAATAAAAACTTTTTCAAACTTTTTACTTTCACAAAAATCTAATGCTTTAGCAATTTCATTAAAGACAATTACGTTATTATCAATAAATTCTCTTCTCGTAATTACTATATTTGTTCTCCCTTTCAGTGGTTTACCGATTACTTCAAAGGTTTTCCTTCCCATTATAATTGGATATCCCATTGTCGTCTGCTTAAAATGCAGTAGCTCTTCTTTAGAATCCCAAGGAATTTTGTTCTCCTTCCCAATAACATTATTAATAGAAGCAGCTGCTATTATTATCTTTTCCATTAATATTTTGTTTTTGACTAAAGTATATATAAAAAGAAGCCATTAAGCAAATAAAGAGTTTTTTTACTGCAATTGAAAATTATGAATCAACTTTATTTAAAGTAATCTTGAAATCATAAATATTGTTGAAACAAACTTAGGGAAGAAATGTTTTTTGATTGAGCATTTCCAAAACCTCCTTATAAGTCAAGATTTTAGAAGCTTTTTTAACAACATTAAATTGTAAAGTTTGGGTAGTTTCACCAAGGAATGGTTATGTTCATTTTTTTTAGTTTCTCTTCGAATTCAATTCGCTCAAGATTTTTCTTTAACGAGCCATCCTCTTTACGACCAAGCCAATTGTACATTTTAGCTTTCTCAATAGCCTTATGTGAGCTGTTATTAAAGATTAGCTCAAGCAATTCGAGTTCCAGCCTTGAAAAAGTTACTGAATTTAACACATAATCTTCAAATGCTTCCCAAGTCAACGGCACCCATCTTTTAACAATTTGTTCTCCAATAACTTGTGCATAAGTACGTATCTCAAGTTGAGCATGAGAATCCATACGTAACGAAAGGAAATGGAGTAAATTATGCAGGTCTATCTTCCAATATGCTTCTGTATAAGTAGAAAGCAAAAGGTCTTTTCTTGCTTGTTCTCGAGCAATTCCAGCTTCTATTCTCTTATTATAAATTTCGCGAGTAAGATTTTGAAGTTTAATTTCTTCATCAGAAAAACTTTTTCCAATTTCTGGGTCGATATACCCCTCGCTGCCTTGTTTATTTGATTTAGATTGAAGCCGCCATTCATTTGGTTTTGTTGTTTGAGTAGCATCTATTGCTAAAGAATATCTAGTAGAATATTCGTTAACGTTTGCTGTCCTATGTCTAATCCACTGTCGCCAGCAATCCATTGGCACTCTCAAATGGAATTTAATTTCACACATTTCAAAAGGAGTAGTATGCCTATGCCGCATTAAATATCTAATTAATCCTCTATCCTCATTAATTTTTTTTGTACCCTTACCATAAGAGACCCTTGCAGCTTGAACGATTGATTGGTCTGAGCCCATGTAATCAATTACTCTAATGAATCCGTCATCCAATACTTTAAAAGGCAAGCCCAAAATTTCATCTAACTCATTACTCCGAACAGGTTCCAATTTTTCAAATATTCTATCGTCCATAATTCTCCTATTAAATTTCGAGTAGATAGGCAAACAAAATAGGGCACAAGTGCTAATGATTATTTAAAATTATTTTTTTCTTTGGTCAAACGCTCGAATTCTTTTACTAATTTTTCTTTGGTAATAAGTAAATCTTGAGAAATAACTTTCACTTTACCAATTATAGGCATAAAATTAGTATCACCATTCCATCTTGGTACGATATGAAAATGCACATGCTGGTCTATGCCTGCGCCAGCAGCTTTTCCTAAATTTAGTCCCACATTAAAACCCTGTGGTTTCATTATTTTATTAAGGGCTTTAATAGATAATTTTATTTCGTCCATAATTTCAGCTAACTCTTTTTCTGATAAAAATAAAAAATCAGATACGTGTCGCTTAGGAATTACCATTAAATGTCCACTGTTATATGGATATAAATTAAGCATTATATAGGATTTATCACCTTTGTAAACCACAAACGATTTTTTGCTTTTAATTTTTTTTTCGGCGGCGGTACAAAATATACAAGCAGCTGATTTTTTTTCTTTGCTAAACGAATCAATATAAGCTGAACGCCACGGCGACCAGAGTTTATCCATAAATTTATTTTGATTTAATTAAAAACTACAGTTAATTCATACAAAATATTCTACAGCTGCAGCCTCTGCTTTATAAAATATATAATGATACTTTACAATTTTTTCTAATACAGGGCAGAATAGATACATAAACAAAAATTTTCTTATAACAGCTACTTTTTAATCGTTTATTCAATGATAATATTACTCTTCCTCTTCCTTTGATTTATTGTACTCTTCAATAATCTTTGCCTCTACATCCTTGCTAACCTCTTCGTAATGAGAGAATTGACGAGTATGCATTCCCCTGCCAGAAGTAAGACTTCTTAAATGAGTTGAGTATTTATACAGTTCAGCCAAAGGAATTTTAGCTTTAATAACTTGAAAAGGACCTTCTGAATCCATTCCAATAATTTTTCCTCTTCTGCTTGAAATATCACCCATAACATCACCCATAAATTCTTCTGGCACTTTCACAGTTACATCATAAATTGGCTCAAGGATAACAGGCTTAGCTTCTAGGAATCCTTTTTTAAATGCTTGTGATGCTGCAATTTTAAAAGACACTTCATCAGAATCAACAGCATGGTAAGTACCATCAAACAAAGTAACCCTAATATCGACAACTTTACTGCCCGTCAAAACTCCCTTTTCAAGAACCTCTCGAAGTCCTTTTTCTACTGCAGGTATAAATCGGCCTGGCACTACTCCACCCACAATAGCATCAACGAATTCGAATCCAGCACCACGAGGCAGCGGCTCCAGTTTTAAGTGTACATGTCCATATTGCCCTCTGCCACCTGATTGTTTTTTATGTTTGTATTCTGCATCGTTGCAAACGCCTTTAATTGTTTCTCTGTATGGTATTCTTGGCTCAACGAGTTCGACTTCAACATTATACCGGTCTTTTAACAACTTAGTTGCTAAAGAAAGTTGAAGTTCACCTTGTCCAGATATTATAGTCTGTCTTAACTCCGGATCATATTTTACATCAAGCGTAGGATCTTCCTCGTGCACGGTGTGCAAACCAGATGAAATTTTATCTTCATCACCTTTTGATTTAGGTTTAATTGCCGAACGAATAATAGGTTCTGGAAATTCAATTTCAGGAAGAATTATTGTAAAATTTTTTGATGAAAGAGTGTCGCCAGTATGGCTGTCCTTTAGCTTTACAACTGCACCAATATCGCCAGCTGCCAACTTAGAAACTTCTTTTCTGTTTTTACCATTAAGAATGAAAAGTTGTCCCATCCTTTCAACTTTATTTCGATGTGTATTAATGAGGTCATCACCAGGCTTAACCTCGCCAGAGTAAACTTTAAAAATAGAAAGTTCACCTACGTGCTGTTCTGACAAAGATTTAAATATTAACAACGAAGCTTCTGCATTAGGGTCACATTTTACTTCTACTTTTTGATCTGAATCTTTTAGTTTAGCCTCGACTGGTTTTCTTTCGTTTGGAGCAGGAAAATACTTAGAAGCAAAATCCATGAAAGTATTAACACCAACAGATTTGGAAGCAGAAAACGCAAAGACGGGCACTAATGAGCCATTAACGATAGCTGATTTCAATCCTGTTAAAATTTGTTCTTCAGTTAAGGTGCCTTCTTCGAAAAATTTATTCATCAATTCTTCATCCGATTCAGCAATTTTTTCAATTAGTTCTTCTCTTAATTTTTGTGATTGTTCGCGTAATTCAGAAGGTATTTCTGCTTCAGTAATTTTTTTAGAACCTGACTCGCCGTAAGTAACCAACTTCATCTTAACAATATCAATCACAGAATTAAAATTAATTCCCTCTTTAGAAGGAAACGATAAAATTGTTGCATCGCTACTTAATCTTTCTCTAATCGAGTCAAAAGTCTTAAAGAAAGATGAATGTTCGTTATCTACTTTGTTAATAATTACCGCGGCAGGCAAGTTATATTTTCTAACATAGTCCCATGTCAATTCAGTACCCACTTCAATTCCTTCTGCGCTTTTGACGACAGCCACAGCGAGGTCTGAAACATGCAAACAAGAAATTACTTGTCCAATAAAGTCCGGGAAACCAGGTGTATCGAGCACATTAAACTTAACATTATTCCATTCCAAGTGAAGGGGCGTAGCAGAGATTGATATTTGTCTTTCAATTTCATTTTGATTGTAATCAGAAGTAGTATTTCCTTCTTCAATTTTACCAATTCTGTTAATTTCGCCTGCAGCAAATAATAAATTTTCTGAAATCATTGTTTTACCGCTGCCGCCGTGTCCAATCAATGCGAAGTTACGAATATTCTCTGGATTATACTCTTTCAATTTATTTTCTCCTTAGATAGTGAACTACACATGAATTGTTAACTTTTGTATTCTCGCCAAAATGCCGAAATTCCTTTAATAATTGCACGAAGATTTTTAATAATGTTTTTTGCGGGATTTTCATCTTCTCGGAATTTTTTAAAAGATGTGAAATCAGCCACTTTGTTTTTTAGGGTCTTTATAGAATTGTCCAGTTCATTCCAATAATTTTCAATTTCCGTAATTACTTTATTTACCCTCCCTGTTGAGTCAATAAGGTTTTCCAAAACAGGAAGGGTATTATCAACAACTGCATGAATATCTTTTTGGATTTCTTCTATTTTAATGACAATTTTCTTTAGATATAAAATCAAATATATGCATAATAAAGCAGCACATATCAAAAGGATAATTAAGAAAATATCAACAATATTCATTTCTTAAGAGCTTTTTTCTGATTTATATGTCTCTACACCAGCTTTAATAGCAGCCTTTAATTTATCGCTTTCTTTTTCAACTTTAGCTTTTCCTGTTTCAATGGCAGAGCCAGCTTTCATTTTAGCATCATCTAAAATTTTTTCAGCTTCATCAAGCAGCGCATCAACTTTTGCTTTTGCGTCGGCTACTAATTTTTCTGACTTTCTTTTGCCTTCATTAATTAACTGTGTAGCCTTATCCTTCGCTTGTTCAATATAATCGCCGGCATCATCTAAAAGATCTTTACTTTTAAGACGTATATCCTCACGCAACTCTTTACCGGATTTTGGAGCAAATAATAATCCTAATAATGTACCTACCGCCGCACCAGTTAGAAATCCAATAAATATACCTTTACCGATTCCATTTTCATCAGACATATCTAACCTCCCTATGTTTTTTTATTTTTTACAATTTAATAACCGGTAACTCTAAAATCAAGGACACATTTATCTAAAGACTTTTATTAGAAAAATTAATCCATGTTTTTAACAATTTCGTTAGCAAACTCTGAGCATTTAACTTCAGTTGCACCTTTTAACTGTCTCGCAAAATCGTAAGTAACAACTTTAGATTTAATAGTTTTTTGCAATGCCTTTTCAATTAATTTAGCTGCTTTTTTCCATCCTAAGTATTCGAGCATCATCACTCCAGATAAAATTACTGAACCAGGGTTAACTTTATCAAGCCCTGCATATTTAGGAGCTGTGCCATGAGTAGCTTCAAAAACAGCATAATGATAGCTCATGTTAGCGCCTGGAGCAATACCTAATCCACCGACTTGAGCAGCGCAAGCATCAGAAAGGTAGTCTCCGTTTAAATTTGGGGTAGCAATTACATCATACTCAGATGGCCTTAGCAGTACCTGCTGAAACATACTATCAGCAATACGGTCTTTAATTAATATTTTGCCTGGAGGAAGAGAACCATTAAAATCTCTGTATAGTTCATCTTCTGTAATAATTAAATCCGGAAAGTATTTTCTTGCTGTTTCGTAGCCCCATTCTTTAAATGAACCTTCTGTAAATTTCATTATATTACCTTTATGAACTAAGGTAACGCTTTTTCTTTTATTAGCAATAGCATATTCAATAGCTTTTTTTACAAGTCGTTCTGTACCGAACTGGCTAATTGGTTTTATGCCAATCCCCGAATCTTGTCTAATATTCTTATCAAATTTTTTATTGATATACTTAATTAAACTAACAGCTTCATTTGTCCCACTTTTAAATTCTATACCTGCATAGACATCTTCAGTGTTTTCCCTAAAAATAACTACGTCCAGATCTTGTGGCCTTTTAACTGGACTGGGTGTACCTTTGTAGTATTTTACAGGTCTAACACAAGCAAACAAATCTAATTTTTGGCGGAGTGTCACGTTCAGGCTTCTAATTCCACCTCCAACTGGAGTGGTTAGCGGACCTTTGATTGCAACAACAAATTCTTTAATGGCTTCCACTGTTTCATCTGGCAGCCATTTGTTTTTTCCGTAAGTGTCAACAGCTTTTTGACCAGCGTAAATTTCCATCCACACAATTTTCTTTTTACCATTAAATGCCTTTTGAACTGCAGCATCAAATACAATTTTAGAAGCACGCCAGATATCTGGACCTGTACCATCGCCTTCAATGAAAGGAATTATTGGTGAATCGGGTACTACTAATTTTTCATCTTGAATTGTTATTTTTTCACCTTCAGTTGGAACAATAATTTTTTTGAATTTAGGCATGTTTTCTCCCTTAATTTATTTTCTCATTAGGCTTTTCATCTTACTTTTCACAATAAAATTTCGTTAAGAAAATTAAACAAAACAAATCAAATCTGAAAAACAAATTGTTGTTAATAAGACAATTATTTTTACTATAGACTAAAAGATTGTAACTAAGAGACTTTTTTGAGAGCGAGATAAATTTTAGATAATGGTAATCCAACCACATTGTAATAACAGCCTTTAATTTTTTCAATAAAAACAGCTCCAAAGTCATCCTGAATACCATAAGCACCTGCTTTGTCAAAAGGTGTACCTGCAGCAATGTATTTTTTAATTTCACTATCACTTATATCTCTAAAAGTAACGTAAGTTTTTTCACAGCCTGTTATTTTTTTACCGTTTATTGTGTTAAAAACTACATATCCTGTGTAGACTGTATGCGTTCTACCGCTTAAAATCTTCAGAAATTCAAATGCTTGCTTTTTATTCTTAGGTTTGCCCATTATTTTTTTATCAATAACTACAATAGTATCCGCAGTAATTATTATTCCACTCTTTACCTTAGTAATCGCAGCATTCATTTTTTCGTTTGCAATTCTCTTAACTAATTGAGCAGGATGTTCACCATCATTCACCTCTTCAGAAGTTTTAATTGATAATGTCTTAAACCTTATTCCAATTAATGATAAGATTTTCTTTCTACGAGGCGATTTACTAGCTAAAAAAATTGGGATTGTAGAATTTACCATTAAATATATGATGGAATTTTATTGAGAGAGATAAAGCTCACAGGCAGCTGAGAAAATTATTTGAACAATGCTTTTATGCTGCCCCATGTACGTTTAACACTCGACACATTATGAGAAACGGAAACTGCTTTTGAATATGTAACTGTACCATCATTATCGACAATCTTAAGGCGATAAATGTATAACGCATCAGCATCTTTATAGGCAGATGCATCTACATACTCATAAGTTTTATTTTCGTTAGGATAAATGATTGCGATCTCAGCAAAGTTACCTTTGAAAGTGCTCCTTTCAATTACATAATATTTTAAATTATTTTCGCTTATCGACTGCCAAGAAATAATAACATTTTCATTTTCACTACGGACAGTGAAATTAATTATTTCAGCACCAGCGAATAATAAACTTGAAAAGACTATTAATGTTATAAATGTTTTAAATATTGATTTGATTTTCATAGTGATAATATATTTTTAATAGACATAATTATCAAGTATTTATTGCTTTTGACAAACAATTACCAAGTTAAATTTATGTTAAAACAGATAAAAAGTAAGCTCATGAAATCACGAACATCACTATTTTAGCAATTCCTTAATCAGATAAGTAGATTTTAATTTGCACAATGAATTACCAAAGTCTTTATTAATAATTGCTTTTTCTGGTTTTGTAAGTTTATTATTTTACTAAAAACTTAGCTTACTTTATTTGCCGATGAAGGGATTATACCTTTTTAAATTTAGTCCAGTCGCCAAAGTTAAACTTTAAGAAAATTACCCCCGAGTAAATAATAACATAAAAAGGTAGAGAAAGCCACGCACCAGTTAATCCAAATTTAAGCAATACACCAAAAAGGTAAGCAATGGGTACAAAAACGAACCAATTAACAATTACTTCGGACATCATCACATAGAAAGTTTTTCCAGCAGCTTGTAATCCATTGGCTAACACAACTCCAACAGAATAAAATATTTGTCCAAAACCAGCAATTCTAAGTGCCGGCACTGCTGTTTCTATAACATGCTTATCATTTGTAATTAAAATTAAGATCAACCTCGGTAATAATATAAAAATTAAGCCAACTAGAATAGTGTAAAAAGTTGCCAACTTACTAGTTTCATACCCTAAGTGTTTGGCAAGTAAAATATTACCTTTTCCTAAACTATTACCCACTAAGGTTTGCACTGCGATACCAAATCCAAAGCATGGCATTAGTGAAATTAATAAAGCTGAAAAAACTACATTGCTTGCTGCCTGCGCTGTTGTGCTAATAAAACCAGTTATTGCAATAAAGCTTAAAAAGCCTATTAGTATAAAAATATTTTGAAGAGATACGGGTGTAGAAATTTTTATTATTGAATTAGCCACGCTCTTTAAGAATCTAAAATTATGAAACATTCGATATTTTTTTCTATAGCTAGGTAGCAGCGAAACAGCAAAATAAAAAAGCCAGTCAAAGAATGTTGCAAAAGTAGAGCCAACCCCAGCACCAGCCAATCCCATCCCTTTTATACCAAATGCACCATAAATAAAAATATAATTAAAGATTATGTTCAAAAAATTTGCAAGCACACCTGAGTACATAAAAATTTTAGTTTTGCCTATTCCAAAATAAAATCCGCGATATGAAACTGTCATTAGAAAAAATGGAATTCCCATAAACCGATAATGAAGGTATTCCCCTGCATAAAATCCGACTCTGCTATCAACCGCAAAAAAATCAGCTATGTCAAAGGAGAAAAAAACAACTATCAACGAAACTACAATCCCAATCACCAAAGAAAGTATAAGCGAAGTATTTAATACTTCCCCTATTCCTTCGTAATTTTTTTCACCATATCTTCTGGCAGTTAAAACATGTGTGCCTGTGGCTAACGAAGAGAATAAACTAACAACAGCCCAAGTGGCTAATACACCCAATCCCATAGCCGCTAAATAGTATTCTGCATTTGGCAAGCGACCCACCATAGCGGCATCTACCAGCGAAACTAACATTTGAGTGGATAAACCTGCTATAGCAGGTAATGCTAATTTTAATATGTAATTTTGCTCGGATGTTAAGGAAAAAAATTTCATGACTTGTAAAGATATTTAATAAACTAATTTCATAAAAAGAAAAATTTGACTTTTCTTATTTTGTTTCCATGTCCAAAATTAATTATAAAAATATTTCATAATTCAATGGGTCCTTCTTAATTTAGTTTAATAATTAGTAAAAGCTTGCACCTTATAGTGGTCTTTTGCTAATAGAAATCAGCTTAAATATTTCGAGAAAACTTGAAGAATATTGAGATAAGGATATTAAGTATATTAGCTTATGAATTATCAAGTTTTCAATGGAATTTTTCCTGACTTTTCCCACTTTTCAATTTTACCTGAGACTTTTTTAAAGATTGGGTGAGTTTCTACTAATTCTAAGGACAAATTTTTTAAGCTGTTAAACTTCCCTTTATCTCTTGTCTTTAGTTTTTCCAACAGATGGAGAAACTCAAATTCAATTTGACCATTTGTTACCTTTATTATTGGCAGCAAAGATGATTTAATTATTTTGTGCGAAGAGAAATTATAACCTCTTTTATTTGATTCCTGCCAAATAAAAAATAAGTAAGCGTTAATAGCTTTTAATGGTTTAGAATAATTTTTAAAGCGAACTAGTTGAGGATGATTTTTGTAGCCTTTAGTATTTCCTTCAAGCACTTTTTTTGCTAAAAGTGCCTCACGCCACACTGCAACCAATCCTTTAGTATCCAAATATTTGGGGTGAATAGACCATAAACGCATATAATTTAATTAATCTTTAGAGGGTATTTGTTAGAAGCGGAGAGAGTGGGATTCGAACCCACGTGGCGCTTTTAGCGCCAACACGCTCTCCAGGCGTGCCAGTTCAACCACTCCTGCATCTCTCCGTTTGTTTTTTGAATCTGTTACAATCTTAAGCTAAAGTAAATATTAGTATTTAATGAATGTGCAAATATATATAATTCATAATTCAGTATAAATTTTTCGAGAGTAGAAATTCATTTATTTTTCATCTTTTTGTGAAATAAATAGAGGATTTTATAAATTTACAATAGAACAAATGGAAAGGTGGCAGAGTGGTTGAATGCGGCGGTCTCGAAAACCGTTTGGTGCAGTTTTGCGCCACGGGGGTTCGAATCCCCCCCTTTCCGCAAAATTAAATTTTTTTTGAGAGCCTATTTAAACTCAACTTCTCTTAAGTTCAATCCAATGTTATAAAAAGTCATCAATTTTGTCATCACTTTTTCGGTAACTATAAACTTGATTTTTCACTGATTCAAAGAACGTTTTATTAAATGGAAAATCTGCTCAGAAAAATTTGGGGCTTGGCTCCCCTAAAACTCTGAACGGCTTTTTCAAGTAAACTATTCTCCACAACCACCAAGTAGTGCAATGTAAAAAATCTTATCAACATCGGTATTTTTGATATTTTATATTCGTGTCTATGTAAAGCTGTTTTTGGTAGATATTTATCATGTAACTTTTGTAATCTTTCTGAAAAAGAAATAAGAGTATATGAAATATTAATAAGTTGTTTTATTCTATCAGCTAATTTTTCTTTAGTCATCCCCTTTCTCTTTACTTTATTAATCAGTCTTAAACTGATACGGAGTTTTTAATAGTTTCGTAATTGGTTTCAATCAAAAAGTATTTCCTTTGGTTCGACAGATGCAATATTAACTTTTCTTTTTTTGAATGCCACACTTTCAACACTAACACCAAGCCAAACATTTGATGGTACTTCTCTATTTAAAAAATATTTGAGCATAATTTTATCACGCTTTGTAAGTATTTGGTAAATGTGCTGCGGAGTTTTTCTAATTATATCAAATATCATATCAAGATATTCAAACCTGCTTGCCGCAGGCAAGCATCAAGTTAACAAAAAACTTTGCTGGTTTTTTAATTTTTAATGGCTCTTCAAGCCGGTGAGGTAATATTTTATGAGTATTCTTCACTTCGTGGAAAGTAAAGCCGTCTTTATAATCTTCAACTCCCATAGCGTTCAATCATTTGGCAAACACTTCTGCATAGCAAAACTTACAACCTGCAGAAACTTTATCACATCCAATTGAAGGATTCCAAACTTTTTCTGTCAATTCGATTTTAGTGGAATTTAATTTTGCTGTTGATGGATACTTACGAAAATCATTAACTCAATTAAAATGTTTCACCTAATAATCTAAACATCTCTATAATATTCTTGTATTGAATATTAAATGCATCGCAGACTTCCGGGATTTTAATTTTATTTTTTCTATTAGGTTCACTTTTTTCTTGTGTAACTATTTGACAATTGTCATTAAAAGAAATTGCATAAGCAACTATCCAGGCATCTGCATTTTCATATCTTAAAAAATCATTTATTGCTTTTTGAACATAATGATTTGATTTGGAATTAGCCCATTGAACAACTTTTTGATATTCAGATATTACTTGCAGTGTTTCAGTTGATTTGAAAAATTCTTCTGGTATATTTTGTTCAATCCATTTTTTTAGTTCATCATCATTCTTAAAAATCTCGTCTCTTACTTTATCTATACTGATTATTTTATTCTCGAGACACAACTTTTTTATTTTTTGCCAGAAAGTAGTAGCGACATCTAACGGATATGTAATTCGGTGGGATTGAATAAAGAAATTTGTGTCTAATATAAAAAGCGACATCAGTAAAGGTGCTCCCTCATAAATTTATTGTAGGTATCACCTTTCAAACCTGTTAACTGATATGCTTCTCGAATTAATAATTTATTTGTTAGTACGGCTTGATTTACATAGCTCAGGAACCGAGTACTCAGTCGTTTACGTTGTGTTTTATAGAAATCACCACCGCCTTCTTGTTCTTCTTTTTTCTTGAAATCACGCTTTATGTATTCATTATAAAATTCCAGAAATTTGTTTTTACTCATTTCACCAATATCAAATAATCTTCTTGCTATAACTATTTGACTTACCTTAAATGTTCTGGCAATTTTTTCAATGCTGTAATCATAGGCTAAAACAGATTTAAGCTCACTTTCTGGTACTAAAAATTCAGCTGCTATTTTATCACATAAAATTTCTGTTGGATTATCAGCTGGCTGTAAGTTTCTAAAATCAAATCCAGCACTTTCTCCGAGCCAAATGTGAGCTAATTCGTGTGCAAGAGTAAACATTTGTGCGGATTTACTATCCGCAGAATTGACAAATAAAAATGGTGCATATTCATCAATTAGAACAAAACCACGACAATCATCTACTTTTATTTTTCTTCGTGTATTATTACCAACTACACTATTGAAATTTACCATAATACCGGATTCTTCAATTTTTTCAGCTAAATAATTTTTTGCATTTTCCCAAGTAGATAATTCTCTTGCCCAGTCCTCTTTAAGCTTTAGTGTGTTTTTTATATCGGCGACAACTTCTTCTATCTGAAAACTCTTATTCCTAAATTTTCCAACAAAGTTAAGTCTGTCATAATCATTTTCTTTTAGATAATTAGATAACCATTCTTGTCTTTGCTGTACAATCAGTATTGTATCAAAAACATTTATAGGAATTTTATCTTGATTCGTTTGACTAGTCCCTTTGGGATTAGTTCTGAAAAATGGAATGGGAAGTTTTTCTTCTGGTGGTCTTTCTAAAAACAAATAGCCGAATGGTAAATATACTTTTTGTGCAAAAGATTGAAGCTGTTTAAGCGTTGGAATTTTTTCCCCTTTAAGCCAGGAAATAAAAGAAGGTATCTTCTGACTAATCTCATCTAAACTCAAACCAGCCCTATCAACCGCCCATAAAAGAATGTCGTTATTTATTTTTATTTCCATTTTCATACTTCAAATATAGCACATTTATAATACATCTTGTCCACGAGTTATAACTTGTGGCAATTAATCAATTCCAATATCTTATACTCATCTATTAAAATAATCATTTCATTTTCTGGTTTGTTCATTATCTGGCTTTAAAGTGCTGAAATTATGGGATATTCATCCCACACTTTACCCTTAAACATTCTTCCATTTAATTTTTTGTTTCTCTTAACTTCATCTGCTCCCCAAGTTCCCCACTGTTTAAAGAAAAATGCAACTCCTTGCTCTTTACATTGATTAAAAATTTCTTCAACCCATTCTTTTTTTATTGGCCTTGCTTTTCTTCCTGATTCTCCACCAACTATCGCCCAATGAATACCCCTTAAATCCAAACTACCAACTGCACCAATAAGTGGCTCAAAAGAAATGAATCTTACTTGAGCATTTATTTTTCTGAGTGTATCTATTCTTTTTTTGAATGTTGAATTTTCTACGCTTACACCAAGCCAGACATTTGATGGCGCTTTATTGTCTGAAAAATATTCAAGCATAATTTTATCTCGTTTAGTGAGAATTTGGTAGATATGATGAGGAGTTTTTCTGATAATATCAAAAATCATATCGAGATATTCAAACGGCATTTCTTCGTGAAATAAATCGCTCATCGAGTTAACAAAAAACTTTGTCGGCTTTTTAATTCTTACTGGTTCTTCGAGCCGGTGAGGTAATATCTTAAAAGTGAATCCATCTTTATAATCTTCAATTCCAATTGCTTTTAATCGTTTGGCAAACACTTCTGCGTAACAAAACTTACAACCTGCAGAAACTTTATCACACCCAATTGATGGATTCCAAACTTTTTCTGTCCATTCGATTTTAGTGGTTTTCATGAGAATTCACCACTTCGTGGTTTGTTTTTGTAAAGTTCAACTGGAAAGAGATGCTTTAATTTAGTTGACTTTCTCTCTCAATGAATTCTTCAGCGTGTTTTTGAAATTCTTCAAGTGAAGGAAATTGTTTATCGGCAGCAGACATTAATCTTGCTTGATCTTTTTTCCCGATTACATCAAGGTTTTCTAAAACTACAAGACTTCTAAAAGTCAATTTTTCTGCTATAAATTTCTGACAACTGATGGTTGTAAGTCGTGCATTAGCAGCATTGTTCACCCCAAACAAATATATTGGTCTTCTCCGATGATTGAAACAATAATCTACTTCATATTCTTCGTGATCGGGAATAGGATAAAATCTCTTTTGTGGATTATATTTTTGCAGTTTAGTCATTATGAATTCATCGAGCATTTCAAAAAACAAGCTGTGTATCACTTCTCTTTTGTATAATCTCATATTAGTTATTTTGCTTACAGCTTGTGCAAATTGCATAAGTCCGTGATAAATATATTCAGGTTTAACATCTATAAATAGATTGCCACTATTATTTTGAATAGAATTTTCTGCCAGAATTTTGTTAAAGATTTTTTCTTTGTTGGGGGTATCAATATCGAAGGAATATGACAATCTCATTAATGTTAGTCCAAAATCGCTGATTCTTACAAGTCCTTTCTCAGGAATTTCGGTAAGAAAAATATCCATCATATCACCATCAGAATGATATAATGGAGCATATACCTGGAAAATGTTTTCTCTTTTTTCTTTAAGGTAAAAGAAATTATTAAACTGTTCTTTCAGACTATTTATGTACTCTTGTATCAACATTTCAGTTATTCAAATAAATTCGGTTGATTTATGTTTGGGAAATATTTGTCAGCATCTTTAATGTTTACATACCTACAAAAGTAATTAAGAGCTTGTTCATAAGAAGCATATTCTTTTGTCAACTCGCTCAATTTAGGATCAAAAATATTATTTTCAATCTCTTTCGATGTCAATTTATGAATATGATAGCCAAAATGTGGTGTTGGATTTAGAATATCAACCAATACTTCACCGTGATTACCATTACATCTAAAAAGATTGTAGCTTGTTCCTTCCTCTGAGTGAAAAATCAAACCTATAGAAAAATTTTCCCAAAATTGAATGTGCTTTCTAATAAAAACAGAATACTTTCTCACACCATCAGATGAAGTCAACTGAAAGTCATTCCTAAGATGCTGATTTTCTTCTTTGAAATCTCTCTTAGGTGGCTCTGTTATAATTTTTTCTTCTGTAATAAGTTTATTTATTAATTCATCTGTAAGCATAATGCTAATGTAATTAAACAAAGATTTCATGTAAAAATAAAACAATTTTTTATTGTAACTCAAATCTCTCAAACTATCTTTAAAAATTATTTCTTCTTCTAACTTTCTCTCCCCCTGCTATTATTTCAATTTCTTCCGGAGTTAAATTCGCATTCTATCTCTAATTTCCTATTTGCCACGAACTTTAGTTTGTGGATTAAATGATTTTTAAGAGTTATTGGCTTTAGCCAAAATATGTTCTACTTCGTTTCGGCTGAAGCCGGTTTGTTTTGTTTTTATTCTTTGTCCACGAGTTGTTCCGAAGGAATGGCTCTGCCAAAAGTCGTGGCTATTAAATTTTTTCAAATTCTCAAACAATTTTCTGAATTATTTTTTTCGGCTGTACTCATTTCCCCCATTCTATTATTTCTATTTCTTCCGGAGTTAATTCGTAAAGCTGGTAAACTAAATTGTCTATTTCTTTTTCCCAAGCACTTGTATCTGCCTGCGGGTTTTGTTTTTTGGCAGCAAGGATTTTATCTACTAGTACCTCTATTTGCTGAACCATGGACTGGTTAGCAGTAGTGATTGAAGGAAGCGGAATATTTAATAAAGGTTCTTTATCTATCTGGTAATTATTTCCTTGCATTTTGCCTTTATGTTTTAGCCAAAATTCTATTAATCTTGAATTCAGTAATCCAGTTAGATACTTCAAGTTAAATCTGCTTGTTTTAATAATGTAAAAAGCAGCAGAAACATAACATTCAAAATCTGTATAAGTGAAAGTTGGTCTTATGCATTTACGAACAGCAATAATTTTTTCACCCTTAAAGAATTTCTCATCACGTGCTCTATGCAATCCATAAGGTTTATTATCAGATGTAATAACATTTTGAAATTTATCAAGATGCTTTTTAATATTTGGGTATGGTCTAATGTTTTTAGGGTCCTTAAATTGTGAACCAGTGTATATAATCCATTCTGAATTTTTTCTTACTGCATAGTATCTATCTAATTCCTTTGTTGTGTAATAAGGTTTTAATAGCTTCAACTCTTCTCGATTAAAAGGAATTTTCTCTTTCTCATTATCACTTAGAACAAATATTCCATCCCCAATTTGATAACCTTTTCCTAAAATTTTTAAAGTAGTTTTTATAACATAATCTTGAGGGCAAACAATTCCTTGTGTAATTTCATTTTCTTTAAGATGGTCTTCTGTTATACTGTAAATTTTATGAAGAATTTTTTCAGTGCTATTGTCATTAAATGTTAGCGATCTCCCAATGTAACTTTCTCTATGAATTACTGATATCAAGAATTGGATATTTTCATTTTTGTTTTTTTGTAAAATGTCTATTACATCTTTAAATGTCGGTTCCTGACTTAATATTTTTCTATAATCAATTTTGTAATTATCACTTGAATTATCTTTCTGAAAAATCATAATCATTGTTTGAATCCCAGCATTTTCAAAAATTTTATAGTCATTAAAATCAATTAGTTGTCTGATGACAGTCTCTGTAATAACCTTTTTTCTTAACTTGGATGCACCGAAGCTTGTAACCCAATTGTTTTGCGCAATAAAAGTCAGAATACCATTTTGTTTTAATAAATCGATGCCTATGCAAGCGAATAAATACCATATATCCATTTTGCCTTGATAATAGGGTGAACTCCTTAGACCATCGAATGCTTCTCTACGAGTATATTCTTTTATGTACGGCGGATTTCCAATCACAATATCAAAACTGTCTTTTACTCCGAACATCCACTCCGGGTCAAACCAATCAGCATGTGTGTTCTGATCAAATGGGTCCCAGCTTGTAATTTTTTCTGCGACATCATTCTGAAAGCCATTATGATTTAATGCAATTTTTAGTTTTTCTCTTAATTGCTTTTCCTTTCTCTGTAATTCTAATTTTTCTTTGCGGCTGTTTGTATAAAATATTTCTTCCCTCACTTTAAATAACTGCTTTTCAAGTTCCTCAACCTCGCCAGGAATTAAATTTAATTGTTCTGGTCGTTCTAACCCAATTAATGTATTTGCAGCAACAAATTTTGTTTCAAGATTTGGCAAAGCACGAATATCACGATTTGGTTTTGTATCATCAATTCGCTGTTCAACGAGTAATGAAATGAAAAATCTTAATTTGCTAATCTGAATTGCAATCTCCTGTATATCAACTCCATAAATACAATGTTCAATTAATCCCAATTTTCTTATATAATCTATAGATTTATTTTGTAAAGACTGCTCGGTTTCACTTCTAATTTCAGGAGGAACTCTATCGAGTACTCTTTGCTTCCAAATTCTATTATCTGGGTCAAGTTTGTGAAGTGCAAGCACAAGTTTATGCAAAACTCCCATTGGAAAAGCGCCACTACCACAAGCAGGATCCAGAATTTTTATCTTTTCAATAGCATCAATTAATTTCAAAGTTGTCTGCGCATCAAAAGGATTTTCCTCAGATGCATAATCAAAAAGCATTCTTAATTTTTGCTCAATTTCCTGATTATCATTATTCAATACTGTCTTTAGATGAGCGACTAAAGATTCATTAACCATATACTCGACAATTTCTCTTGGAGTATAATAGCTTCCTGTTGCTTTACGGGCAGTGGTGGCAGTTTCGGGATTATAAGATGCTAAAAGATTTTCAAACACTTTACCAAGTAATTCAGGATCAAGTGCAACATCCTGATCAATCGGTGTGTTTTCGTCAATTGTAAAATTATATCGTTTTAGAATAGTGAGAAGCCCGGTTACTTTTTTATTCTTTCCTTTTTCAAGATAGTTAGATAAATCTGTTTCTGTTTCTTCTTCAAGAAAGAAAAGTTCATCAGGCACTTTTAATCGTGTTTCATTTTTAGGATTATCAGAGAAGCAATCAATTCTTATTTCTTTTCCATCAATTTTCTTATCAAGACATTCAAACAATCCACCGTTGAGGAACGGGACATTTTCAAATTGTTCGAGGAATAATTTTTTATCTTTAATAAATCTGCTATACCGATAATATCCTTGCTGCAAATAAGCGTCGTTTAGATAACCCTTCTTTTCAGCTTCTTCTACAAAAATTCTACTTTCTTTATTATCTTTCTTCATATAAGTATTTAGTGTAGCAAAAAATAGATTTTGAAGAATAGCTTTGTAGTAAGTACTGCCGGTTTTATCCTTATAGTTAATTATCTTATCAATAAATGATTTATCAAACAAAGTTGGAGGGACTAATTCTTTTTCCTTCATAAACCAGATAAAGATAATTCGTGTAATTAATCTTATAAGGTTTTTAGCATTACGTTTTTCTTTATCTTTTTCTTCATCATCAGGAAACTGAACTTTATCCATTGCCCAGAAATACCAGTTAGCAATTTCTTGATAGAATTCTTTTGTAACTTTTTCGACGCTAAATGCTTCAATTATTGAATCAAGTGATGAGAATTTTGCTTCCTTCATCTGTTGAATGAAGGTTTTGTTGGTTTGTTCTTTACTTACAAAGTAAGTGTATCTTCTGAAATTACTCCAGTCTCTTTTACCTGTTGCAAGTGGAATATCGTAGATAAGTGAGAATCTAAAATCGCCTTTGTCATCGTAGAAAATAAAAAAGCCGCCAACATAACGCTGTGTATCTTTTAGGAATTTTTTGCCAAGTGTGTATTGTGCTTTTTTGCCAGTGCGTTCGGAAAGTGGTTTGTTTACTTTTGTGGTTACTATTACCATTTCATCAGAATTTTCTAATTTAAATTCACCAAACAATTTACAATCAGAAAAATTTTCATCGTTCAGGTAGCTCAATGGTTCGTCAATTTCTCGAAATGTTCTGGTTTTATTGCGGAATAATCTTGATAAGTCTTTAAAGTTGAATTTTTCTGTTAAAGATTTTAGGATGTCTTTAATTTCCATAATTCTTCCATTTTGTTTTTCGTTAATAAGCTAAGTTTTTTTTATTTATTTCTCGCCAAGTTGCAAAGTCACTAAGTTGTATAAGTTTTTTCTCTGCGCCTTCTCTGCGTTCTCTGCGGTTATGTTATATTGAAACCGCTAAGCACGCTAAGGACGAAAAGGTGCTATGGTTTTTTGTTCATTATGGCAATTATTATTTCTTTATCTGCTTTCTGTAATTTCTTCTTTTCTTTTTCAAGATAATCTTCCCCAAGTTCATTTTTTATAGATTCTATTTCTTCAATAGCACTCTGCAAATCATCTTCTTTTAGCTTTAATGATGCAAGTCTTCTAATCGTATAATCTGGTAATGTCCCGTAATCAATTAAATCTTCTCTTATTGTTCTTAAAAAATTCTTTATTATTAATAGTCTTTCATTTCCATTCCTGCGGATTAAATTATCAATATTATTCAATGCTTTCTTTTCATTGCTGATTTGTGACTTAGGAGAAATACTTTTTTCTTTATTCTCTTTAACGCTTTCATACAAATTCCAGAAATCATCATCAATTGGAAGAGGTTTTTCATTGCAGTCACATTTTATTTTATCAATAATCAACTCCAATGATGAATCCATAATTCCATTCTCATTTCCTACTTTGATATACATTCTATTCTTCATAAAACATACTATCATTTCATCTTCATTAAACTGCTTAATCACTTTTACTCTTTTAGGAAAATTATTTAATCTTTTTATTACTTCAGGATGCTGTTCTTTAATTTCATTATAAAGATTAAATACCTTTGTGAAAAGACTTTCATCTTCAGCTTCCTCTATATTTTGAGTTAACTTCTGGTAAAGTTTTGCTGGAAATGGCTCTTCATCGACATCAAATATTTTTGAATCTTCTCCCAATGTATTATGAATCATAAACATTTTATTTTGTGCTATCTCTCTCGATTTAACAAATTCTGCACCTCGTTCTGTAGGAAAGAAATTAACAATGTATAACTTTTCAAAAACTTTTTTGCTTATGCGATTTATTCTTCCAAGTCTTTGAATTACTCGCACAGGATTCCAGGGAATATCATAGTTTATTACCATTCCTGCTCTATTTAGATTAAATCCTTCACTCAGTTTATCAGTACTTAACAAAATATCATAATCATTATCCTGTTCTTTTGCTGAAGCATCAAAGTTTTTGTTTATAATTGTTATCTTAGATTGAGGGATTGAACCAGTTACAACAAGTGTTCTTTTTGCTAAATCTGGTTTTAGTCTGCTTATTTTATCATAAACATATTCAACTGTATCCGCATACTCAGAAAAGATTACTATCTTTCGCTTGGGCCCATTATTAAGGGGTAGTTTATTTAATTCATCCTCGACATTATTGAGTAAGCGTTCAACTTTAGGGTCATTATCAATAAGTTTCAATTCATTTAGCTTGTTAATAACTTCATCGAATAATTTTATGTCTGACTTTATATCATCAATAAAATTCTTCTTTGATTTGAAGTTCTCAATTTTATACCGCTTATGTTTCTTTGGATAGACTCCCTTTGTAATATTGTCTTCGTATTCTTTTAATTTATCCTGTATTTCATCAGAATCAAGCTCTACAATTCTTTCAAGTAAATCTCTGTCAAGAATATATTCACCTTTTAATGGTTCTCCATTACCTGTTTTCTCTATGAACTTTAGAACAGTTTCTGTAATATGTTTGAAATTCTTTATACTTTGTTCAAAAGCACCGAATGAACTTTCAAATCTCTTAATTATCAATCTGCGCATAATATCAAATAAGTTGCGCTGTTGAATATATTCTCTGTTTTCTTCTTTATCTTTTTCTTCATCAAAAAGTGTTGTTCCATAACCTTTTTCATATTCAAACGGTCTGTAAATTGCACCTTTAAATTTGCCTCCTTCTTCATCAGGGTCGGCAAAATATTTTGTAATTATTTCATCATAAAATTTTGATTGTTCTTCAGTCAAATCATAGAACCATTCTTGTGGATTATCAACAACTGAGAGTTCTTTCACTTCATTTTTATAAACTGGATTTTTTAACAAATCCAATCGATTTCTTCTTATTGTGATTGGTTCAATAACATCTCTAATTTGTTTTGCAAGTGAGTGTGATTTTCTTTTTACTTTTGTTAAATCTATCTCATCATCATCAAAAATAGCTTTATAGAGTTTTTTGGCTTTGTTTAATTTCTTTCTCTCTTTTGAGTTATAATTCTTCTTGATAAATGCTAAATCATCAAATAATCTGTTAATTGTTCTAAATACACTTATTAAATCATCATTAAGTGTTATTGATGATTTTTTAGGGATTATGAATAAATTGAGTAATGAAAGCACATCTTCCGGCTTGTTATTAAATGGAGTTGCTGTAAGCAATATAACTTTTTTATCTCTGCAAATATTTTTTAACTGTTCATATCCTTTTGTATCCTGATTTCTAAATCGATGAGCTTCGTCCACTACTATTACTTGAATATCATCATTAAGTCTTACGAATTCTAATGTATTTTCTAAATCTCCAAGTGAGCGCACTTCCCAATCATAAAGCTGAAATTCATTTAGATATTTTTTCCAGCCTTCAGTTTTATTTTCATCGCCAATTAATCCAGGTGGACATATAACCAAGCCTCTTGATTTCAAATGTTTTGCTATCATGCAAGCTATTACTGTCTTTCCGAGCCCTACTACATCAGCAATTAAAACACCATTATGTTTTTCAATTACAGAAAGAGCATATTTTACAGCATCAAGTTGATATTGATATTTTTTATATCCTTTTTCATCAAGAATTCTTAATAAGCTTGTTCCAATTTCTTTCCCTTCAAATGAATCAAGATATGATTTAAGCACTAACGCATAAGCTTCGAATGGAGTTATTTCTTTTATTAATGTTTCGTCCTCTATTATATGAATTAATTTTTCTTTTAAATCCGGTTCTTCATTTATTTTTACTGCATCTTCCCATAATTCATTAAAATATTTCTCTGCCTCATCAAAACCATAATCTGAAATTTCAACATTGAATTCATTCTGTCCGCTTAATCCTGCCCTTGTAAGATTGCTGCTACCTGTAATAAATAATTTTGATCTGCCAACCTGTGATTCTTCCAAATAAAAGAGGTAGAGTTTAGAGTGATTTGGTTTATATGTTTTGCGAATTATTAGTCTATCATTCTTTATTAAATCTATGAAATATCTAACCTGTTCATAAAATTCTTTGTTATCAAAATAATCACTGTTAATTGATGTTTTAACCGAAGTAAAAAAATTATTAATTCTTTCTTCATTAGAATATTTTTCGTCCTTCGAAAATTCAATCAATCCATAGGATAACTTATCTACATCAAGTCCAACTAAAACTTTAAGAATAAAATCTTGATTCCCTTTCAAACCTTCGTATAATTCTCTTATTCCAGAGAAGTAAAAAAAACCTATAAGAAAATTTAATTCTTTACTACAGCCTATAAGTTGAATCAGTCTTCTTCTTAAATCTTTGGTTCCTTCATTTGTAATGAAGTAATTTGGCATGGAGAACTCCTGAAAATAATTGCCCTTCGAAAGTAAGTATTCATTAATGCTTCAATAAACTTATTTAAAACAAAGATATAAAATGAGAAATTTAGAAGCTATCATAATAAGGCTAAGTTTACTTCAAAAAATCATTGAAGCTGTTTTTGAAAAAAGCTCACAATTTTATAAACAATAGTTCTATCATAGTAAGGATTTCTAATTAATTCATTCAAGTCTAATGTTACCCTTTAGTTTGTCAATGCATTCAATTTTTCTATTGCAGCTCTTAAGTTATCAGACTGCAAGTTGTGCGTATATTTAAGTGACGGAAACATTTGAATGACCTAAGAATTTTTGGACTTCGTAAATTGAAACACCTTTTTGGACTAACCAGCTTGCAAATGTATGTTTCAAAGAATGAAAGTTTAGCTTTGGATTTATATTTGCTTTGATAGCATATTCATGGAACTTATGTGAAAGTGTGTTTTGATTAATTGAATTGTTGTTAATTGTGAAAACAAATTCTGCTATTTCAATTAATTGCCTTTCGGTTAATATTTGTAATGCTTTAACAGATAAAGGGATTGTTCGAACTTTTTTGACTTTGTGATATGGGACTTCGTGGGTAATAAAATTTCAAACTCATTTGACAAATCAAAGGTTTGGTTTATTTTTGTTTTAATTAGTAAGGTAGCAAAGAATGGAATAAGATATTATCAAGATTCACTATAGTAAGTAATAATGAGTGAGTAAGAATTTTAATAACAAGCCATAGGTAAATATGAAGTGTCATTTCCAAATGCATGGGCTGATATTAAACATAACTACTTCAACGCAATTTTTCTTTTATAAAAGGCAGTCCACCAATCAATTCCATTTGAGTTAAAATCTGTTCTTTTCTCCTTAATAAATAAGAAGATGGCCTTGATACTTTTCTCTTAATAGGATTAGGTAAAACGGCAGCAAGAAACGCAGCTTCTGCTGAAGTTAGTTTTAATGAAGACTTATGAAAAAATATTTCTGATGCTGCCTCGACTCCGTAAATATTATCACCCATTTCAGCAACATTTAAATATACTTCCAATATTCTTTTCTTGCTCCATAAAAGTTCAATTAATAAAGTATAATAAGCTTCAAATGCTTTTCTAAAAATTGACTTATCGTTACATAGAAACAAATTTTTTGCGACTTGCTGTGAGATTGTGCTGGCACCTCTTATTCTCCGTCTTCTTTCATTCTCTTTTATTGCTTTTTCAATTTGGCGAAAGTCAAATCCAAAATGTTCAAAGAAAATTTGATCCTCTGATGCAATAACTGCTAAAGGTGCGTAAGCTGAAATGTTTTGTATGCCCTGCCATTTTTGATTATAATTTTTTATCGATAAAAAGCTTGTTAATGTGAATTCTTCTTTTAGTAGAATAATAGAAGTAACAGGCGGGTTAACAAATTTATAGAAAAGAACAGTAATTGCTGAAAAAGAAACAAATAATAATAGTATCAATAAAATTTTTTTAATGATAATCACTTTTCAACACGATTAATTTGGTAATTCTTTAATTATGCGCAAAACAGGATACTGGTTTAAATATTTATCGCTGTAAGGTGACTTTTCATAAAAATACATCAATCTCATGTAACTATTATTCCTAAAATTTTCATCTTCCTGAAGTTTACGTAAAAACTCTTCTTTTAACTTGGGATTTTCACTAATCATCTCTTCAGCAATTTTATTCATCGAATAAACTTCAAAATATTCCTTTCTTTCAAAAATTGTGTTAAAAAATCCCCATGCAATAAATGAGTCTTGACTTAAAGGCTCTAATAGATTTACTATAATTTGCAGTGTTCTTTGGTCAGTTCTAATAATATAATCCCCCTTTTTAAGTCTAAGTGTATCAATAATTACATTGTATTTATAAATTGGTCTTTGGTGTCCCTCAAAAGAACTGTTTGAAAATTTCACATCGTAGAATTTATATTTTTCAACAACTGCTTGTTCGGAGGTTCTGACAGTATCAATTATTACACCATGCAGTTTCAACTTATCTACAATTTCATTCCACTCTTTTGGGATGAGATAAGCTTTCGGGACATACACAGAATCTTTTACGTTTAAGTCATAATAGAATGGGATGTTAAAATCTACTGGTGTATTTGTATAGACTAAAACTTTGTTACCTGTAATCCCGCTTTCTTTTTCGATTGAGTTAAAACCCTTAAAGATAATAATCTTATTTTTATCTGTAACTGAAAAACTTAGAGGTAATGGCTTTTTTTTATAAAAGTAATTTTCTATTACCCAATTGTCCGCATCCTTATTCATTTTAACAAGCTTTTGACTATCATCATTAATTTTTTCTATCACAGCTTCTATTAAAAATTTTGTTGAATATACACGGTCTTTATAAGACTTAAGCATGTGTGTTTCAATTAAAAGTGCGGGCCTGTTCTGTAAAGGAACATATCCGTTAGAAAACCTTGGTGTTGGTACCCAGTCAACTAATCCATCTTCAAGTTTACTTCCTTTAAAAGCAACATATGGAAAAATTAAGTAGCCTTCTTTTTCCACTTTATTTTCAAAGTACGGTATAAGTGATGATTTAATCCATTCGATTGTTTGCGGATATTGATTTTCGCCGTCAGATATATTGTAAGTAATTGTATACTGATAATCCGCACCATCAGTCGTATGAGTGTCAATAAAAAAATCGGGTAACCATTTTGTAAAAAATTTCAGCCAGTTAATCATTTCCGGCGAATCCGCTTTCATATAGTCTCTATTTAAATTTAAGTTCTGTGCGGTAGCACGCCACCCCATTTCTTTAGGACCATTTTGATTAATCCTATTATATTTGCTCATTCTTTCATGTCCATCAACATTAAAAATTGGGATTACTATTAAAACACAATTATCAAGATATTTAGCTTTAGTTTTTGTAATTAAAATATCTCTTAAGAGTAGTAGACAAGCATCCTTACCTTCAATTTCACCAGCGTGAATGCCATTTTGAATTAATAAAATAGGTAGTCCCTTCTTTTTTATTTCTGAGGGATTAAACAATTTTTGCCTTGATACAATTGCTGCATATAGTTGTCTGCCCTGAGGTGATTGTCCAAAAGTAATTAGTTTAATATAAGGAGAAGCTGCTTCTAATTTTTTAAGATAATTTATGGTTTCATCGTAATTTGATGTTGCTGTATAATTAGACTTCTCAAAGTCTGTCAACCACTTTTTTTCTAAAGTTTGTCCAATTAATGTAAAATTAATGAGCAACAAAAAAATCAAAAGAATTATTGTTTGTTTCATAATCGATATACCCACATAGTAAAAGGTAGTCTTTAAAAATTACTGTTTGTAATATTATAATCAAATAAATATGTTTACAAAATCAAAAAAATAAGGAGGATTTATGCTTTCAGCAAAGATGGAAAAAGCATTAAATGACCAAATTAATGCAGAGTTTTATTCTTCTTACTTGTATTTAGCAATGTCGGCATATTTTCAGTCAATAAATTTTACTGGCTTTGCCACTTGGATGCAGGTACAATCCACTGAAGAATATGGGCATGCAATGAAGATTTACAATTATTTAATAGAAGTGAATTCAAGAGTTAAATTGGAATTAATTGAAAAGCCTCAAGAAAGTTGGAAGTCGCCATTAGAAGCTTTTCAAGAAGCTTACAAACATGAACTATACATAACCGACCGAATAAATAAATTAGTCAACCAGGCTATAGCCGAACAAGATCATGCTACAAATATATTTTTACAATGGTTTGTCAAAGAACAAGTAGAGGAAGTTTCCACCGTGAACCAGATTATTGAAAAATTTAAGTTGATTGGTGAAAACAAAAGCGCATTATATATGTTGGACAGAGAATTAGGGCAAAGGAAATAGCTGGGAAAAAAATAAAAAGTAACTTTTATCAAAAGATTTGTTGGATTAAAAGCAACTAATTTTTGCTTAAATAGCAATAATTTAGTTAAATTTGTGCTCGTTTTTTAGGTAAAAAGGGATAAAAAATGGCAAGAAAATGTCAAATTACTGGCGTTGGTCCTATAAGTGGTAGCAATATTTCTCATGCTCACAATAAAACAAAAAGAAGATTCCTGCCCAATCTTCAAAAGAAAAGAATTTGGGTAAAAGAGTTAAATAAATTTGTTACCGTGAAATTAACCGCAAGTGCTCTCCGTACTATTTCAAAAAATGGAACCGGCCAAATAGCTAAATTAGTCCAAGAAGGTAAAATCAAGGCTCGTTGATTTTCTAACAAAGAAAATAAAATTCAAAGAAGGCGAAAAAGTTATCGCCTTCTTGTTTCAACTCTTCGTTCAGATTTTGTGACAGTCTCTCTATTCTTAAAGGTTCTATATTCTGGAATAATTTGTCGATGGGATTCTTTTCTTAAATTTGTTCTATTTTCCGGATAAATTTTGCCCCGCCTCTCAACTCTGCCATTAGGTTTTCGGAAAATTGGAATTTCTTCATTATAATTTTCATAACCTCTTGGTCTGTTAAACTCGCTTCTAATTTTATTATTATTATCAAACCTGTTTGATTTCTCAGACTCGTTTGATAGACCAAAAGCATTGTTACCAATACTTCTATCACCTTTTTCACCATTAAGTTTTCTTTCGTTAACATTGTTTCTTTGGACAAGCATTTTGTCCAACCTTAAGCTACTTCTTTCTGAATAACGTCTTGCGTGCACATCGGTAAAATTCTTGTATTTTGAAATTTCTCTTTCAGATGGCGTAAATTCAATTATCTTATCCGCTCTTTCATTACCCCTAAATTTTCTATAGTTGTCATAATCATTAGTAATTTGTATAGAACGAGTGTAAATCCTGCTGCCACTTTTTCTTTCAACAAAATCTTTATCTATTCCACCGTTAACAATTCTGCCCCTATCATCATAATAATTAGTTCTGTAACGCGTTCTAGGGAAAATCCTGTTGACAAGTTTATAATCTATAAGATAGTTATGAACATTAACATTGCAAAAATACCTATACGGTACAAAACTCCAATAAAAAGGTCTCGAATGCCAAATAATGGAAAAATGAATTCCCAAGTTCACTCTAAAAGTTGCATAAGGTGGTAATGGAGCCCATCCTATATAATCATCGTCATATCGCCATTCAACCCATGCTGGTGCCCATTGATAATCTGGTATCCAAATCCAGCCATAAAAGTCATCATAATACCATCTGCCATAATGATAAACTGCCCAACCAAAAGGCTCAAATGAATCCCAATACCAACCATTAACAGTCCAACACCACCTGCCTATCATGTATGGCCGCCAACTATGTCTAATATTATATGGACGCCAGGCATATAAATTAGCATCAATTTGTATCCATTCACCGTAAGGAGACAATGTTGAATAAAAATATTCGAAGGTCACATTGCTATATAAATTCTCAGATTTATTAGGAGCAGCAACAAATAAAAGCAAAATTGTTAATATTAGCTTTTTCATAATGGCCTCACAATCAGTTTATCAAAGTTAATTCAATCTTAATGCCACAAACCGCATTTTAATTTAATTATTATTCTCATATTTTTTAACAAATTGTTTAATTTAGTAAACAGTAATTGTTCTCTTAAATATAACCCAAACTTGCTCTTCAGAGGTAAATTAGTGAATTATAAAAACTAAACTTTAATAGAGGAGGATTAAAATGCCAAAAAAATTTTTTGAAGATAGACGACCACATAATGGAATGAAATACAATGAATACCTTGATTATTTCAAAAATAAATTAGAAGAAAATTTCGATGAACATATAAAATTAAATTTTCAGAGGACAAATAGAATTCATAAAATATATCAGATTGATAACGAATTAAAAAACATTATTTTAAGGATAAATTCAAATCAAATATGGATGGTACTTACTGAGGCTTGGTGTGGTGATTCAGCTCAGTCATTGCCTTATATAGCAATTTTTGCCGAGCAAAATCCTAAAATAGATTTAAGAATTTTACTTAGAGACAGCAATTTAGATATTATGGACCAGTATTTAACCGGCACCTCAAGAAGTATCCCCAAATTAATTTCTTTCGATTTAGATGGCAATGAACTTTTTCAATGGGGACCCCGCCCTAAAAAGGCGCAAGAGTTAATAGCAAAGTTAAGAGATGAAGGAATACCCAAAGAAAAGTACTTAGAAGAGTTACACAAGTGGTACGCTAATGACAAAGGGAAATCAATCGAGGAAGAGTTTAAAAAAATATTATCTAAGTTTTCTGCTTAATTTTCATAATTAAAAGGTATTACAAGTCTAACAACAGAGTTAACTGCGATGAAGTTTTGTTTACCAGGCAAAAACTTAGTTGCAAAAATTGCTGATTCTACTGCTTCATCGCAGCCATAGCCGATACCCTCAAGCACTTTTGTGTCTAATACAATGCCATTTTGGTCAACTTTAACTTCTACTAAAATATTGCCCTTCAGTTTTAACCTTTTTGCTATTGCTGGTACTATAATTTTATCTGTAATTGATTTAAGCCCACCTACAGGTTGAGCACATTCGTCAATTTCACATGTATAATATTTTTTTTCTATTGTATTTTTTTGTTCAACTTTTTCTTGTTCCCCCTGCTTATTTGACAAAAATGCGGGTTTATTATTAATTAATTCGCCGTTATTTGTAACAAATGTATTTTGCTGCTTATCCAATTCAAAATAAACATTGATTGTAACATGCGACTCAACTATCTTACCTTTACGCTGCCCAGGAATAAATTTAGTTTCTTTTACAGCTTCTATAGCAGCTTCATCGCAGCCAAGGCCAAGATGCTTTATCACCTCAGTATTTACTACATCACCATTTGTATCTACTGTCGCAATAAGCGTAACTGTTCCTTGTAAACCATACATTAGTGCATGCTCAGGATATATTAATTTTTTTTGGATTGAGTTTATTCCTTCAATTGGAATAGGACAGATATCCACGTCACAAATTAAGGTTTGATTTTTCTTTTGTAAGATTTCTAACTGTCTATTGCCTGCCAAATAATCTTGTGGTAAAGCTTTATAGGTAGTATCAAAAGGAAATTTTTTGTAAGAGATTCTCTTGCCAAGTTTATATTCGGCGACCTCATTTAATTGACCGTTACTATAATAAGATTTATAAATACCATCTATAATTCCATTTGACACATAATATTCTTTTTTCAGTAGACCGCTTTCATAATACTCCCTTACCCAACCATTTAACTTACCGAGACTAAAAGACTTTTCAGCTTGAAGATTGCCATTCGGATAGAACCAATATGATATACCGTCGTAAATATCGTTTATATATGAAATATCTGCTCTTAGAGTGCCATCAGCATAGTAGCTTTTCGAATGGCCATTTTGAGCAAATGATAAATCTAAAAAACCTGTTATTAAACAAAATATAAACAGAAAAGGAGTGTATCCTGTAAAAAACGCATTAATTCTATGAGATTCAAATAACTTCTGCATGTTTATCTGCATGATAAGAACTTCGAACAAGGGGTGCGGATTCAACAGCTTTAAAGCCAAGCCGGAGTCCATATTCTTTAAATTCTTTAAACTCATTTAGAGTAACATAACGATCGACTGGTAAATGATTTTTTGTAGGCTGCAAGTATTGACCAATAGTCATAATATCACATCCATAAGAAAAGAGGTCATTCATTAATTCAAAAACTTCAGTATTTGTTTCGCCGATACCAACCATTATTCCACTTTTAGTTCTTAACCCGCGTCGTTTAAACCATTGAATTAGTCTCAAACTCCTTTCATATTTTGCCTGTGGTCTTACAGCATGGTATAATCTTTTAACAGTCTCTAAGTTGTGATTAAGAATATCAGGTGGGTTTTTCATAATTATTTCAAAAGCATGCTCTTCGCCTTTAAAATCCGGAATAAGTATTTCGATAGTAGTCAGTGGCATTTTTTGGCGAATTAATTTCACCGTTTCACTAAAAATTGAAGCTCCTCCATCGTATAGTTCATCGCGATTTACAGACGTAATCACCACATGTCTCAGATTTAATTTAGCTACTGATTCTGCTACTCTTCTTGGTTCATCTAAATCCAGCTTTTTAGGTAATCCAAGCTTAACATTACAAAAACCGCAGCTCCTAGTACAAGTATCACCAAGTATCATAAAAGTAGCAGTTCTCCTATTCCAACATTCGGCTATATTTGGGCACTTAGCTTCTTCGCAAACAGTATTAAGTTTGTTTTCGCGCATCAATTGATAAACATCTTTATAGTTCTGTCCACTTGGCAAGCGAACCTTTAGCCATTCAGGTCTTTTCCCAAGCGGTGGTCTTGATTGCTCCACAATTTCTTTAAATGCTTTTTGATGTTGATTAATTTTCATTACTTCTCCTAGTCAAAGGTATTTTGTAGTGGTTTGAATCTTAGATTATATCCGTATCAAAATTTTCTAAGGTATCTTTAATTAGCTTTAAGAATTTTCCTCCTAGCATACCATCAATTAAACGATGATCATGACTAAGAGATAAATACATCATAGGTTTAATTGCAATAGTCTCCAATCCATTAATTTCTACAACGACGGCTTTTTTTGTAACTGCGCCGACCCCAAGAATACCAACTTCAGGTTGATTAATTATCGGGGTACCAAACAAAGAACCAAATACGCCATAATTTGTAATTGTAAAAGTCCCATCCATAATATCTTCTGGCAATAATTTCTTATTACGCGCTTTAAATCCTAACTCAGCAATTGCTTTAGCCAGACCTCTGATATTTTTCTCATCGGCTCTTTTTATGTTAGGGACAATTAAACCGTTCGGCTCAACAGCAACTGCGATTCCCAGATTAATAAATTTTTTCAGCACAATATTATTACCGTCAATAGAGGCATTTAAGTAAGGATACTCTTTCAATCCTTTTATAACTGCATACGAAATAAAAGGCATATACGTTAATTTAATGCCCTCTTTCTCATTAAATGAATCGCGATTTTGTAAAATATAATTGTGTATTTTGGTCATATCTACTTCAATTACAGCTGTAACATGAACAGAAGTATCGCGACTATTAACCATGTGATACATAATTCGCTGACGCAGATTATCCATTGGAATAATTTCTACTCCAGTTTCTGTTGGCATCTTAGCTTGCTGAGCTTCTTCGATAAGTGTTTTTTCTTCCTTTTGCGTAACAACTACTTTACCTTTACTCTGCTTTTTATTTTCAATATAAGAAAGAATATCTTTCTTAGTAACCCTTCCTCCAATACCAGTACCAGTAATTTTATCTAATTCGTTAAGTTCAATTCCTTCTGATTTTGCTATATTCAAGACCAAAGGGGAATAAAATCTGTTAACTTCTACTTTTTCTTCTGTTGGCTTTGCAACTTGTTTTTCTACTCTTTGATGAGTAGTTAAGGTTTCACTTTCTGTTAGTTTCTCTTTTTTTTGCTGTTTGACAATTCCGCTACTGGTAGTTAACCTGGCTACAACAGCTCCAACTTCGGCGGTTTCATTTTCACCAACTAAAATTTCGGTCAAAGTTCCTTCTAAAGGTGATGGTACTTCAGTATCAACTTTATCCGTACTTATTTCAAACAATATTTCATCCTTCTTAACTTTATCACCCACCTTTTTATGCCACTTAATTACAGTTCCTTCCATTACAGATTCACCCATTTTAGGCATTACAATATCAATTAATTCTCCACCTACTTGAGTTGTTGAAGGTATTTCTTCAACTGTTATTTTTGGTTTAGGTTCATCTTTTACCATTATATTTTCGCTATCAGTTTCAATGATAGCAACTACAGTACCCACCTCAGCTGTTTCTTGTTCAAAAACTTTTATTTCAGCCAGAACCCCATCTTCAGGCGAAGGAATTTCTGTATCGACTTTATCTGTACTTATTTCAAATAAGATTTCATCCTTTTTAACTTTTTCGCCCTTTTTTTTATGCCATTTAATTATTGTTCCTTCATTAATACTTTCGCCCATTTTAGGCATTACGACTTCTACTTTCATCTATTTTCCCTTTAGAAAATTTTTAAACTTAGTATTGAAGTATATTTTTAATTTCAGAATAAATTTTATTTCGGTTAGGTAAAATATAGCTTTCTAATTTTGGATGATATGGAATTGGAGTATCTTTAGCTGCTATTCTTTTTACCGGTCCATCTAAGTATTCAAAACAATTTTCTGCTATAAGTGCAGCGATTTCTGCTCCAAAGCCAGCGGTTAAAGTATCTTCATGAACAACAATAGCCTTATTAGTTTTCTTAACTGAATTATATATTGTTTCAACATCCAGCGGTGCAATAGTTCGTATATCAATTAGTTCGATGGAATAACCTTCTTCTTCCAGTTTTTTTATTGCAAAATTTGATTCGTGCACCATAGCGCCGTAAGTAATAACCGTTAAATCATTACCTTTTTTTAGAACATTAGCTTTACCGAATGGGATTAAATATTCTGCATCGGGTTCAGGTTTAGTTGCATAACTTTGTCTATATAATCCTTTATGTTCAAGGAAAAGCACTGGGTCGTTAAGACGCAGGGCTGTTTTCAATAAGCCTTTTGCATCGGCTGCATTGCTTGGGTAAGCAATTAATAAACCCGGCATATGAGAGAAAAAGCCTTCAATGTTTTGGCTGTGGTAAAGTCCACCATGAATAAACCCTCCCACAGCAACACGTATTACAACTGGAGCTTCGAAGAGGTTATTAGACCTGTAGCGATACATTACAAGTTCATCTCTGATTTGCATAAATGCAGGCCAAATATAGTCTCCAAATTGAATTTCAACAGATGGCTTTAATCCAGTAAGAGACATACCAATAGCAACGCCCAGTATACTTGCTTCGGCTAATGGTGAGTTAAAAACCCTTTCGTTTCCAAATTGAGTTGAAAGCCCTTTTGTAGCTGAAAAAACCCCGCCTTTCGGGTCAGCGACATCTTCTCCAAAGATGTAAATTTTATCATTACGTTCCATTTCTTCTCTTAAGGCATGATTGATAGCATCTACCATTACAACAGGTTTACCTTCCTTTTTAGTCTTTTCATATTCAAGTTTATTTTTTTTGTCTGATTCATCAAGTACAAATCTTATTGCGCTTTCAGGTTCTGGTTCTGGTTGTTTTAATGCCCAATCTGCCGATTCATTAATATGATTATTAATTTCTTTTTTCAATTCTGCATAAGCAAGTTCCGTTAATATATTTTTCTTAATTAAAAGATTAGCAAACTTTTCTATTGGGTCTTCCTTTATGTCCTTTTCTATTGATTCTTTCGACCTATATTTTTTCTGGTCATCCGATGAAGAATGAGACATCAATCTTACAACATGAGCTTGAACAAGAGCAGGTCCTTTTCTTTGTCGTGCATATTTAACTGCCGATTGAGCAATTGCATTAACTGCCAAGTAGTCGGTGCCATCAACATCTAATCTTAATAAATTTTCATAACCTTTCATCATTTCTGTAATTGAACTATTTTTACCAGCAGTTTGGTTTTCTACAGGCACTGAAATTGCCCATTTATTATTTTGAATAACAAAAACCACAGGAAGTTTATCTCTACTTGCCCAATTGACAGCCTCATGGAATTCACCTTCACTTGTTGCACCCTCGCCGCTACTTACATAAACAATTGCTCCTGTATTTTTTTTAACTTGAGCTAAGGCTGTCCCAACAGCCTGCAAAAATTGTGTGCCTGTTGGACTTGATTGAGTTGGCACATTTAATTCCTTAGATGACCAATGACATGGCATTTGGCGGGCTCCACATAAAGGATCATCAGCTTTAGCTAACATGTGAAGCCAAATCTGTTCTGGTGTTAGACCCAATGCCAACATAAATGCCATATCGCGATAATAAGGGAATGCCCAGTCAAGACCTTTTTTCATTGCAAGCCCAAATGCAACTTGTGTAGCTTCATGTCCTGAACCTGGAATATGGAAGAAAGCTTTCCCCTGTTTCAATAATGTCATTTGTTTATGGTCCATCTGGCGCGCCATATACATAAGTCTCAATACATTCATTAGTTCATCTTTCGTCATGCCGCCAAATGAATCTATTTTACCTGTTGGTGCTTTTATTTCGCTTATGGCTGAGTTAGCCGTTTCTATTTTCCCATTTTTTGTCATTTCTCACCTCAAGTTAAAATTAATGCAATGGAATTAAGTTACTGCACTAAAATTGACTTTAACTCCTCAATTTCTTTTTTGTTATAAGCATCATAACCAAACACTTCTACAAATTTCTCCAATACTGTTCTTTTTACTTCATCTATAATTAATTTTTGTTTTAGTTCTTTTTCTAAAGAAGTTACTTCTTTATCTTTTATTCCGCAAGGTATAATACCATTGAAGTAAGATAAATCCGTATTTACATTAAATGCAAATCCGTGCATTGTAATCCAACGACTAACTTTAACTCCAATTGCAGCAATTTTACGGTCGTTTATCCAAACTCCAGTATATTTAGGATTTCTCCCTGCATCAATTCCGAAGGCTTTGCATGTAAGTATAATAACTTCTTCTAAAGCTCTTAAATACAAATGAGTATCTTGTTTCCAATTTTTTAAATTAATTATAGGATAACCAACTATTTGTCCCGGACCGTGATAAGTAATATCGCCTCCGCGGTCAATTTCGTAAACAGAAATATTATTTCTTTTCAAGTAATCTGCAGAACTTATCAAGTTATTTTTATCGGCTACTTTACCAAGTGTATAAGTATGAGGATGTTCGAGCAAGAGCAGAACATCATTTATTTTGTTTTGCAATCTTAAATCAAAAATCTCCTTCTGAATGTCCCATGCTATTCCATATTCAATTAAACCAAGATTGCAATAATCTAAGCTTCTATATGTGAATCGCTTCTCCATAAGCTTGTGCAGCTGCTTCCATAATTGACTCAGAGAGTGTTGGGTGTGCATGTATAGTTTTAAGAATGGTTTCGTAAGTTGCTTCATGCGATTTTGCGATTCCTAATTCTGCAATCATTTCTGTAGCCTCTGAGCCAATAATGTGAGCACCTAAAAGTTCTCCATATTTTTCTTCAAAAATTAATTTAACAAAACCGTTGCGTTCACCAATTGCAAAAGCTTTACCGCTTGCCATAAAGGGGAATTTACCAATTTTAATTTTATACCCCTTCTCCTTAGCTTTTTCTTCAGTTAAACCTATACTAGCAACTTGTGGTTGACAGTATGTACATCCTGGAATTGAATCGTAATCAATTTGATGATTTTTTCCTTTAAATGATTCTACACAACTTATCCCTTCTGCAGAAGCTACATGTGCCAGCAAGGGCGGACCAATAACATCACCAATTGCGTATACATTAGGTATATTTGTTTGATAATTTTTTTTATCAACTTTTATATGCCCTTTATTAATTTCAATGCCCAATTCTTCAAGTCCAAAACCTTCTACATTTCCAGTTACACCTACTGCTGATAAGACTTTTTCTGCTTTCAATTCCAGCTGCTTACCATCTTTTTCTATAGTTACTTTTACATACTTATTTTCAATTTTTGCACTAATTACTTTTGTTGAAGTAAAAATTTCAATTCCTCGTTTTCTAAAACTCTTTTCTAACTCTGCAGAGATTTCTTTATCCTCCTGCGGCAAAATTGAACTCAGCATTTCAATAATCATTACTTTAGTACCAAAAACATTATAGAAATAAGCAAATTCAACTCCAATTGCACCAGCACCTATAATAATCAAATCTTTTGGCTGCTTATCTAAAGCCATTGCCTCAGAACTAGTGATAATATTTTTTTTATCAATTGGAATGTTTGGCAGTTCTTTTGGACGAGCGCCAGTTGCAATTATAATTCTTTTGGCTTTTACTGAACTTACTTGTTCTCCATTGTTATCAAACACATCAATTTGATTGTTAGATATAATTTTCCCAAATCCTTTTATTCTATCTACTTTATTTTTTTTAATAAGAAATTCGACGTTATTTGTAATTCTATCGGATATATCGCGGCTACGTTTAATAATTTTATTAAAATCAAATGTAAGTTCAGAAACTTTAATCCCAAAATCTTCTGAGCGGTTTTTCATTAAATCGTAAATTTCTGCATTTTTTAAAAGAGATTTTGTAGGAATACAACCCCAATTTAAACAGATGCCCCCAAGCTTATCTTTATCAATTACAACAGTCTTAAACCCCAATTGTCCCGAACGAATTGCAGCAACGTAACCACCAGGTCCCCCACCCAAAACAGCAACTTCGTATTCTTTTGCCATAATTCCTCAGTTAATTGATTCATTTACTTATTCAAATAAGATTTTACTTATAAATATAATTATCTATAGCGTTAAAAAAAACTAAAGCTCCGATTATTATAGAAATACTATCATGAGTACACCTAAGAACATTACAACAGAACCCAGCATACGTTCTTTCCAATTTAATTCCTTTAAGAATCCTGCACCAATTAATACTGAAAAAATTCCCGACATCCTTTTCATTGCAACTACGTATACCACATAAGTCATTGATAAAGCTGCCATATGAAAAATAAATGTTCCGACTGTAAATATGCTTACATTAAAAAGACTTTTGATATTATGGAATTTAAACGAAGGGATTTTATTTCTCTTGAATACCAATACAATTAATGTAATACAAATAAAAATAAAAAGGTTCATAAAAATAATATGCTGGTATACTGAAGCATTATTGATGCAAATCTTGTCAAAGTTTGCAGAAAAACTCCAAAGTACAGCCACTAAAAACATCAATCTAGTTCCTTTGTTAGTAAACAACTCTTTAATCGGTGATAATAATGAAGTGCCATTATTATTTAAGTTTAGTAGATATGACCCAAACACAACTAACAAAACGCCTACTACTCCCAAAAAGCTGGGTTTTTCGCCAAGTATCAAAGGTTCTATGAAAAGCAAAAACAGCGGAGTAAAACTTAACATTGGCATCACCTTAGAAATATCATCGTGAGCAATTGAATGCATGTATAAGATAGTTGCTATAACATTAATTAATGAAGTAGCCGTGAGACTAAGTAAATAATCTTTATTTAAGTTCAGCGGGATAAAAAATAAAAGTGGTATAAAAAAAAGTAATGGGAGCATATTATTAAACCAAGCAATTATAATTGGGTCAAATTCTTTTGAAGCTTTTTTAATGAACATGCTTCTAAAGCCTTCTGCAATAGGATTTAAAGTTGCAAAGAGTACCCACATATTTTGTCCAGAAATAAAGTTTATTGAATTGTATTAGATTTTTTAAAATTTCTTCATTGTTAAAACACCTAAGTTAAAACAAAAATCATATCAACATCTTTTTAATCATACGTTATCTAACAACATAAAATCTCTTTTCTTATTTTCTTTTTTATTGTTTATGTTTTTTAATTTATAAATACAAATTGAGTTAAGCGGACAAACGCCGCAGCTTGGATTTTTAGGCTTACAGATTTCTCTTCCAAGTCTAATTAAATTTGTATGTAATGAATGTGCTATACCCTCAGGCAACTTTTCATTTAGCAAATAAAAAGTTTTATCGGGGTTGGTAGCTGATACAATTCCTAATCTATTTAAGGTACGATGAACATGTGTATCCACTGGGCACACATTTCTATTCATCGAAAATAAAAGCACACAACTTGCTGTTTTAACCCCGACACCTTTGAATCTAATTAAATTGTCAATAGCATCTTTATTTGTATAGTCGGCAAGGTAATCAAGAGTGATTTTCCCATTTTCTTTGTAAAGGTTTGAAATTAAGTTTTTGATTGCAAAAGATTTTTGTTCACCTAAGCCAGCAACTCGAATTAATTTTTCAATTACCGTTCTTTTTACTTTCAACAAATCAATCCATTGAGGGAACTTGTTCTTTAAGTTTTGGAACGCCCTGTAAGAATTGTTGTCGTTAGTGTTTTGCGAAAGAATAGTTGCAATTAAAAGGTCAACTGGCTCTGGAGGAGTTGCAGCCCTTTTGGGTAAACCAAATTTATTTATTAATAATTTATTAATCTTGTTTATTTTAGCAGAAAAGTTTGTCATAAAAAATTTTTAGGCAAAAATACTAAATTGTGTACATAAAAAGATTTTTTTAATCAAAAGAAAAATAAACAAGCTACTGGAGGTTAAATGCCTACTTTAATGGCAAGTGTTTCCGGAATAAGAGGAGTTGTTGGAGACGGATTAGACCCAAATGTAATTATACAATATACTTCTGCTTTTGCAGAATTTTGTGGCAAAGGAAAAATTGTAGTTGGTACAGATGGAAGAATTTCTGGTGAGGCAATAAAAGATATTGTAATTGGAACGCTGCTATTCAAAGGGAATGATGTTGTTGATATAGGCATTTCACCAACACCAACGGTTTTGTTTAATGTAAAGAATTTAAAAGCTGCTGGCGGTATTCAAATTTCTGCAAGTCATAATCCAAACGAATGGAATGCACTCAAACTGTTGAATAGAAATGGAGAATTTTTGAGTCCTGATGAAAATAAAAAGATGGTATCTTTTTTAGATTCTGCCATTAAAAAATTTATGAGTTGGAATAAGCTCGGCAGATATGAAAATTACAGCAAAGGTTTAGATGAACACATAAACTCAATTTTAAAAATGAACTATATTGATGTTGCGAAACTCAAAAAAAGAAAGTTTAGAGTATTATTAGACTGTGTAAATGGAGCCGGCAGCTATTCAATGCCAAGATTATTAGAAAAATTAGGTTGTAAGGTAATTAAAATAAATTGCGATAAAAGTGGAATTTTTCCTCGCAACCCTGAACCTCTCCCTCAAAATTTAAAGTCTACAATAAAAGCAATCAAAAAAAACAAAGTAGATTTGGGAGTAGTGGTAGACCCTGATGTAGACAGACTTGTTTTAATTACCGAAAGTGGTGAACCATTTGGCGAAGAAAATACAATCACACAGGCTGTAAAATTTATTTTATCAAAAAAGAAAGGGAATGTTGTAGTAAATCTTTCAACTACTCGTGCTGTGGATGATATAGCAAATGAATTTAATTGTAGAGTTTTTCGCTCACCTGTTGGTGAAGCAAACGTAGTAAAACTCATGAAAAAAGTTAAAGCTATTATAGGCGGTGAAGGGAGTGGCGGCGTAATTTTGCCTGAAGTAAATTTTGGCAGAGACGCTTTAGTTGCTACAGCATTAACTTTACAACATCTTCTTGAATTTAACGGGAGACTGAGCGAGTTAAAAAAATCACTACCGCAGTATCATATAATTAAAAGCAAAATTAAGCTCAATTCTAAAAATCCTGATGAGATTATTAATAAAATAGCTGAGAAGTATAAAGACAAAAAAGTTAATTTGGATGATGGACTAAAAATTGATTTTGAGGATCATTGGGTAAATTTCCGGAAATCAAACACTGAACCAATAATTAGATGTATTGTAGAAGCAAAAACAAAAAAGCATGCAGAATTTTTGACCAATATTTATCTTAAAGAGATTACACAATTTATTCAAAGTTAATTGATTTTAGTAAATAGGCCTTACAAACTTATTGGTAATTTTCTTATTCGCTTGCCAGTAGCGGCAAAAATTGCATTTGCCAACGAAGGCGCACAAGCTCCTACAGCTACCTCACCAACGCCGCCCACACTAAATGTATTTTGCATAATATGTGTTTCAACTATGGGCATTTCAGAAAAAGTTAATATTGGGAAATCATCAAAATTACTTTCTACTACGCTGCCATTACGTATTGTAATTTGTCCCTTTAACGCAGCTGAAAGTGAAAAAGCAATGGCACTATCTACTTGTTGCTCAACAATATCTGGATTAACAACAATTCCACAATCAATTGCACATGTAACTTTATCCACTTTAATTTCATTATTTTCGTTCACAGTAACTTCGGTTACTTCTGCACAGTAGCTATCGTATCCAGAAAATACTGCAAGTCCCATTCCTTTACCCTTGGGCAATTTTTTACCCCATCCAGATTTTTCCGCAGCAACTTTTAACACATTTTTCAATCGAGAGTTATCAGGTAACATTTCCATTCTAAATAAATATGGGTCTTTGCCAGCAGCATAGGCAAGTTCATCAATAAAACTTTCGGCAGCAAATGGATTTTGTGAATGATACACAGCTCTCCAATACCAAATTGGTATTGGTACTTCCACTATACTGCCAGTAATTTTATAGTTGGGAATTTCATAGTCATGCTCAACAGCACCTCCAACAGTATCGTATCTTTTAGGAGATAATTTTACCCCTGAATTCTGTTCCCAAATAGAAGGCGCAATTACATGATGTGAAAAGAAAAGAAGTTTATTTCTTTTGTTGATTATTCCTTTTAAATGATGCATGCTAACGGGGCGGTATCTATCATGTTTAATATCATCTTCTCTAGTCCAAATAACTTTGACAGGTTTATTTACTGCTTTTGATATCTCAGCAGCTTCTATGACAAAATCTGTATGTGAACGTCTGCCGAATCCGCCACCCATTAAAGTGACATAAACTGTAACATTATCTTCATCTAGACCTAATTTTTCAGCAACAGCAGTTCTAGCTTGTTGTGGACTTTGAGTAGGAGCCCAAATTTCAGCCTTATTATTTTCGACCTTTGCAACGCAATTCATTGGCTCCATTGTTGCATGAGCTTCGAAAGGTACTTCATAAACAGCTTCTATTTTTTTAGCACCTTCATCAGTTAATAAGTCTATGTCCCCTTTACTTTCTACAAGCTCGCCGTCTACTTTCAATTTTTCCTTTAGTCTATTCCTTATTGATTCGCTGTCAACATTAACATTAGGTCCTTCATCCCAAATAACAGACAAGGCATTTTTCCCCTTAAATGCGTGCCATGTTGAATCTGCAACCACTGCTATACCGCTTGAAATTTCCTTTACATCGAATATTCCATTAATTGATTTGACTTTTGAGGCATCAAAACTTTTTACCTTCGCACCGAAAACTGGACTACGACTAACAGCTGCATACAACATACCGGGCAACACGATATCAATTCCATATTTTGCTTTTCCATAAACTTTTGCTGGTGTATCAAGTCTATGCAACCTTTTACCTATTATTTTAAAATCTTTTGGGTCTTTCAACTTAACATTTTTCGGTACAGGCAGTTTTGAAGCATCCTCCACCAAATCGCCATAACTAATTTTTTTATTATTAATTTTATTTATTACGTATCCGTTTTCTGCTTTGCAATCTGAACTTTTAACTTTCCATCTGGCCGCAGCTGCTGTTATTAGCATTTCGCGAGCAGTTGCACCAGCTATTCGAAAAGGCTCCCATGACCTTCTAATACTTGTACTTCCGCCGGTGACTTGATTGCCATATTTCTTATCACCTTCAGCTTGCTCAATTCTAATCTTCTCCCAATCTACTTCTAACTCCTCTGCTAATAACATTGGAAGTGAAGTGCGGACACCTTGACCCATTTCAGATCGGTGTACAATTATAGTAACAATACCATTCGAGTCAATTTTGAGATATACACTTGGTGAAAAAATTTTGGGTTCACCGTCAAGTTTTGCTAACCAATTATCAGCTGGAAGGTAAGAAACAAGGAATAAAGAAGTGCTGCTTAGACTAAAGACCTTAATAAACTCTCGCCGTGTTCTCTTTTTCATTGTTTATCTTCCACTATTTTTAAAATTGCTTTCTTTATTCTATTATAAGTTCCGCATCTGCATAATACACTATTCATTGTCTCATCGATTTCCCTTTTGGTCGGTTTATTATTGTTTGCAATTAATGCTGCCACGTTCATTATTTGTCCAGGTTGGCAATAACCACATTGTGATACTTCAACATCAATCCATGTTTTTAAGATAGGGTTATTTGGATTTGCAGCCAACCCTTCAATTGTTGTTATGGATTTACCATTAACTTCTTCGATAGTAATTGAACATGACCTTTCGGCTTTCCCGTTAACAAGAACAGTACATGCACCACAGATTCCTATGCCGCATCCGTACTTTGTTCCAGTTAAATTCAATATGTCTCTTAGTACCCATAATAATGGGGTGTCGGAATCCGCAGTTAAAACTTTTTTCTCACCATTTACTTTTATAGAAAATTCAGCCATTATTAATTTACCTTTAGCTGTTTATTTGTAAAATAAAAACGATAGAGGAAAAACACAATAAAAATAAAATGGTCATATACTATCCGATTAACCATCCATTGCAAATTAGTCTAATTTGTATAGAGTTTAGAAAAGCAATTCTATCTAGTAAAACATAAAAAATTATTCTCTAGATTTTTTTTAAAAAAAGCATGTAAATGCTATTAAGCAGTGATTTTTTCTTATATTTGCACCCAAGAAAATGCCAAGCCCCAATCGGCAAGTTTGTACCCAACCCCGTCAGGTCCGGAAGGAAGCAGCGGTAAGTATTAAACTTGGGTGGTTGGTGTGCTTGGCAGTTTTTTTACTTACACAGAATTAGCTGCAGTTAACCCAGCATAAGTATTTTTATACAAAAAGAAATTATCAACCATCAAATCTCAAATTTAATTCCTTGAGCTAAGGGTAGCTTTGTGCTATAATTAATAGTATTTGTTTGGCGACGCATATAAAATTTCCAAGCATCTGAACCGGATTCTCTACCGCCACCTGTATGTTTTTCCCCGCCAAAAGCACCTCCAATTTCTGCCCCGCTGGTGCCAATATTAACATTGGCTATGCCGCAATCTGAACCTTCAACAGAAAGAAATTCTTCAGCTTCTTTGAGGTTATTTGTAAATATTGCTGATGATAAACCTTGCACTACATTATTCTGGATATAAATTGCATTTTTTACATCGCCCTTATACTTAATCAAGTATAGAATAGGTGCAAATGTTTCTTCCTGAACAATTTTATATTCGTTTTTTGCTTCAACGATTGCTGGTACTACATAACAACCCGATTCATAGCCTTTACCTTTCAGCACTTTGCCGCCAAATAAAATTTTACCGCCTTCTTTTTTCACTTTTTCTAATGCATCAACAAACAGTTCCACAGCAGCTTTATCGATAAGCGGTCCGACATGATTTTTCTCATTAAGAGGATTACCGATTTTTAAACTTTTATAAGCTTTTATCAAAGAATTTTTCACTTGATCATAAACATCTTCGTGGACAATTAACCTTCTTGTTGTAGTGCACCTTTGTCCTGCTGTCCCAACTGCACCAAAAACAACTGCGGGTATTGCTAATTTCAAATCCGCTTCTTTAGTTATTATGATTGCATTGTTACCGCCCAATTCAAGAATTGACCTGCCAAATCTTCTTGCAATTACCTCAGCAGCATGTTTTCCTACTTCAATTGAACCAGTAATGGAAATTAAAGGAATTCTTTTATCATTGATTAATTTTTCACCTACCGATGAACCCTTACCGATAACAATAGAAAACAAACCTTCCGGTAAATTATTTGCTTCAATTACCTCACCCAGAATATTTTGAACAGCAATTGCGCTCAAAGGAACTTTCGAAGATGGTTTCCATAAGTTAGTATCACCGCATACAGTAGCTATCATTGCATTCCACGACCAGACAGCAACAGGGAAATTAAAAGCAGTAATAATTCCAACAACACCAAGTGGATGGTATTGGTCATACATTCGATGTTTTTCCCTTTCAGATTGCATTGTAAAGCCATAAAGTTGACGAGACTGTCCAACTGCAAAATCACAAATATCAATCATTTCTTGAACTTCACCCAATCCTTCCTGAAGTGACTTTCCCATTTCATAAGAAACAAGCGTACCTAATGGTTTTTTATACTGGCGCAGCTTTAACCCAATTTGACGTACTACCTCTCCTCTTTTTGGTGCTGGTACTGTCCTCCAAAACAAAAAAGCTTCATATGCTTTCTTAATTACTTGTTCATAATCTTTTTCTGTTGCTTGATAAACAGACGCAATTAATTTACCATCGACTGGTGAAAAGACATCGATTACGCCGCCATCTTTCGAACCAATCCATTTCAATCCTGTTGAAGCTCCTAAATTTCTTTTTTTAATGCCGAGTTCCTTTAAAAAATCCATTGTAACCTCTGCCATTTTTGTTTTTAAAAGTATTATTTATATAAATAAATGAGTAAAAAATAATGCTATATGCTGATAAAATTTAACAAGAATAAAAAAGTAATACAACCGAACAAACAATTCCATTAATTACTTAATTACTTTACTGGTAGAATAGTTGCAATTGAGGATTGTATGGCATTTTCTTCCAATGCATAATTTTGTTTAACTGAATTGTAATTGAACTGAATTACCGAGCCTTTTAAGTTAGAGCAGACTAAAGTAATCCATACAAAATTTTGCTGCTCACCTTTGAAATAGGTAAAATTCATCCCAGCTTTTGTAAAATTTACCATTGCTTTTAAATTAGGATTCAATTTTTGGCTTAGTGTACTTTTGTACAACTCAAAATTTGCATTTGATACTCTGCCCGAATCTTCGAAAACAACCATCCCCACGTTTAACAATCCACTGGTTGTAGTATTAAAAAAAACATAAGTCGGAGTAAAGATAAATTTTTCTTGCCCTTTTATTCCTTTACCATAAAGTGATATTTCCTTTTTAGAAGCTAAGGTTGGCGTTAACAGCCAGTTTTTAGGTGTATTAAATTTTATCCCAAGATTTTTATCATAAATTTTTACACCAATGAGAGTCGTATCAATTTTTAAGAAATCATCATTACTATTTATATTTTTCTCTTTGGTACAGTTAGTAAGAAAGGGAAAAGAGAACAGAAACAGTAAGTATCTAATAACTTTTGTAACTGTTTTTAAGATACTATGTTGATTAGTGAAAGTTGTCATTTTATCTAATGAATTGATTTAGCTAAGTTAACTCCTTAACTTTGTATATCAAAGATAAATAAATATGAATCATTTTATAAATTTTTTAAAGATTACTGGAAGAAAAACTCTTAGGAGCTATTTTATTTCCCGCCTCGAAGAGGTCTTTTAATCTCATCTCCAATTTATATTTACATCATATTATACTTCAAAAAATTGGAGGTAAAAATGCATTCCGCTAATAATAAACATATTTTAAATCAAACTGTGAAAGCAATCCCAGCAGAAAAAGTTCACGAAGTACTCAAAAAATTTATGTTAATTGATGGTTTCGAATTAGTACTCGATTTAGAAAAAAGTCAAGGGCTAAACATAATTGACGCAAAAACTGGAGAAAGGTACTTAGACTTTTTTTCATTTTTTGCTTCATCTCCGGTAGGGATAAATCATCCCAAAATGAATACAAAAGAATTCAAAGAAGAAATTGCAGTTGCCGCTTTGAATAAGCCTTCCAATTCAGATATTTACACTATTCAAATGGCAAGCTTTGTAGATACATTCTCAAAAATTGCGATGCCCAATTATTTTAAGTATCTATTTTTCATTGAAGGCGGTGCTTTAGCTGTAGAAAACGGATTAAAGACAGCATTTGATTGGAAGACTAGAAAAAACTTTCAAAAAGGATACAAAGAAGAAAAAGGTCAAAAAGTAATTCATTTCCGCGAAGCTTTTCATGGAAGAAGCGGCTATACAATGTCGTTAACCAATACTGACCCTAACAAAGTTGCTCTTTATCCAAAGTTCAATTGGCCTCGAATAACAAATCCAAAAATTATTTTCCCAGTGGAAGAAAACATCGATAAAATTAAACAAGCAGAGGAAAAAGCAATAAACGAAATTTATGATGCAATTAAAACATATAAGGATGATATTGCTCTAATAATAATTGAGCCCATACAATGCGAAGGTGGCGATAACTTTTTTAGAAAAGAATTTTTTATTAAGCTTAGAGAAATAGCAGACGAGAATGAAATTTTATTGATGTTTGATGAAGTACAAACTGGAATTGCTATGACAGGCAAAATGTGGGCTCATCAGTATTTTGTTAACCCTGATATAATTGCTTTTGGCAAAAAAACTCAAGTCTGCGGCATAATGGTAAATAATAGGATAGATGATGTAGCTGACAACGTCTTTCATAAATCAAGTCGTATTAATTCGACGTGGGGCGGTAATCTCGCCGATATGGTGCGCTCAAAAAAATACTTGGAAATTATTCAGGAAGAAAAATTGATTGATAATGCTGCTAATATGGGTAAACACCTCTTAAAAAGATTATATGAATTACAAGCTGAATTTCCAACATTAGTAAGCCAAGCCCGCGGTTTAGGACTGCTTTGTTCATTTGACATGCCCAACACAGATTTACGTAATAAATTTTTGAAGGAGCTTTATAAGGAAAAGGTGATAATGCTCGGCTGCGGGACTAAGACCATAAGATTTCGACCACCGCTTATAGTTAATGAAAGCGAAATTGATATTGGCATTTCAAAAATTAAGAATGTATTATCTAAATTAGCTAACGAAAAAGTATAAGATAGAAGATTGGCAGTTTATATTTAATAATGGAAAAACATTAGGGATGAATTTCTTGTTGATGGCTAATATTGTTAGTGAAGTATTACTTTAATGGTCGAAACACATCATAAGGACAAGTTGAATGGGTAGACTATATGTGGTAGCCACCCCAATTGGCAATTTAAAAGACATTACATTGCGTGCAATAGATACACTTAATGAAGTTGACTTTATAATTTGCGAAGACACTCGAAAGTCTAAAATTCTTCTTGATACATATCAAATACGAAAGGAAATGATTTCTTATAATGCACATTCTGAAACTAAAAAAATACCTTTTATTATTGAACAACTATTACAAGGGAAAAGTATTGCTTTAATATCGGATGCAGGCACACCATGTATTTCAGATCCGGGCATACGTTTAGTAAACGAGGCAATAAAAAGAAATATTGAAATTATAGGAATACCAGGTGCAAATGCTGCCACATTAGCTCTTAGCATTTCAGGTATACCTACTGACTCTTATGTCTTTGAGGGTTTCCTTCCTCAAAAGAAAGGCAGACAAACGAAATTAAAAGAACTATCTAAAGAAGAAAGGACGATCGTTTTGTACGAATCAGTATATAGAATCGAAAAATTGTTAAAAGAATTAAGTGTTTATATGCCTAACAGATATATTGTAGTTTGGCGAGAACTAACTAAAATGTTTGAAGAAAGTTGGCGAGGTTATCCTTTTGAAATTCTTAACCAATTTTCTTTAAAAACAATAAAAGGAGAATTTGTAATTATAATTGCTCCCAAAAAATGGAAAGAAAATTTTAGATAATGATTCGGTAATTAAGTTTATATTTTATTCCTCATCGTATTGAATAAGTGAATGAACTTCATATCTGCTTAGTTTTTCTCTACCCTTCAAAAATGCTAATTCAATTAAAAAAGAAATTTGTTCTACTTTGCCACCTAAGTTTTCAATTAGCTTACATGCTGCATTCATTGTACCACCAGTAGCTAAAAGATCGTCATGGAGCAACACAGTATCTCCAGGTTGAATAGCATCTTTATGAATTTCAATTGAATCTACACCATACTCTAAAATATAAGATTCTGAAATAGACGGGGCAGGCAATTTACCTGGTTTTCGAATAGGAACAAAACCAGCACCTAATTTTATAGCCAGAGCACCTCCTAAAATAAATCCTCGAGATTCTATACCAACTACTTTTGTTATCTTCTTTGTTTTAGATAAATTATATAATTCTTCTAAAGCATAATTAAGGCCATTTTTATCTTTAAGCAAAGTAGTGATATCTCTAAACATTATTCCCTTTTTAGGAAAATCTGGTACGGTTCTAATTAAGGATTTTAACTCCATTGAATATCCCCTTTATTTTTACGGTTAACTTTCCTGTTTAGAAATTCATCAAATTTCTTAATATTGTAACAATTGATAACCTCATTAACTTGCAGCCCACCTTTCCTTGCCACCATAATACCATAATTTATTTCACTTATGGAACTTATAGAATGTGCATCCGGATTAATGGAAAACTTACAACCTTTTTCCCTTGCCGGTAATATAAACCTCCAATCTAAATCTAGCCTTTGTGGATTAGCATTTATTTCTATTGCAACGTTATTTTCTTTGCATGCATCTATTACCTTATACATACTAACTTTGTAAGGTTCGCGGGCTAATAGCAGTCTACCTGAAGGATGTCCCAAAAGATCAGAATACTGATTCTCAATTGCCTTAATAAGTCTATTAGTCATCTCATTTTCATTTAAACCAAAGTTTGAATGTACAGATATTACCACAAAATCAAATACTTTTAGGATTTGGTCATCGTAATCCAATTTGCCATTTGAAAGGATATCACATTCAATACCGTGATAAATATAAGGGCCATCTGCTTGGTTTAATTTTTCAATTAAGGATTTTTGCTGAAGAATTTTCTTTTCGTCCATTCCATTTGCATAAAAAGCTGATTTACTATGATCACAAACAGCTATATACCTAAAACCCATTTTCTGAGCTTGAAAACGCATTTCTTCTAAAGAATTCAATCCATCAGAATAATTAGTATGAAAATGGAGCAAACCTTGAAAATGTTCAATTGAAAGGTCGGTTGCTAACTGTAGTTTTACGGGATAATCAAAAAGCTGCTCCTCTCGCATTTCAGGAATTACATAACAATGATTTAAAGTTTTAAAAATTTCTTCTTCGGAGTTGTACTCTAATTTACTTTGACTATAATTAAGCTTTTCCAAAAAAGCTTTACTGCCTGTAGACTCAAACAATATTTTAGTGTAAGTCTGCGGTTTATTAATAACATAAATTTCACATATTTTGTTAAATTCGTAATTAAAGACTAATTTTAAATAATTAGATTCATCAATAATATCGTTAAGTAAAAATTTCTCACTAAGTACATTTTTAACATTCTGTATATTCTTTGCTAAAACAACAATTTCTATTTTAGAAATTACTTCATTTATCCTACGAAGTTCTCCAGTAACTTCGCATTTTATTACATCAGGAATGGTTGAAAGATAGGCTAATATTTCATCTTTATATTTAGTAGCCAAGTCCAATAGAATATACTTCTTAGCTTCGTTCAGTTTATTTATTTCTTCTAAAATATGTCTTTGAGATTGGGCACTAAAGCCTTTCAACTTTAATAGCTGATTTTCTTCACACGCTTTAGCTAAACTATCAACAGAGGAAACACCTAATTGGTCATACAGCAATTTAATCTTCTTTGCTCCCAAGCCTTTGATATTGAACAATTCCCAGATTGTAGCCGGGTATTTAGATTTCAGCCTTTCATAATCTTCTACTTTCCCTTTACTTTTGAACTCCTCAATAATCGATAAAATACCTTTTCCTATCCCTTTAATGTTGGCAATTTCGCCTGAGTTCAAGTAGTACTCTAAATCATCATCTAATGAAAGTATAATTTCTGAAGCTTTTCTTAACGCCTTTATTCTAAATGGGTTATCATTATTGAGCTCTAATAAATCAGAATAATTTTCAAGAAGTTGGGCTATTTCTATTTTAAGAGACATAAACTTTATGCTACTTGTTCAAAATTATTTTTAAGCTCCGACAGATAGGAAAGCAATAAATCTTCTAATTGAGCATATTCTTCTATTTTCATCAATTCTTTTCTAACTTGTGCTGCTCCAAATAATCCCTTTAAGTAACCCGAATAAAATTTTCTAAATGGGATAATTGCTCCCCTGACACCTTTAATTTCAATAGCATATTTAAGATGCCGAAGAATAGTTGTGATTCTTTCTTCTACTGTTACCGAATTTACAATTTTACCATTTTTCATTAATTCTTTCACTTCTCTAAAAATCCATGGGTTACCTATCGCACCCCTCGCAATCATAACTGCATCTACGTTAGTTTGGTTAAATGCTCTTACAGCATCCTCAGCCGACATGACTCCGCCATTTAAAGCTACAGGTATAGAAATATTTTCTTTAACCTTTGCAATTATTTCCCAGTTAGGTTCTCCAGAATGACCTTGACTTCTTGTTCTTCCGTGAATAGTAATTGCAGCAGCGCCTGCATCTTCAATTCTTTTGGCAATTTCCAAAATATGAATTGAATTGTTATCCCACCCGATTCTAGTTTTAACAGTGACAGGTATATTAACAGTTTTTACAATAGCCTCAACCATTTTTTGCATATAAGGGGGGTCTTTTAATAAACCAGCACCAGCTCCTCTATTTGCAACTTTCTTAACCCAACAGCCGGCATTAATATCAATTATATCTGGATTCCGAGATTCAGCAATTTTTGCCGCCTCAATCATAGGTTGTAAGTTTCCGCCATAAATTTGAATTCCTATAGGTCGTTCTTCATCTAAAATTGTTAATTTCTGCTCAGTTTTTTTGTTATTACGAACAAGCCCATCAGAATTGACAAATTCAGTATACACAACATCGGCACCATATTCTTTACAAATTTTTCGGAATGCAACATCGGTCACATCTTCCATCGGTGCAAGTAAAATTGCCTTTTCTATATTTATTTTACCTACTTTAAACATGCTCTAAAGCTTGCGAAAGTTTATGTGAAGATAATAAGAATAAAGCAATCAAAAAAGTAACGAAAGTAAACGCGGCACCAGTTATAAATGGGAATTGATAACCAAAAAAATTAAAGGAGAACCCTCCCCATAAAGGTCCAAGTACCCTCCCAAATGCAGAAAACGACGAATTAAGTCCTAAAACCGCTCCTTGCTGCTTCTCAGAAGAGTATTTTGAAATCATACTTAAAACAGTAGGTTGTAAGATTCCAACGCCCAAGCCAAGAACACATGCTATTGCTGCAACTCCTATAAAATTTACTCCATAAGGCAATAGTGCCAATGAGAGCGACATAAAAACAGCACCAATTAATACGACTGATCTTTCTGAAAATTTGCTTGACAAAATTCTCATTAAACCACCTTGCACAATTGCACTGACAATCCCAAGTATACCAAACAATTCACCAATTTGTCTATCAGTAAAATTGTAGACCTTATATCCCAACAATGAAAAAGTCCCATAAATATTTGCCATTGAAAAAACTATTATAAAAAAAATCACAATTAGCAATCCAACTATATTATGTTTTAATATTTGTTTTGCAAATTTGATATCAATCAAGCTATGATTCTCTAGACGATTTGCTTCTAAAATATGTTTAGGTTCTGGCAACATAAAAAAAGCATACAGAAAAGCTACGGAAGACATAAAAGCACTTGCAAAGCCGGTAATTTGATAACCATAGCCAGAGAGGAAACCTCCTATTAAAGGACCAAAGACAAAACCTAAGCCAAAAGCAGCGCCAATTACCCCCATCCCTTTTGCTCTTTCTTCTTTTGGTGTAATATCAGCAATATAGGCTTGAGCAGCACCAATATTGCTACCTCCAATTCCACCCAAAACTCTAGAAAATAGTAACAAAATAAATGAGGACGAAAAACTAAAAACAATATATGAGGTAATTGTAAACAAAAGTGAAAAAAGAATAATCCGTCTTCTTCCTATTTTATCCGAAAGCCTGCCAAGAGTATGACTAAAAATAAATTGAATAAAAGAATATGAAGCAATAATGATCCCTATCCCAAAATCTGAAATCCCCAGGCTTTTACTTGCAAAAGTGGGTAGTATGGGAATTAGTATTCCAAAACCCATTAAGTCAATGAATATTGTAATGAAAATAACTGTTAGAGACGCTTTTTTATTCATACGAAATTTCAAAATAATTGTGCAAAAATAAAAAAATAATAAAGGAATTGTTGAATCAATTGCGGTAAAAATTATTCCAGAAGCTTTCCGTGAAAAAAAGCAATCAATGTGGCCTGATGTTACTTAATGCCTTCTTCGTATCGGAGAGACTCTGTTTTAGCAAATGCCAGTCATAATAATTTAAAAAATCATATTGTTTGTAATAAGCACTGTCACAAGGCAAAATGACAAATTCTTTTTTACCGTTTAATTCTCCCTTATAAACCCAAGTTGGCACATAGGACAACATTACAATTTTTATTGAATCATCCGAAAAATTTTTAACAATTGTAAATTGTAAAATCATACCAGCATCAGAATATCGCCATCTTTGATTTGAAACAAAATTCCCGAGAGAATAAGCAACAAAACCAGTATCAATATTTCCATAATTACACTTAAATTTTTCAACTTTTTGTATAACGTGCGGATGACTACCTAAAATTATGCTTGCACCGTAGGCAATTGACTTTTTTACAATTTTTTCTTGAAACTTTGAAGGCTTTCCTGAATATTCATCACCAAAATGATAATAAACTAAAATTAAGTCGGCCTTTTTTGCTTTTGCATTATTGATATCACTCTTAATTAAATTCGTGTCGATAATATTTACGAGAAAGTTCTTGTTTTTTGGCAGAGGGATTCCATTTGTGCTAAAAGTATAACCAAGTACGGCAATATTTATTCCTTTTAAATTAATTAGCCTAATTGAATCACGATCTTTTTGACTAACAAAGGTTCCCACATTTATCAATCCAATTTCTTTAATTTTTTCAATCGTATTAATTAAGCCTGTTTCGCCTTTATCCAAGCAATGATTATTCGAAGTAAAAAGAATATCGAAGCCTGCATTTTTAATTGCTTGCAAATATTCAACTGGAGAATTAAATAATGGATAACCAGAATATTTTTCTTTATTGCCAGAAATTACAGTTTCCAAATTTCCAAAAGATAAATCAGAATTTTGAATGAATTTTGTGATAAACTTAAAAATAGGATTAAAATCAAAAGAGCCGTTGTTAGTTTTTGCATAATTGCATTGCACCGAATGGCACATTAAATCTCCAACTGCTGAGATAGTTACGATACTCAATGAATCCAATTGATTTTTAGCAGAGGATATTGTGAAAACGCATCCGAACAGTATTATTGAAAAAATTCTCTTCATTTAAAAATCAGTTAAATATCACGATGATAATTATTGTGATTATTTTAGTTGAAGCAAAATCAAAGGTTTATAAACCTCGGCTAATTTTGAACGGCTAATTATAAGAAATAAATCTAAAGCTGTATTCAAATGAAAAAGTCTTTTTATAAAAACATAAATTTTAAAAACATCTTATAGATTTTGCACTAAAGGGATGTAGTCTATCTGTGCTTATTTTAAGAATTCAATTTTTAAAAAATTAGGCTGGAGAACCAGTCTTCCAGCCTATACACTAAGCTTATACAGAGTGAATATAATTTTTAATTTTCACCACTAGAAGATTTTTGATTTTTTCTTTGGGCTTTAATCTCTTGAACTTCATTTCGAATTTCTTGTGCCATTCTTTTAAGTTCACTTAGACCCTTACGGAGTCTCGTACCCGCAGCTGCTTGTCCCTTTTCGTAGAATTTTTGAACATCTACTTCAAGAGATTTTAAATATTCTACTAATTGCTGATACTTTTGACTCATATTAATCCTCCTTGTGTTAATATTGGTTTATTAATTAATGTTTTCAAGAACAATTTCAGCAATATCTTTCACACTAACTGTTTCTGATTTTTCTAAAGATTTTATTCCATCTGTCAACATTGTCATGCAAAACGGGCAAGCCGAAGCAACTACATCCGAGCCGGTATTAATTGCTTCTTCGGCTCGATTAATATTAATCCGTGTACCTATAGTTTCTTCTAAAAACATTCTGCCTCCGCCCGCACCACAACAAAAACCTTTATCTCTGCTTCGTTTCATTTCTACAATTTCAAGATTTTTTATTTTACTCAGCGACTTTCTTGGCTGTTCATATATACTATTATAACGTCCCAAATAACAGGAATCGTGGTAAGTTACCTTTTGTTTATTCTGATTATGATTTATCTTAATCTTCCCTTCCTCTATTAACTGAAGAATCAATTCAGTATGATGAACTACTTCATAATTACCACCAAATTGCGGGTATTCATTTTTCAAAGAATTGTAACAATGTGGACAAGCAGTAACTATTTTTTTAACATTATAACTATTTAGCTTATCAACATTATCTTTCATTAACAGTTGTGCAAGGTATTCGTTTCCAAGTCTTCTTGCGGTATCACCGTTACATTTTTCTTCATTGCCAAGTATTCTAAAATTAATATTAGCAATTTGCAGTAATTTTGCAATAGATTTAGTCACTTTTTGATAACGAGCATCAAAGGAGCCAGCGCATCCTACCCAAAACAAAATTTCACAGCTTGGATCTTCTGCCATTGTTTTTACACCCATTCCTTCTGCCCAATTTGCCCTATCGCTTGCATTAAAAGCCCAAGGTGTGAAATTAGTTTCAAGATTTTTGAATACAGTATTTAGTTCAGCTGGGAAGTTGGATTCCATTAACACCAAATTTCTTCGCATATCAATTATTGAATCAACGTGTTCAATGGTAACTGGACATTCATAAACACAAGCATTACAAGTTGTGCACGACCAAAGTTCTTCATCTTTTATATAGTAATGCACAAGTGTCTTAGATAAAATATCTTCGTTTTCATTATCTTGATTCAACAATAGTGGTGCTTTTTCTTCTGTCCTTTTTCTGATATCAACAATAATTTTTCTTGGTGATAGTGGCTTGCCAGTGTTTGCAGCAGGACAAGCTTCAGTGCATCTTCCACATTCAGTACATGCAAAGCCATCTAATATTTGTTTCCATGTAAGGTGTTCAAAATCTAAAACACCATATTGCTCAATTTTTTCATCCTCAAGATCTAATTTCTTGAGAACATATTTCTCTTTGCCAACCTTATTAAAGTATACATTCGGTATAGAAGTAATTACATGAAAGTGTTTTGAATAAGGAAGGTAATTCATAAAACCAAAAACAAATAAAATATGCATCCACCAAAAAATTTCGTACCATGAACTGGCATTGCTGCTGTTTAACTTAAAGAAAGATTGACTTAAAATTTCACTTAAAGGTCTTAACTCGTATTTCGATAAAATAAAACCTCTTTCTGCAATGTGTGAAATATTAAGTCCAAACATTGACATCACAACTAATAGTATTAATACTAAAATAATTGCCGCATCAATACTTTCTTTTTTGCCGGCGTTAAGACGGGGAACTTTCTGAACAAATCTTCTAAACAAAGCATAGAGACAAGAAATTATTACTAATACACCAAATATATCCTGAACAATAGTAATAAGTGAGTATAAGAGTCCTAAAAATTGCCAACTAAAAGGTGAGTAAAATCCTTGAATAATAGACTCGACAACAGCAAAGAGAAATAGTACAAATCCCCAAAAAATTAAAAAGTGAATTGTACCTGCTATTGGGTCACGAAGCAATTTTGATTGTCCAAATGCAACCTTAAGAACATTTTTAATTCTTTCATAAATGTTATCGAACCTGTTTTCTTTTTGACCCAGCTTAAGGAATTTTATTACTCTATTTAGATTGTAAAACAAAAAAGAGAAGGAAAGAATAAAAACAATAATGAAAATGATATTTTTTAATCCCATAAGATTAACAACCAGCTTATTTTTTAGTAAAAGCAAAATAAATACTTATTGCGGCAGACATTTTAATAATATCCCATACAGAAAAAATTACAGCACCGCTAAAAAGAGCTTTTGAGAAATTGCCGCCGAAAAATACTGCCAAATAAGCAGCACCAATAAACAAAATTAAAATATTAGCCAGTACAATAGAAAATACTACATTAAATTTGGATTTATTTCTTTCTACAAAATAACCTACCAGATAAGCTGCGAAAGGAAATGATAACAAGTAACCGCCTGTGGGACCAAATATTTTTGTAAGTCCAAATGAAAAACCAGCGAAGACAGGAAAACCAATAATTCCTAAAATTAAATATATGCTTTGGCTAAAAAACCCATTTTTAGCGCCAAGAAATGCACCGGATAAAACTACAAACATTGTTTGCAAAGTAAATGGCACTGGTTCAACAGGAACAATAACTTGAGCAGACAAAGCAGTAAGTAGCGTAAAGCTAAGAACATGAAATAGACTATTTTGTTTTGCTGCCAAGAAAACTTCTTTAACAGTATTTTTATTAACATTTTCAAAAGAAAACATGCTAACCTCTTATTTAACTTAAATTGTGCTTAAAGAAATTGTAAGTTTTGTTTAAGAGCTGTTCAAACTTCTCATTTGAGCCTTCAAAGGGATGTTTAATATCGAAAGTATGACCTGTAGCACCTAAAGTAAAAAATTCGGTTAAAGATTTATTTGACCAATTATATAAATCCTCCGCTTCGGCAATAGGAACTGTAAGGTCTTGCATTCCATGCGCAATGAGTAATGGCTTGTTTAAATTTTCCACAGCTCTTTGAATATTTAGTAAACCATTAGAATTTTTTTCTATGTCTTCCAATAAACTCAAATTTAAACGCATTAATTGATTAGTGCGTGTGTTTAAGATTTCGATATAACCATTTTTCTTCCACTGTTCTTTTTGTCTATCTGTATAACGGTTAAATTTGGAGATAGCTGACCATGTTGCCACAGCACTTATTTCGGCTCTTTGAGATGCTGCTATTAAAGCGACTGCACCGCCTCGACTGTGCCCTATTAATCCTATTTTTCTTATGGAGCTAAATCCCAAAAAACCATTTAATGTTGCGTTAATTACTTCATTAAGCTCGCTTATCTCTCTGCTTATTGTATTGTTCGCAAACTTTTCTAACTCGGTAAGTTCTGTTTTATTTTCACCAATTCCATTATGAGAAAAATTATGAGAATCCACCACTTCGTGGAAAGTAACTACATAAAAATTTTTTGAAGCAAAATATTTTGCGGTGTACGGTACAAAACCCCAATCCTTAAAACCCTTAAAACCATGAACATATATAAGACAATTCTTTGGATTTGTATTTTCCTCGCCAAATGTAGTAATTTGAATTTTCTGACCATCGGTTGTTATAAGATTATAGTCCGTACTCATATTTTCAAATATGCTTATAAGGGTAAGAAAAGTCAATAATTTTGCGGATTTTTAATTCCACTCAAAACCCTATGCTTCGGCTAATAAATTTTCTTTATATATTCAATTAGTTATTTTTTCTTATTATTATTTTAACAATTATTTAGAATGACAATAGGTAATAAAAGGTAAAGGAGAAATGTCAAGCTTATTAGTTATTCCATCGATTGACATAAGAGATGGTAAAACTGTTCGAGTAGTTCAAGGAATACCAGAACTAAATTGTCCAGAGTATTGTAATGACCCAGTTGAAATGGCAATGATATGGCGTGCGGAAAATGCCAAAATAATTCATGTTGTAGATTTCAACTCTGCATCTGAACATTCCCATGTTAATTTTAACATCATAAGAAAAATATGTGAATCCGTAATTATACCAGTTGAATTTGGTGCGGGCTTAAGAACGATGGAAGATGTACATGAAGCTTTTAGTTTAGGTGTATTTCGAGTAGTATTAGGTACTATGGCTTACGAAAATCCAAAATTATTCGTAAAACTCTTAGAAGAATTTTCACCTAATAAAATTGTAGCTGCAATTGATGTGATAGATAATCAAGTAGTAGTTTACGGCAGAAAGTATAAAACTGGCTTAAAGCCTGAAGAATTTGCAGCTAAATTGAAAGAATATGGTGTAAAAAGGTTTATTGTTACTGATGTAAAAACTAATGGAATGTTATCCGGACCAAATATTGAGCTTTCGAAAAGAATTGCTGAAGTCTCAGAATGCAAGGTAACTCATTCTGGTGGTATAGGCGGTTATCACGATTTAATTAGACTTCAAAACGAAGCAAAAGATTATGTTGACTCTGTAATCATTGGAAGAGCACTTTACGAAAATAAATTTCCCTGTCAAAAAATTTGGCGTGTTGCTGAACATGGGATATTTCAATAACTTAATAATACTAAAACTATGGTCGTCCTATGAATGAACCAATTAGAATTGGAAGTTTTTGGAGTAACTTATTTAAGCCACCTGCAGAAAAAAGCGAAGTTGAAAGCATTATTTGTTCTATGCCGCCGTTTAAAAAGTTAAACCAAAAATTGATTCGCTCTTTGTTGAGACTAATCCATAATAGAGCTTATTCTGCAAATGAGTACATTTTTTATCAAGGTGACCCGGGCATTGGCTTATATATAATAATTAGTGGTGAAGTTTTAATTACCCAAACGACAGACGATGGCGAGAGGTTTGATATTGCTTTACTAAAAAGTGGTGATTTTTTTGGTGAGGTCGCTTTGCTCGATGAAGAAACACGCTCTGCTTCAGCCCTCTCGTTAAAGGAATCTCAATTGGCAGTAATTTTTAAGCCTGACTTAGATGAATTCATTGAAGCTCATCCAAAAGAAGGGATCCAAATACTTAGAGGCATTACTCAAATAATCGCAACAAGACTTCGTACACTCAACCAAGATTATTTTAATTTATATAACAGCATTAGAGCAAAATAAAAAAGGTATAAAAAATGATAAAAAAAATTTTAGTCCCAATCGATTTCTCCGATTATTCCAAAAATGCATTGAAGTACGCAGTAAACTTTGCAAAATACTTCAATGCTAAGATGTATCTGATTTACGTAATTGAACCAATAGTTTACCCAGCAGATTTTAGCATGGGACAAGTAGCAATACCAACTATTAATATTGATATTCACAAAAGAGCTGAAGAGGAGTTAAATTCTTTAGCTAAAAATTTCGTGGGTACAGAATTAGAAGTTGAAACAATTATAAAAACAGGCAAACCTTTTGTAGAAATTTACGAGACTGCCAAAGAAAAAGATGTGGATTTGATTATAATTGCTACGCACGGTCATACCGGCGTTGAACATTTATTGTTCGGCAGCACAGCGGAAAAAGTCGTAAGAAAAGCTCCTTGCCCAGTCCTAACCTTAAGAGAACCTATAAAAGGATTTCAATTTAATAATAACCCAAAATAGCCGATGGCATTTACAGTTGATAAACAGCTCAAGCAAATCATCTCTGACAAGACTTCCGGTAGTACAGATATTTTGCTATCAATAAATAATTATTTATTAAAAAAGTATGATTCCAGTAAGAATATAAAACAAATTATTTCTTTCCTACTGAAAGAATTTACAACATTTGAAATTGTTCAACAGTACTTAAAAAAATGTCTTGCAATGCAAAAAAAGAGCATGGATAAATTAGGACAGCTATTAAAAGATTACGAATTAATTTTTCATGAAAGAATATCTAAGCTAATTAAAAATTGTTACAGAGTATTAAAGAATTATAATGTTATAATCACCATATCAAATAGTAAAACCATTCTTGCATTTTTAGAGTATTATGCAGGTAAAAACAAAAACTTAGAAGTAATTATTTCAGAATCCCGTCCAAAATTTGAAGGGCGTATTTTAGCAAAAAAACTATTAGAAAAGAATATCAATGTTCAGCTTATTACTGAAGCAATGATACCTGAAGTTGTAAAAAAAATAGATTGTGCTTTAATTGGCGCAGATGCAATACTTAAAAATTATTCTGTGGTAAATAAAATGGGCAGCAAGTCTTTGGCTTTTGCATGCAAATATTACAAGAAACCCTTCTACGTTTTAGCAGATAAAAACAAATTCAAGATGACAAATCAATTTGAACAGACACTTAAAAATAAAAAAGAGATTTGGACTTATGAGCATCCGCATCTCTTTATAGAAAATCTCTACTTTGAAGAAATTCCAAAATCTCTAATCACAAGAATAATTTCGAACTAATTTATTATTTAGAAGATTTTTTAGCCTTAAGTTGCTCAAGCGCTTGTTGAGCCTGAACAGCAACATCTGTATTGGGAAACTTTTTTATCACATTTTCAAATATCTCTTTAGCTCTTTGTGTTTCTTGTTTCGCTTCCGCAATTACTCCCAAATTAAAATTAGCTTCTTGTTGGTTTTTATCAATTGCCAATATCTTTTGTGTGGCTTGTTCGGCTTTATCAAAATTTCCTTGGTTATAATACAAAAAAGATAAAGTTAACAATATGTCTATTCTCTTTGAATCTTTTGCAAGTATACCTTCAAACAGTTCAATAGCTTTTTGAGGTTGATGACCCATTGCAAGCATCATTGCGTATTCTTTAACCTTTGCAGTATCATTTGGATTTGCTTCTACTGCTTTTCTTAGTTCTTCCATTTTTTTTATTGCGCTTTCACGCAAATTAGATTTCGATGGCGCTTGGTCGCCCGTAAGACCTTTATGAATTTCATCATTGGGAATATTTTGCTGTAAGCTCTCATTTTTTATTTCGTTTCCCTTTTTCGCATCAAGCACTATAACCAAAGCTATTGCCACAATAAATAATCCTAAGTAAATATATAATGGTTTGATTTTCATTTTTTCCTCTTTTCAATTTAATTTCTATGGTAAAGTTAATCATATTCACTAATAAAAATTAGTCCCACTAAAATATTTTTAGAAAAAAAGTAAAATTAATTCTGCAAACATTGAATCCTAATTCTTTTTTAAGCATCTTACATCAGTCTTTAATATAAAAAAGGTAAAAAATGACTACTCATATCACAAAAGCAGATTTTTTAGAAAAAATTTTTGATTATGAAAATAACACTGAATGGAATTATAAAGGTGAACTGCCAGCATTAATTGATTTTTACGCTGACTGGTGCGCACCATGTAAAATGGTGGCTCCTATTTTAGAAGAACTTTCTGAAACTTATAAAGACAAAATCAATGTCTATAAAGTCGACACCGAAGAAGAACAAGAACTTGCTGCAATTTTTGGTATAAGAAGTATCCCTTCTCTTTTGTTTATTCCAAAAGATGATAAGCCTCAGATGGCTGTAGGTGCATTGCCAAAAGAAACATTAATTGAAGCTATAGAAAGCATTTTATTGAACAATAAAGAAATAGAATAGAGCCGCACATCTGCATGTCGGCAAACAGGTTTAATTTTATCCAGAATTTTTCAGCAAGAAAATCTATCATTTAGCAAAAAGTGCACTGCTAACAAACTTAGGGAAATTAAAAGCTAACAACTAAGTACAAAAAGTTAAGCTTGATATAAAATGTGCATCAAATCCAGGCTAATTCGTATCATTTTAAGAAAATACTTAAACAAAATATGAGATTTTGAAGGACTACTGATAAGAAATATTAGATTTTTACTTTTTTAATAAAATTTACCTAATAATTTAATTAACTGGTATAGAGAAGAATAAATGACTAAAAAAATTTTATAATTTTTTTTCATTTTTTAGAAAAATGCCGTATTTTTGCGTGGATAAATTATTTTTATAAGCCACTTGATTCGACAAAAAAAAGGTACATACCTCGCTGCTATTCCAATAAAAGCACAAAATATTAATATCAAAAAGGAACAAGTTTTTATTCCAAATTTCCTTGATAACTTTGGAACAACTTTTGGAACTAATTAATCATCTAATCAGTTGAAAAACATCAAAAATTAAAGGAGTGATAGAATTGAAAATAACAAAGCAATTTACAAATCGAGAGAGTAAGTCTTTAGACCAATATCTACAAGAGATTGGTAAGGTCGATTTGTTAACTCCAGAGCAAGAGATAGAGCTTGCTAAAAGGATTAAAAAAGGTGATCAAGCTGCTTTAGAAAAATTAACTAAAGCAAATTTAAGATTTGTTGTTAGTGTTGCAAAACAATACCAAAATCAAGGTTTACCATTAGGTGATTTAATTAATGAAGGAAATCTTGGCTTAATAAAAGCTGGTAAAAGATTTGATGAAACCAGAGGATTTAAATTTATCTCCTATGCAGTTTGGTGGATTCGGCAATCAATTATGCAGGCAATTGCTGAACAATCAAGAATGGTCCGTCTTCCTCTTAATAGAGTAGGCGCACTAAACAAGATGAGTAAAGCTTTAAGTCAATTAGAGCAAGAATATGAACGAAGACCTAATCCAGAAGAAATAGCAGCTCAACTTGATATGAACGTGGATGACGTTACTTACGCAATGCAAATTGCCGGAAGACATGTTTCAGTTGATGCGCCTTTTGCACACAGTGAAGATAACAGCAACAGCCTTTTAGATGTTATGCCTAATGAGGACCAACCTTCTCCAGATAATCATTTAATGAAGGAATCTCTTAAGAAGGAAATTGAAAGGTCACTTTCTACTTTAACTGAAAGGGAAGCTGAGGTAATCAGGCTTTATTTCGGAATAGGAAAAGAACATTCATTGACTCTTGAAGAAATTGGTGAAAAACTTAATCTTACCCGTGAACGCGTTAGACAAATTAAAGAGAAAGCCCTAATCAGATTACGACATTCCAATCGAAGTAAAAATTTAAAAACTTACTTAGGATAATAGAATACGGGCTTGCTAAAAAAGTAATTTTCTTGATGAACTTACTTTTAGCAAGCCCTTTTTAATTAAGTCCCACATACATTCATCTCTTCGATTTGCAAAAGCAAATATATTTTATATGCTCTTGTTAAAATTATTTGCAAATATTTTAATCATATCAGCGCCTCGTGAATCCCTAGTAGAATTGTAATAAGTATCAGCTAATTTCAAGAAAGTCTGAGCAAAAAAATCTTTCATATCGTCAATTAGCATTTCCTTCGTCCATAAATCAATGCTGTATGTAGACCTTTGATTTGAATCCCAAATTGATAATAAAAAAGCATTGCAAGATTGGAGTGACTCATTAGGTAAATCTGTAGCTTTCCATGCTATTTTTTCAGGATATTGATTATCATCCAAGTCTACGTACAAAGTTATTTCAGCTCGTCTTGCCATTTTTTAATCCTTTTTTATAATAAAAATAGTATTTGTCCATTACCTAAAAAAGTAATATTAGTGCAGGCTGCATTAATAACAGGATAAAAATTTATATATTACAGAATAATTTTCAACAAAGTAGCTAAAATAAATGACAAAATTAGAAGAATATTTTTATCAATTTAGGAATAATATTATTGGCATAGACCAGGAGTTCTACACCCCATTCGGCTTAAAGAAAATTATTTATGCTGATTGGATAGCCAGCGGTCGCTTGTATAAGCCGATAGAAACCAAAATCCTAAATGATTTTGGTCCGTTTGTAGGCAATACTCATTCAGAATCGAGTGTTACAGGAACTGCAATGACTAAAGCCTATCATCAAGCACGAAAAATTATAAAGCAGCATGTAAATGCAAGTGATAGTGATATTTTAATTTTTGCCGGCTACGGTATGACAGCAGCGGTCAATAAATTTCAAAGAATCTTAGGTCTAAGAGTGCCAGAACAACTTCTCCCCTACTTAAACATTCCAAAAGAAGAAAAACCGGTTGTTTTCATCACTCATATGGAACATCATTCGAATCACACTTCATGGTTAGAGACAATCGCTGATGTAGTTATAATAGAGCCCGATTCACAAGGATTAATAAATTTAGACCACTTTGCACATCTGTTAAAACTTTATGAAAACAGAAAAATAAAAATTGGTTCATTTACAGCTGCTTCAAATGTAACTGGAATACACACACCCTATCACAAAATGGCAAAAATGATACACGAATATGAGGGTGTTTGTTTTGTTGATTTTGCTGCTGCCGCACCATACGTACAAATAAATATGCATCCAGACGACCCAATGGAATCATTAGATGCAATATTTTTTTCTCCTCACAAATTTTTAGGCGGGCCAGGTTCTTCTGGTGTGCTAATCTTTAATTCGCAATTATATAAAAGAAAGGTACCAGACCACCCAGGAGGAGGCACGGTAGATTGGACAAACCCATGGGGGCAACATAAGTACCTAAACGACATTGAATCTAGAGAGGACGGCGGTACGCCAGGCTTTTTACAAGCTATTAAAGCTGCCCTAGCAATTAAACTGAAAGAAGAAATGTCAGTCGAAAAAATTTTACAACGAGAAAATGAATTATTGCAACTTGCGTTTTACAAGCTTAAGAACTTGCCCCAAATTCATGTACTTGCTCAAGAAATTGAAGAACGACTTGGAGTAATATCTTTTTATGTGGAAGACATACATTACAATCTAATGGTAAAATTGCTAAACGATAAATTTGGAATACAAGTAAGGGGCGGTTGTTCGTGCGCTGGCACTTATGGACATTATTTACTGCACGTTGACCCAACTCGTTCGAAAAGAATTACAGATAAAATTAATCAAGGCGATTTTTCAGAAAAGCCAGGCTGGGTAAGAATTTCTCTTCACCCAACAATGACAAATGATGAAATTGAATTTATCATTAGTGCTATTGAAGAAACTATTTTGAAAGCTAAAAACTGGTCAAAAAATTATACTTATTCCTCTAAGACGAATGAATATAATTACAACGGTGGAAAAAATTTTTACGACTTCATTCATAATTGGTTTGATGCTGAAAAAAACAAGGATGAAATAAATTTTAGGTAAATTTCACTTAGCTATAAATTAATGAAATTCATTAGAAGCTTTTGACCAACTTCACCATTTAATTCGGGATGAAATTGCACCCCATAGTAATTCTCTTTTTGAACTGCAGCGGAAAATTCTACATCATATACTGACGTTGCAACTGTATATTCATTTATGGGGACATAATAAGAATTTGTGTACTCGAATAACTCATTATCTTTAATTCCCTTAAATAGCTTACATTCTTTAATCTGCTTTACTTTATTTTTGCCCGATTGTGGAACTTTTACTTTACTACCATCAAACTTTTCGGCAGTAACTGGAATTATTCCAAGTCCAACAACATCTCCTTCTTTGGATTTTTCACAAAGAAGTTGCATCCCCAATCCTATACCCAAAAAAGGTTTTTTTATTATTCTAAACATTGAAAAAAGATTTAGAAGATGTAGTTTTTTTGCAGCAAAAATAGCCGGACCAATCCCAGAAAAGATTATTTTATCAGCCTTTGCTATTTCTGACTCAGTATTCGTAATCTTATTTTCTATTTTATACTTTGAAAGTATATCTGAAACTAATTTACAGGTCCCATCACCGTAATCTATTATAGCTATCATCTCAATAAATAATTAAATGCGAGTGCTAAAATAGGGGATAAATTTTCTATGTCAAGTGAAAGTAGTTTTTATCACACGATTTTTTTTTATAGGTTAGTTTTAGTAAATAATACATTTTATTCTTTATAATGATAAACTGTTTTTTTGTCTCTGATTTACACGGTAATACAGAACGTTACGAAAAATTATTTAACGAAATAAAAAATGAAAATCCTGAGTTAGTTTTTTTAGGCGGCGATTTATTCCCTTCCGGGAAATTTCACTTTACTTCATCAAAAAATTTACCCAAAGAATTTATTAATAATTTCCTGATAACTCGCTTATTAAAACTAAAAAGTGAACTAAAAGAAAAATATCCAAAATTATTTGTAATTCTAGGCAATGACGATGCAAAAGCAGAAGAACAACAAATTATGCAAGCAGAAGAACTTGGAGTTTGGGAATATATACATTTTAAGGTGAGTGAATATAAAAATTATAAAATATTTGGATATTCTTACACTGTTCCATCACCTTTCAAATTAAAGGACTGGGAGAAATATGATGTTTCAAGGTATGTTGACCCTGGCTGTATTTCTCCTGAAGAAGGCTTTCGCACAATTGAAATATCTGACAGCGAAAAAAAGCTTTCAACAATTGCTAAGGATTTAGAAATTCTTACAGATAATCATAATTTGGAAAGTTCTATATTTCTAATGCACTCTCCTCCTTACAGAACAAATCTCGACCGTGCTGCATTAGATGGTAAAATGGTAGACTATGCCCCGCTTGATGTACATATAGGTAGTGTAGCAATAAAAAAATTTATCATAAAAAAACAGCCTTTGCTAACAATGCATGGGCATGTTCACGAATCGGCAAGAATTACAGGGAGCTGGAAAGATAAAATTGGCCGAACTTACTGTTTTTCAGCTGCGCATGATGGCAAAGAATTAGCACTCATCAAATTTGACCTTGAAAAATTAAGTACAGCAGAAAGGATTTTATTATAAATTTTTCTTTTGTTTTGTTTTAAGTGGACGTGCAGCATCGGTTACCGCACCAATTTTCATTGCGTAGCTGTTTTTATTGGCAATGTCTTCATCTGTAATATAATGAACATCCAATAGTCCCTGAGATTTGTAGCCCGTACGTTGATAATTCATTTCGCTCAAACATAAACTCCATCCTTCAAACCATAAATTAAGTTCTTCAATTCTCATTTTATCATTTTCTATATGAACAAGTAAATCTATATCACTTCCGGGACCAGCAACTGCATTTTTCGTACTACCAAATACGTATATCCCCTTAACGCCAAACTTTTCAGCATCCAATTCAGATGCAATTTTTTCAGCCATTTTCATACGCCATCGCCAATGGTCTGCTTCTTGATGTTGGACTATTTCTTTTGAAGTTCTTTCCAATTCATTTTCTGCCGAAGGAGAAGTTAAATATCCTATTGCTTCACCCAGTTCGGCATTTAATAAAATTTTTAAAATTAATCCATCTGTTAAAGCACTAATATCCAGCACTTTTATTGTCTCTTCCAAATAAGAATATTCTGGCAATATTTCCCGCAGAATGTTTTTAGAATTTGTTAAAAATTCCTCGTTAAAAATTATCCCCGGGTCATCTGGATAAAGTGGCAAATATCTTATGCGTGATTCTACTAAATCTTGGAAAAAATGTGTCCCAAACGAAAGATCAGGTAAATAGTTACCTTTTTTTCTTGCAATCTCAATTAGCATAGCAGTATTATTTATTTCAGAGTAAGTAACACTAACGCCAAGTTTTATATCTCCTCTGCTACCCCACCTGCCTGGTCCCATTAACACAAATCTTCTTTTAGGGAGTAGTTTATTTAATTTGCCCACTGCTCTTCCTACTTGCAGCATTTTATTCCTATCGCCCAATTGAGAGTATTGAATTGGGTCAACGTAAACAATGTGGGTTATTTCAGGCACTTTACCATTTGATACATACTTTCTTGCCGTAAAAATTATTCGTTCTGAAGGGACATCTTTAGGGATATAGTCTGCACTTATTTCGCTGGAAAAACTTTGAGGTCTACACTGCAACAAATAAAAATCTTTACCATTATGAGCAAATTCAATATCTACCGGAGCTCCAATTTTTGCTTGTAGTGTTTTAAGGATTACATCAACTTTTTTAAGAAAATCAGTCCTCGAAAATAATTCGTCAAAAGTAGCAATAAAATCATATTTGTCATCATTTAAATCAAACTGAGTTGCTGGTCGCACCATATTACCATCGTAAACAGAAAATATTTTTTGCAGCATGGGGAACTCGTTTCCGTACTGTTTTAACAGGTCAGTCAAACTAATTGATTCAAACTCATTAGTTTTCAAATTAATGACATCAATTTTTTTGGGGGAATATCTCACCATTTCATCTGGAGTAACATTAACTCTTAATGACGGCACTGCTGGTGCTGCTAAGATTGGGTAATCGTCGCTTAGTCTATCGACTGCTCTAGTACCTAAGCCAGGTACAATTCTTATTAAACCATCTTCTCTTCTTATTCTTGGTGACCATCTAAATTCATTATTACTAAAAGCCACACCAGCGAAGGCAGGTAGAAAGTAATGACCAACTTTTGTGCCTACAACTTCTTGTATCATAATTCCCATTTCTTCATGGAAATCCAGCAAACCTTTTTCTGCCCTGTATTCAATTGGGTCTGGACTAAATGTGGAGGCATATACTTCTGCAATTGCATCCATTAAAGCTATTAATCTCTGCTGTTTCGTACCTTGATTTGCAAGGAACAAGCTTTTATACTTGCCGGAGAATGTAGCACCAAGCTGGTCTTCCAATAAACTAGAACTTCTAACAATCAGTGGTTTATCACCTAAATCATCAAGCGCTACTGACAAGCCTTTAACAATATCTGCCGGGAATTCAGAATTCTTAAACAATTGAACCAAATGAGGGTATTCGATTCTTACTTCTTCAATTTCTTTATACTTTTGTTCATATACTTCTTCTAAGTTGTTGTATTGCAGAAAATACAAAACACAATCGGATGTTAAATACCAGGTATTAGGAACTTTAATTTCTTTAAAGATAGGATTATTATCGCTTTCTTTTTGTAATAAATGGTAAGCAAGAAACAAGCCGGCACTTTTCCCGCCAAGTTTACCGTGACTAGCTTGAGGGAAAATCATTTTATCTATTAAACGATAAAAGTCTGTTAATTTCACATAATCTTTTGCAACGCGTATAAACTCGAGCTGGTCAGTAAAGAATCTTCTTAATAAAGATACTCTTAATCCTTTAATTGTAGAAGGGGGAAGTTCAAATTTCTCAGGTGCTAAATGGTAATATTTTCTAATTGCATCGGCAATATCTGTTAAAGAGGTATCTTGGTTTTCAACAACTTTAACTAACAAACTAGATTTATCTTCTTGTATCCATTTTTGGATTCGTGCTAAAATAATTTCATCGGTAAAATTTTCGTCGGCCAATCTTAAAATTGAGTCTACATACTCATCATAATTAGTAATTTTAGGCACTTTACTTGGTTTATTTTCGTCTTCTATATTTATCTCCTCAAATTTTTTCCCTTTAATACTTGCGTGTTTCATCAGCATTTCAGCTTCTTCAACACCTTTCCAGCATAGCAAGTGAAGAATTTTCCGTAAAAGGCTCATAAATAAATTTGGATCAGTTTTCCTAATCATATCAAGAATTATGCGCCATTCACCCTTAGTATTTTCTGTAAAACTTTCTCTTGCAGCCTTGAGCTCAGCAAAAACATTTTTTAATTTCTGATGAAGTATAAAATGACCCAATCTTTCAGCAATAGTGTCAAGTAGTTTTTTTTCTTCTTTTAGGAATGGCCCATAATCCGCTGGCGGTGCATTTTCGATGTAAAACACTTTAATGTAGCCAACGGTTTTTTCCTGAACAATAATAGGAGATTCAATGAACCATTTGGTCTCTTCAAAGTCACTTGTTTGATAAACTATTCCCCCATAAACAAGTTTAGCTCTGCAAAGATGTGGGAACTGCCAACCAGGTGGAATTGCATTAATCACAGTATGGAACGCTTGCCGCAGAGAAATATCTGATCTATTTAAACTATCTTCAATAGTATAAAGACAATTTAATTCTTTTGCTCTCTCTTGAAGCTCTATCACTAAATTATCAATCGGTTTATTTTCACTTACCATTTTTTAATCACCCCAATTCCTTTTCTACCATCTACTTTTATTTTTAATGACTGATTCAATCTCACATGAACAACATTTTCAGTTTTTTGTACAACATTTTGACGATAAAGCCATTCCCAATCAATTTTATATTTACCCTCAAAATTAACTGAAAAATATTTTACATTAAAGCTAGTCATATTATGAAAGAAATGCGAACCTTGACTTAAGTCCACATTCATTTCAAATAAAGTTGATTCTACAATGACCTTTGCTCCGGAAATTTGTGCCCATTGTACTGGAATTCCTAGCCAAGGGTCAGAACTACCCCATCGCCCAAAACCAATTAACAGATATGGTATTTTTTCTCGGACTAATTCTCTATTAATTTGTTCTATTTCAATCGCAATTTGTTTTGTTTTACTCTTATCAAAATTTTTAGGGACAACATAAACAACATCTTTTATGTCATCGACTACACCATTTCCTAATGCTTTATCGCATGCAAGCAAAACATTTTCGTCATTTAATTCTTTTTCATCAATTTCTACAACTTCAGTAGGAATCGACATTTCTCTCAATTGAAGAAAGCCAAAGTAAATTTTATCCTTATAAAAATTAATTGCAAATTCAATTTCAACAGGGCAATCAGCAGCATCTTCGCAAATTTTTAAGACAGTTTTCATTAATTCGTTAAAGTTATATTCATTAAACGTAAGTAAAGGCGCAAAATTGATTATACGTGGGCCTTCTGTTGAAGTGCCAATAACAATTCTGCCAGAATTTACGTCATACGTCGAAGCAATGTGGTTCAATGTTCCATCATAATCTGCATCTTTTAAATCGCATTCAATTAAAAATTCTGTTTCTTTAGTAGGGTCATAATTTATAAATGGTGACATATTAACAGACCAAAACTTAAGTTGAGTATTCTTTAGCATATCTTCGGGGTTGGCAAAAGGCATTGCAGATTTTGGATGAGCAGGCGAATAGCTCCAAACAATGCCCCCATCAACGATAGTTTTGCCTAGTCCTAATGCTAAATTGACTATCCCATCTTCAGGTTTAAGCTTACCAAATGCGTAATAATTATATGACTTAACAACGCCCGATATATTAGGATAAAATCTTTTGTTATACTTTTCTCCTACCACTTCTTGAATAATAATTGCCATTTTTTCTTCTTCAATTTTATTTTTGGTAGAATTAAAGTAGTCCTTACTTTCATGAAAGTACAAGCTCGCATAAACAAATTTTATTGCCTCTATCAATTTTTGGAATCGAACTTCTGCTGAAGGCTGAACATTAGAAACCATTTTTGTCGCATATACACCGGCAAATGGTTCATATAATGCATCTTCTAATATACTTGACGACCTGACAGCTAATGGAATTGTCACTGATGAGATTAGGGACCATAAATCACCTAAAATTTCTACCGGCAGTTCAGCTTGCTGAAAACTGTTAATTATGTTTATGTCCGATGCATCTGAAAAAGCAATATCGTAAAGATTATTGCGTTGCATAAAATTATCAAAAATACTTGAGCGCAGGACAACCATTTTGGGAATAGAAATTTGAACTTGCGGTGATTTAATCAGCATTTCATTTTCATGCAATATTTTTTTAATAAAGCCCAACCCCGAAGCCTTACCACCAAAGCTTCCATCACCTAACCACATAAAGTCATTTGAAGATTCTAGGAACTTCCTGTCAAAGTTCTCAGAAAAGTTTTTCGTTGTTTTTTGTCCCACGTGAACCTATTAAAATAATTTTAATCTTATACCCAACCTCTATCTTTACAAGCTTGTGCAACACGACTAACAGAAATAACATAAGCGGCATCTCTCATATAAAGTTTTTGCTTCTTAGCAAGTTCATAAACAGACAAAAACGCAGATGTCATTTTAACATCAAGTTTACCAAGCACTTCATCTTTTTCCCAATAATAATTCATATTTGATTGCACTTGTTCGAAATAACTGCAAGTCACACCACCAGCGTTTGCTAAGAAATCTGGGATTAAAAATATACCCCTTTCTTCAATTACTTTATCAGCCTCAGGAGTAGTAGGACCGTTTGCGCCTTCAACTATAACCTTTACGCTTTTACTAATTTTATTAACATTATCTTCACGAATTTGATTTTCAAGTGCAGCTGGGATTAAAATTGTAACATCTTGTTCAATCCATTCATCGCCTTTTAAGACTTCGTAACCTAACTCTTTTGCCTTATTTTTATCAATCCCGCCAAACTTATTTGTTATAGCAAGCAGCTGCGACATATTTATACCTTCTTTTTTTCTAAAACAATAAGAAGTTTGGTCATCTTGATCCCAAGAGGCAACGCTAATAACTTTCCCGCCCATTTGAGTATAAAGTTGAATTGCGTATTGGGCAACGTTACCAAAGCCTTGTACACTTGCTGTTGTATCTTCAATCCTAATACCTAATTCTTTTAAAGCTTCCCGTAAAGTAAAAATTACGCCGTATCCAGTTGCTTCCGTTCTGCCGAGAGAGCCGCCCATTCCTACTGGTTTGCCGGTAATAAATCCGGGATATTTAGCACCATGAATTGCCTCATATTCATCTAACATCCATAACATGTGTTGAGCATTTGTCATTACATCAGGCGCGGGAACATCGTTCAACGGACCAACATTTTTTGCCATTTGGCGAACCCATCCTCTACAAATTTGCTCTTGTTCCCTCATACTTAAATTGTGCGGGTCACATACTACACCTCCCTTACCACCGCCTAATGGAATGTTAACAACTGCACATTTCCATGTCATCCACATTGCAAGCGCTCTCACTGTGTCGATTGTCTCCTGTGGGTGAAATCTAATACCGCCTTTGCTAGGACCTCTTGCATCATTATGCTGAACTCTAAAGCCTCGAAATACTTGCACTCTTCCATCATCCATTCGGACTGGAATTGAAAATTGATATTCTCTCAGCGGATTTCTTAACAATTGACGAGTAGCATCATCCAAATTTAAAAATGTGGCAACTTTATCGAACTGTGCTTGTGCCATCTCGAATGGATTAAATTCTTTACTTTTCATTTTTTACCTCAATAACATTTTAGAAAATTGTGAATTAACAACTAGGCTAAAAAATAATTTTTAAAATAAAGTCTGCTTTTGCCAAGTATTATCTAACTGACGAATTCTTTAGCCTAGTATTTTTATTAATATTTTGATATGTCCAAATTAGATAGTATCCTGAAGCTAAGCAAGAATTTCTCGCATCTTTATTCATTTTGGCTGTAAGAATTTAATCAGGATGTTTTATCAGTTGGTTATTTGCGTCAATTAAGATTTCGGCAGGTACCTGGATAGCGACCAAGCAGAAATCAAAAATTAATTTTATTAACTTATAGTATTAAAATAATCTTGATGAAATTATTGTAGAAAACTTCTAAACTTTTTGTTACTTCAATTCTATTTTTTATCTTAAAGTATGATTATAAAAACACTAAAACAATTCAAAAAGATTTTGACAGCAATAGTGGGTTTTACTGTTTTAGGGATAGGCATTATTATGATTATAACACCAGGTCCTGCTTCATTAGTTATTCCATTAGGTTTAACAATTTTAGCAAGCGAATTCCTTTGGGCTAAGAAGGTCCTAGAAAAGTTGAAAGAAAAGGTTCAACAAATAAAAAACAGTGGGTACAAAATTGAAAAATGACTTTACAGGACAAAAGTAATTATCTTAAAGGATTGCTAATTCTAATTGGCAAAGATAAAATAATATCTAAAGAAGAAGAAAGAGCTATTCTGCAATTAGGTAAAATTTTAGGATTCGATACTAAATTTTGTCAAGATGCAATTAATGAATTGTTAGAAAACAAGTATATTATAGAAGAAGCACCTAAATTTTCGAGCAAAGAAGTAGCTATTTCTTTTTTAACTGATGGTATAAATCTTGCCTGTGCTGATGGAAACTTTCACCTGTCGGAGTTGAGCTGGCTTATTTCGGTAGCAGAAAAAAATGAGATAGACAAGCTGTGGTGCATTAAAAAAATTGATTCATTAAAAGCAGAGAGTAAAAATACAAATGGTGAATTAGAATTTGAGATAACCAAACTTTTAACCCAAAAGGCTATTGGTCAATAATCATACAATTAACAGTAAAATATAAATAAAAAAGTGAAGTCGGCATAAAATTACTTAGTCACTTAAATTACCAACTTCACTTTGAGATAGTGATTTTGTTATAAATCAATTTCTTGAATTTATTATCAGAAAAAATTATTAACCGAAGAAAGTAGCGGCAACATCATACAATCTTAAATCAAGGGTTTTTAATTTACCCACAGCATCATCCAAGGATGCTTCGACAATTTCGTTGCCTCTTAGAGCAGCCATATAACCGAATCTTCTTTTTTCAATTAGCTCAACTGCAAAGACGCCAAAACGAGTAGCTAATACACGGTCGAAAGCAGTTGGTGAACCTCCTCTTTGGATATGGCCTAATACAGTTGCTCTGGTTTCAAATCCTGTTCTTTTTTCAATTTCTTCAGCTAAAATATTGCCAACTCCGCCAAGTCTGACGTGGCCAAAAGCATCTTTTTGCATACTACTTAATACAAAAGAACCATCCTTATCGGTTTGTTCTTCAGTTTGAAGTTTAACACCTTCTGAAACGACCACGATACTAAAAGATTTTCCTCTTGAATGACGTTTAGTTAAAATATCACATACTTCCTCAAGGTTGACTGGTTTTTCTGGTACTAAAATTATGTCGGCACCGCCGGCCATACCAGCATGAACGGCAATCCAGCCAGCGTGACGCCCCATAACTTCTACAACAATAACTCTATTATGAGATTCTGCAGTAGTATGCAATCTATCTATTGCCTCAGTAGCAATATTTACCGCTGTATCGAAGCCAAAAGTGTAATCGGTTGCATTGAGGTCATTATCAATAGTTTTTGGTACACCAACTATATTTACGCCAGCTTTAAATAATTTAGCAGCAACACCCAATGTATCTTCACCGCCAATTGCACATATACAATCGATGTTAGCTTCTTTTATATTTTCTTTAACTATTTTTTCACCATTTTCTACTTTATAAACATTTGTTCGTGAAGTACCCAAGATAGTGCCGCCGCGATGTAAGATCCCCGAAACTGAATCTAAGTCTAATTTTACAAAATTTTTTTCTAGGAGCCCTCTCCAACCCTCTTTAATACCAATACATTCATGACCAAGAAGAAGTGCTTTACGTACCACTGCCCTAATTACAGCATTTAATCCTGGGCAGTCACCACCCCCAGTTAAAACACCAATTTTCATTTTCACCTCATCTTTAATTTGAATAAATTATTATTAATTATACCAACTTTAAGTTCGCAAATTTAGCGAGAAGAGTTTTAGTGCCATGCTCTTCAAACGCAATAGTTACTCTTGTCATATCGCCAGTACCAGTAATTTGGAGCACTTTTCCCGTCCCAAAAATACTGTGAACCACCCTGCTGCCAACCCTAAACGAACGTCTCTCTTGGTCGTAGTCTTCGTAACTATCTTGATAGAATTCATCATAAAAGCCCTTTCTTCTTCTGCCAGATTTTCTTCCACTGGTACCATTCAACTCATGATAGGTATTAGGGTCTAGTTCTTCCAAAAATCGGGATTTACTCTGGTAGGCAACTTCACCAAATCTATATCTTGACCGAGCATAAGTAATAAATACTTTTTCCTTAGCTCTAGTAAGAGCCACATAAAACAGCCTGCGTTCTTCTTCAATTCTTGAATCGGGATCAAATTTTTGATTTAAGGGAAAAATATCTTCTTCCAGTCCAGTTATAAATACAAGAGGGAACTCCAATCCTTTTGCACTATGAATTGTCATTAATGTAACTGAATTTTCTTTTTCATTAAACTGGTCTACACCGCTAATTAATGATACTTCAGCTAAAAATTCATCTATTGTAGCTTTTGGATTTTCTTTTGTAAACTCTTGAATTGCTGCGAGAAGCTCTTGAATGTTATCGTATCTGGCCAACGACTCAGGTGTATTTTCTTCTTTGTAAATTTTTAAAATACCTAATTCATCAACTAAAGTAGAAATCAGTTCATACAAAGATAATTTTTCTTTTAAATCGATGTACTTATCAAGCAAAAGTTTAAACTGCTTAACATTTTTTTGTATTCTTTCTTTTACTTCAATTACTTCAAAAACTCTTGCCATTGTTTTGAACAAAGTAATATTTAATTTCCTTGCAAAGGCAATCATTTTTGAAATTGATGTATTTCCTATCCCTCTTTGAGGGAAATTCATAATTCTTAATAAACTTTCTTCATCGTTTTGGTTTGCTAACACCCTCAAATATGCAATAACATCTTTAACTTCTTTTCTTCTGTAAAACTCAACTCCGCCAATAATTTTATAGGGAATTTTTTCTCTACGCAAGGCATCTTCGAGTGCTCGGGATTGTGCGTTAATTCTGTACAAAATAGCAATGTCGTTCAACGAGAGTTTTCTTGTAGAAATTTCTTTTTTTATCCTTTTTGCAATTTGAAAAGCTTCGTCTTTTTCGTCAGAGCATTTCATAATGGTGAGCTGCTCACCATCGTTATTTTCTGTCCATAACGTTTTATGTATTTGGTCAATATTATTTTTAATAACAGAATCGGCAGCTGCAAGTATAGTTTTAGTAGAACGATAATTTTGTTCTAATCTGAATATTTTTACCTTGGGAAAATCCTTTTCAAAATCGAGCATGTTTCTAATTTCAGCTCCTCGCCATCCATAAATGCTCTGGGCATCATCACCAACGACACAAATTTTATCTTTAACTGGACTGAGCATTTTTAACAGCTGATACTGAGCACGATTAGTATCTTGGTATTCATCAACTAAGATATACTTAAACTGCTTTTTATAATCTTGCAAAATCTTAGGTGATGAGTTAAAAAGTTCAATTGGCTTTAACAGCAAATCATCAAAGTCCATTGAATTGTTTTCTTTAAGTCTTTTATTGTATTCAGTATAAATTTCAGCAATTTTCTTTTCGGGCAGGGTCGTTGCAAAACTTTTTAAATAATCTTCTGGACTAATCATTTGATTTTTCAGCCAACTAATTTTATGCTGGACACCACCTGGAGTTAGAGTATCGATATTAATATTAAGTGCCTGCATTACGTTACTAACCAATGAGACAGAATCTTCCCTGTCGTAAATTGAGAAATTACTCTTGTAATTAATTGAATCAGACTCAGCACGTAAAATTTTTGCAAAAATAGAATGAAATGTCCCCATCCAAAGTAAATCAACTTTTTTACCAATTAACGCACGAATTCTTTCTTTCATTTCACGTGCAGCTTTGTTAGTGAAAGTTAAGGCTAAAATTGTGGAGGGTTCAATGCCTTCGCTGATTAAATATGCAATTTTATACGTTAATACTTTTGTTTTTCCTGAACCGGCACCTGCAACAATCATGTGAGGGCCAGCGTTGTAGAGAACAGCTTCTTTTTGTTTTTCGTTTAGGTCGTTTAATATTTTCATTTTTGCCAATTTTTAGTCGGCAAATTTATAAAAATTAAGCACTATTATCAATTAAGCTCACTAACATAAATTTACAATCAATTGGTGAATCCATATCTGTCCAATATATTTTTTATTTCGTCCCTAAAGGGACTTAATCTATTTCTTTGTTCTTTATCCTATAAATATTTTGTCCTGACGGGACAATAAAGCTTTGATTATGCTTAAACCAATGTAATGGGATTATATAGTTATAGAATAAATAAATATCAAACTGAAGTTAAAAGTCCCATAGGGACGAGATAGGGATTGATTTACAAGACAAGTAGAATAGTCCAAAATCATGAAGTTTTCAAAATTTATTTGGTAATTCATCCCTTCGGAATTTGATTTCAAAATTATTTTGGACAGCAGTGGGTGAATCTTTATTCTATTACTCAAAAAATAATTAAAATGGAAAGATGTCATCATTAAAAAAATTTTTTGGCATAGATTAGTTCTATAAATTTCTTAAAATAAAAAAATAAAGATGCTCTATTTTTTTCTTATAAGTTTATTTTTCCTATAATTGCGCACTCAAAAGAAACTTGATTGATGAAAACATTACGTTGGCTTTATGACTGGGTATTGCATTGGGCTGAAACACCTTATGGCCCGGCAGCATTATTTTTGTTAGCATTTGCAGAAGCTTCATTCTTTCCAATCCCGCCCGACGCACTTTTGATTGCATTAGCTTTAGGTTCGCGCTCAAACTCATTTAAGCTTGCATTGAATTGTACAATTGGTTCAATTAGCGGAGCATTACTTGGCTATTATATTGGCTATTTTCTATGGTGGAACGGTGAAAATCAATTTTCTTCAATAGCCTTGTTCTTCTTTAATCATGTACCTGGTTTTTCCACAAAAACATTTTTTGAGGTGCAAAAATTATACGAGATGTGGGATTTTTGGATTGTTTTTACTGCTGGATTTACTCCTATTCCTTATAAAGTCTTTACAATTTCAAGTGGGGCTTTTCAGATTAACTTAATTGCCTTTATATTTGCTTCGTTAGCTGGCAGAGCAGGAAGATTTTTCTTGGTATCTTTCTTAATCTGGAAATTTGGACAACAGATAAAAGGGTTTATTGATAAGTATTTCAATTGGCTTGCAATAGCTTTTACAATCTTGCTTGTTGGTGGCTTCGTAGTAATTAAATACTTTTTATAATTATTGACCTAAATTTTTACCATCTACTATTGGTGTTACACAAATCAATGGGTTTTGAGGAAGTCCAAATTTTTGAAATATCTCTTCAAATAATTGGTATTGCATTCCCTCATTTTCAAGTTTAGCAAATTTACTGTACTTCATAAACTGACCTTTACTATTTATTGGCGCATCAAAAATCATAGCATTTTCAAAATCTTCCTTAGCTTTTCTCTTTAAGAATTTAATTTTTTCCTCGTCGCTACCATCTATCCGATATGATTTAGCTCTAAAACTAACAACAAAACCATGTTCAATTACAAGAAAAATATTAACTATAGTTTCAATCATAATCTCTCACCTTAATCAATTCATTAACAAAAGAAAGAATTTTTCACCTCCTAAGCCAGAAATAACATATTGAGTTAAGTTACCGCATAAATGCAAAATTAAATTACACATGGAAACAAGATTTTCATTGAAGTCAGTCTATAAATTTTCTTCGCCTATTTCACATAGACATTTTTCAATTCTTAAGCTGATAGTCTCAAAGTGTTTAATCACAACATTTATTAAGTCATGCTTCAGTATTTATCCCTGTTAACAATTTCCTGTGAAAATGCCGGTATACAAACTGCAATATACTCTGTATCTGTAGAATCAGGTGTGCTGTATTGAACCCACTCTCCTTTTTTTGCTATCAAAGCTTGGCCAGCTTTGACGGCAATAATTTCTCCACTTTCAGTTTTAACATTTAGCTGACCTTTTAACACAATTGTATACTCATCAAACATTGGTCGTTGACCGGGCTCAATCCAATTTGGCGGAGCCTTCATCTTAGCTATACTTACTTCTGAAGTTTGGCTATTAACATTCCCAATGAATTCTTCAATAATTTTAGTCTTGTTGCCGATAGAAGTAATCTTAGTTGGTGTACTAATTTTTAAAGGCATACAAATTCCCTTTAATAAAATAAAAGAGAAAGAAAAATAATATTGCTATAGTTTGTAAACAAAAAATAAAATGCAAAATTTAGCTGGTGCTTAGCTTTGTCCAAATTAAATTGCGCTTCAATCTTTGTTTCTGCTTAATAAAATCATTAAAATCTAATTCAGAATATAAGATTGATATAATGAATTAAGGTATAAGCTCAATGTTATAAAAATATTAAGAATGTGAATATTGAACGAAATTTACTATTTTAACTACCAATCAGTTGATTAAAAATAAATTTTAATGAAAAAGCAAGATGAAATAAAACACCTAATTAACACATTAGGGATAAAAGTCAGTTCAATAGCAGAAAAAGTAGGGCTTAAATCACAAACATTGAACTATCTTATTTACGAAAGTGAAGAGTTCGACGACGAGTTATATGAAAAGATAAAAGAAATAATAGACAATTATCAATTTGAACTTGACTTATTTGAAGAGGAAGAACAAATGCCCGACTTGTTTTCCGAAGAATTTAATTTAGGAATTGGCGAACGAATTAGAATATTTGCAAAGCAAAAGTATGGAACATTAAAAAAATTGGCAGCGGCAATGAAAATATCCCCACAGCAACTTCAACAGTACATTAGTGGCAAACGTGAACCAGGTTCAAAGATTCTTGCAAGATTATTAAGATTAGGTTGTGATATCAATTGGCTGCTGGGGGGAAAAGAATCATTAGAGTCTTACAAAATACAACTGCTCGAATCAAAAATAAAAAAACTTAAGCACAGCTTACAACAAATCTCATCTATTATTAAGAAGGAAAACGGAATTTATTAGCTTTCAAGATAGATTCACAAACAAATCTTATTCTCGTTAATAACGCTTTTTGCTGAAAAATTTACAACGAATTAAAAAATATTTTGCAAAATTCTTTTTCCTTTTAGTTAATCATAAATTTCAAAAGCAAATAGATTTTCTATATTTTCACAATTGCAATTAGTATTAATCACAAAATTGAGGTAAAAAATGAAAAAGCTACTCAGTTATTTTCTTTTTGCTTGTTTTTATCTATTAGCCGCACAAGTTTATCCTCAGGAAAAAATTAAAGACAAAGGAATATTTGTAGAAAGAAAAGCCGGGTATTTTCAGAACGTGATACTAAAAGAAATTCAAGATTTTGAAAAAAAAGAAAAGCCTGAGAAGAAAATTTTCACAATGGATTTTAGTAAAGTTGAAGCACCAAAATCACTTGAAGAATTTAAGTATTACTGGCATTCAACACCTGAAAACCAAGGTAATACAGGAACTTGCTGGTCATTTTCAACTACATCGTTTTTTGAATCAGAAGTTTACAGACTAACTAAGAAAAAAGTTAAACTATCTCCAATGTACACAGCATATTGGGAATATATCGAAAAAGCAAAAAGATTTGTAGATGAAAGAGGAAACTCTGAATTTGGCGAAGGCTCCGAGGCAAATGCAGTAACAAGGATTTGGTCGCAGTATGGTATTGTTCCCGAAGAAGTTTATAATGGAATGCTTCCCGGTCAAAAAGTTTACAACCATAGTAAAATGTTTCAGGAAATGAAAGATTACCTTGAATCCGTAAAAAATAATAATGCATGGAATGAAAAAGAAGTTGTAGAAACAATTAAATCAATACTCAACCATTACATGGGCGAACCACCAAAATCCTTTACTGTTGAAGGACAAACTTATACTCCACTCGAATATTTAAATAATTATCTAAAATTAAATTTGAGTGATTATGTTTGCATTCTTTCCCTAATGGAAAAACCTTTTGGTGAGCAAGTAGAGTACCCGGTTCCCGATAATTGGTGGCATAGTAAAGAATATTACAACGTACCTCTTGATACGTTCATGAAAATTATAAAATATGCAATTAGAAATGGATTTACACTGGCTATAGGGGGTGATGTTTCAGAGCCTGGCAAAAATGCCGATTTGGAAATTTTCGTGGTTCCAACTTTCGATATACCATCTGAATACATAGATGACAGCTCAAGAGAATTTAGATTTTCTAATGGAACTACAACTGACGACCATGGAATTCACCTAATCGGTTACAAAGAAGGGAAAGATGGTAAGGACTGGTATTTGATTAAAGATTCTGGCTCAAGCGCTTTTGACGGTCCACACAAAGGTTATTATTTCTTTAGTGATGATTACGTTAAATTAAAAATGATGGACTTTATGGTGCACAAAGATGCAGTTAAGAATTTTATAGAATTAAAGTGAGCAACTAAATTTGTATAAATCTTTGGAGCTTCTGAAAAAATAGCTTTTTAGGAGTATTTATTCTGAGCAAACTGGGATACACATACAAATAAACATCATGGTAATTAAAAGTAAGTTTTATAGGAAATAGAACATAAGCATATTTTACCAGCTAAATAGATTTTGACATCAATGACAGGTTAAATTTTTTCAGAAGTTCCTAAATATTAATTATATAGAATGACAAATTATTCTACAGGAAATTTGGGCTTAAACTAAACAGTAAGACAAAAAACTAAGAATCTTTGGACAAAATAAATTTAACTGCAGTTTCAGCAGAGCGTTGACCATCAATAGCAGCTGAGACTATCCCACCTGCATAACCAGCACCCTCTCCAGCAGGAAATAACCCTTCAATATCAATATGCATTAACGTATTCGAATCTCTGGGAATTCTTATTGGAGAACTTGTTCTTGTTTCAGCAGCCAAGATTAGGGCCTCTTCCGTAACGTATCCTTTCATTTTTCTATCAAACAATAAAAGCGAATTTTTTATGGCTTTTACAATATTTAATGGAAACAGTTCATGAAGCGGTCTAGAGGTAGTTCCAGGAATATATGAAGACTCTGGCAGCGATGAAGAAGTTCTGCCTTTAATAAAATCAGTAACTCTTTGGGCAGGGGCTACCTGATTACCTCCGCCTTCTACGTATGCCTTTTTTTCAATTTCCTTTTGGAATTCTAAACCAGAAAAAACACCAAAAGAAGAATACTTAACCCAATCGTTTTCATTTATTGTAACCACTAAACCAGAATTAGCATAGCGAGAATTTCTTTTGGAAACAGACATACCGTTTAAAACAAGCTCATCACCTTTAGTAGATGCCGGTATAATTATACCGCCAGGACACATACAAAAGGAATATACACCTCGTTTATCTATTTGACATGTTAAATTATAACTTGCTGGGGGCAAATTAGGGTGTCTTTTATTTGAATGATATTGTATCTCATCGATTAGTTCCTGAGGATGTTCAACACGAACACCCATTGCATAAGGCTTAGGTTCGAGTCTAATATTTTTTTCATCCAGCAAGTAAAAAATATCCCTTGCAGAATGACCAGTGGCTAAAATTACCGCATTACTCAGAAATTCTTTTTCTGAATTAACTATAACTCCCAAAATTTTTCTATTTTTAACAATGAAATCAGTTACTCTGGAATTAAAATGAAGTTCACCTCCGTTAGAAATTATAGTCTCTCTAATTGATGAGACTATTTTAGGAAGTCGATTAGAACCAATGTGAGGATGAGCATCAATCAATATTTCAAGCGGTGCACCATGCTGTACAAATAAATTTAATATTTTGTTTACATTTCCTCTTTTAGTAGCTCTTGTATAAAGTTTTCCATCACTGTAAGTACCAGCACCTCCCTCACCAAAGCAATAATTGGAATCCGAATTAACCATGCCAAATTGCTGTATTGCTCTCAAATCCTTTCGACGATTTCTAACATCTTTACCCCTTTCTAAAACAATAGGTTTGATTCCAAGTTCAAGTAATCTTAAGGCTGCAAAAAGACCTGCTGGCCCGCTGCCAACTATTATAATTTTTTTATCTGTCTTTATACGGTGAAATTCAGTCTTATAAAAAAGTGATGCGGGATTTTCATTTATATAAACCACTGCTTTTAATTTAAAAACAGGAGAACGAACTCTAGCATCTATTGATTTACGAATAACCTGCACTGCTGAAATATCTTCGATGTTAAGTTTTAGCTTTTGAGCAGATAAATTTTTCAGGTGGTCATAATTGTTGATAAGGCTTGGTTCAACAATAAGTTCCAATTCTTTTTTCATTAATGCCGTATAATTAACTTTTACAAAAAAATTTAGATAACACTTCTTAATACAGCATTCTAAATTTATCAATAAGTTGATTTAATTATTCCGCCGTCTACTGTTATAGTAGAACCTGTAATAAATCCCGCTTGCTCAGAAGCTAAATAAACTATTAAAGAAGCAACCTCGTTTGGGCTAGCTAACCTTTTCAAAGGCACATCATTTGCCATATTTGCTAATACACGTTCATGAGATTCCCCAGTTAGTTTAGCTCTGTTAACTGCAAGCTCATACAATCTTGAAGTGAGGGTAAAGCCAGGAGCTACGTTATTGACAGTAATATTGTACTTACCTATTTGTAAACTAAGAGTTTTAGCAAAAGCGGTTACAGCACTTCTAAAAGCGTTAGACAAAATTAAATTGTCGATTGGCTGTTTAACAGAGACAGATGTAATGTTAATAATTCTGCCCCATTTTTTTTCTTTCATCCCAGGCAGTACCAATCTTGTAAATCTGACAGCACTCATTAAAACTTGATTAAATCCAAACTCCCAATCTTCATCTTTCATTTCCTCAAAATAACCAGGTGCTGGTCCTCCACAGTTATTAACTAAAATATCAACATTCCCAAAATTTTTCTTAACTACATTTACTGTGTTTTCTATATCAGTTACCTTATTTATGTCACAGACAATCCAAAGAGGTTCAACATTTAATGAGGCTTTAATTTCTGATGAAGCTTTAACAAGGTTGTCTTTATTTCTTGAACAAATTGCAACTTTAGCGCCTTCTTTAATAAAAAGTTCAGCAGTTGCTCTGCCAATGCCACTGCTCGAAGCAGTTACAAGTACTGTTTTATTTACTAAATTCAATTCCATAAAGTTATCCTTTAAAATTTTCTATAATAATATTTATTCCTTCACGGATCATCATTACAGCATAAGCAGCCAAGAATAAGGATGCAATCTTAGCGAAAGCTTTAGTGCCACCTTCTCCAAGTACTTTCGCAACCCATTTAGCATTAACTAAGACTAATACAACAATAATAAAATTACTTAGCATCGATATAATAGTTGGAATGTACCCATATTTATCTACTAAAATTAATATTGTAGTAAGTGCTGCTGGACCCATAATAAGAGGAATACCTAATGGAACAACACCAACATTTGTATGTGGATTTCGTCTGCTATCGGAAGCAGTAGATAAAATATCATAGATACTAAGAGTAAGCAGGACCATCCCGCCAGCGATTCTAAAATCGTTAATTGTTATGCCTAAAAAGCGCAGCACCGCTTTGCCGCCAAACAAAAAAGCAATCGCAACGATAAATGCTGCAAGGCAGGCTTCAATTATTAGCCTTTTTCTTTGGAATGAAGAAATACCTTGAGTGAACCCAATAAAAATAGGTGTCGTGCCTATAATATCCATAGCTACAAAAAGAGGTATAAATGTCAACAAGAATATGTTTATATCCATAAAATAATTGTTCTGTACTACAAAACTGTGGAATGTTCAAAAGTGTTTTTCGCAATATTAAAAATATCTAAAGAATCCAACAAAAGTTTACAACAAATTTTTTGATACAGCTTCTTCCTTCACAATCTGTTCGGTATCAAGTGCTATAACTAATTCTTCATTTGTAGGAATACGAAAGACTTTCACCTTAGAGTTACTCTTTGAAATTAGTGTTTCACCTGAAGGATTTTCATTTAATTGGTCATCTAACTCAATGCCCAAGTATTCAAGATTTGACAAAGATTTTTTTCTAACTAATGAAGAGTTTTCACCAATTCCACCTGTAAAAACCACAGCATCCAAACCACCCATCACAGCCGTGTAAGCACCAATATATTTTTTAATACGATAGCAAAAAACATCATGAGCGCTGATAGCTTTTTTATTACCTTCTTTAACTGCCTCCTCGATTTCACGCATATCACTACTTTCACCACTAAGACCAATTAAGCCGCTATGTTTATTAAGCAAAGTATTTGCTTCAGATAAAGAAAGTCCTTCTTTACCCATAATATAAAGGATTACAGAGGGGTCAATATCTCCACTTCGAGTACCCATTAATAAACCTTCAAGAGGAGTAAAGCCCATAGTTGTATCAATTGACTTGCCACAATCAACTGCAGCCATACTACAACCATTTCCAAGGTGGGCTGTGATTATTTTTAGTTCTTCAATTGGCTTACCAATCAAAGCTGCAGCACGAGAGGAAACATAGCTATGTGATGTACCATGAAAACCATATCTACGTATTTTATATCTTCTGTAAAGTTCATAAGGGATTCCATACAAATAAGCATAGGGCGGCATTTTAACGTGAAAGGCAGTATCAAAAACTGCTACTTGAGGTATGTCCGGCAAATGTTCTTTTGTGGCTCTAATTCCTTTAATATTTGATGGATTATGTAATGGTGCTAATTCAATATTATCTTTTATTGCCTGCATAACTTGGTCGGTAATCAAAGCAGATTTGAAAAAAGTCTCGCCGCCATGAACTACTCTGTGACCAACCGCTTCAATTTCCTTCTTGTCTTTAATAACACCATGATTAGGGCTAAGCAAGACAGCAATAACATATTCAATTGCAATAGTATGATCTAAAATTTCACCAACTATTTTTATTTTATCTTTGCCGTACGGAGTATGAGTTAAAACAGCACTCGCCATTCCAATTCGTTCTACCATGCCTTTCGCCAAAGCAATTTTTGTTTCTGTATCAATAAACTGATATTTAATTGAAGAACTGCCGCAATTTAAAACGAGAACTTTCATTCATTGCTCCAAAGTTATTCTATAATTTTACCTTCTGAATTATACTTATAAAACCCTTCACCAGTTTTTTTGCCAAGTTTTCTTTCTCTTACTAATTTCCTTAAGATTGGACAAGGTCTAAACCTCGGTTCACCTAACGAAGCCCAAAGAGACTCCATCCATGCCAATACTTCATCTAATCCCATGGCATCAGCCATTTCTAATGGTCCCGCCTTAAAATTGTAACCAAGCTTCATAGCAGTATCAATATCTTTTGCAGATGCAAGTCCCTCTAACAAAATATGCATTGCTTCATTAAGAAGTGGAACTATTGCTCTTGTAGTTACAAAGCCGGGATATTCATACACTTCTACTGGAGTTTTGCCAATTCTCTCGGCAAATTTTTTTATGATTTCAACAGTCTTAGCTGAGGTATCTAATGCTCGTACTAGTTCAACAAGTGGAACTTTTGGAACTGGATTAAGGAAGTGCATACCAATAATTTTATCTTTTCTTTTTGTTGCTTCAGCAATTTTAGTAAGACTCAAAGTAGAAGTATTTGAGATAAATATAGTATCAGGTCTTGCTATCTCATCTAGTTCTCTAAATATTTTTTTCTTAAGCTCAAGATTTTCATCAACAGCTTCTATAATAAGGTCGCATTCGGGTATTTCGTTTTTGTCTGTCGACCACATTATTCTGCTTAATATTGATTTCATTTCACTTTGGGTCATTGCCCAACGCGAAATTTCTCTTTCCATTTCAGCTCTAATACCATCTTGAGCTTTTTGAATATGCTCTTCATCTTTTTCTATAAGCAACACATCTAAACCAGCGGCTGCAACAGTATGAGCAATCCCTTGTCCCATCTGTCCACCCCCTATTATAGCAACATATTCAATCCTTCCATCTTCCTCATTTTTTTGAACGCCTTCTAGAAGGTCTTCTAATTTTAACTTTTCATTTGCCATAATTACCTGCTAATAAGTTTTTGTTAATATAAAACAAATTATATACCACAAATTTACCGCTAATTAGGATTAAATATGGTGTTTTAATAATCCTTTTTATTAAAAATAATAATACTGAGAGAAAGAATAAGAACGATGAAAATAAAAGAAACGTAGATTGGCAAAAAGGTATTCACTGAATTATTAACTGCAATGTTACGTGTTAAAGTACCCAAATCAGCAGTTTGAGGAACTAAATAATAAAGTGCTTCTAAAACAGTCTTTAAGAGGCTACCACCGCCGAAGAAATTAACAATCCGTTGTCTATCAACTAATAATGGAGAAAACACAAAAAAGATTAAATACGAAAGCATCATTGCAAGTATAGAACTTTGAGTAATTATGCCAATAAGAATTATCAATGCATACAGAACTGAAAACGCGTAAGTAATCGATACTGCGGTGAAAAGGAACGAGACATTCCAATCACCAAATTTCCAACCGGTTAATATCCAAATTCCTACTACAAGATAAAAAACATTTACTAAGACAACTATAATTCCACCCAAATACTTACCTAAAATTAATTGTGCCCTGGAAATTGGCTTTGAAAGAAAAATATCAATATTACCTTTTTCTAATAAATGTGGAATAAAACTGGAAACAGAGAAAATTGACAAAAACAGTCCACCAGCAAACAAAGGCATAATTATAATCAGTCTAAAAAAATGTGACAGCTGCATTAACATATCACCATTAAAATTTTCTCCTTCTATTTTAATTGAGCCAATCAGCCCATTTACATCGGTCGAAGCAAAAATCCCAAGTATTATAAGAAGTACAAAAGTTGAAATTAAAGATAACATTATGAAATTTTTCCTTGCCAATGCTTCGTTAATTGTCAATTGTGTGATTGTAAGTATATTTTTCATCTTATCTCTCTTTTTCAGTTTCTTTAATTAATGAAATAAACATATCCTCAAGTGATTTTCGTAAAGGTACAATCGATTTAATATTGATGTTATTTCTTCTTATCTCATCAATAAGTGAATTTAATTTTGCCAGTTCAGTTACTTTAACCACATAAGAATTATTTTCTTCATATTTTATTGAGTACTCTGAAAATTTTTTAAGGTGTTCTTCAGAAAGTTTATATTCCAAAGTAATTTTATATATCTCTTTGGCTGTAGTTAGTTCTTCAACTGTACCTTCTTGTATTAAAGTTCCTTTATTTAAAATTGCCACGCGGTCTGTAACAAGTTCAACTTCAGAAAGTAAATGACTATTAAGAAAAATTGTTTTCCCTTGCGACTTCAAATCAATAAGAATGTCTCTAATTTCTTTTCTTCCAATTGGGTCAACTCCATCTGTTGGTTCATCTAGAAAAATTAAATCCGGATTGTTTATCATTGCTTGTGCTAATCCAATCCTCTGCATCATACCTTTCGAATATTTTTTAATTTTTGTTTTCTTCCATTTACTCATTTTAACAAGTGACAGCAGTGCATCAATTCGTTTATTTAGATTTTTTTCTTGAGTATTGGTTAATTTGGCAGCAAATTTCAATAACTGTTCGCCAGTTAAGTAAGGCGGGAATTTATGATTTTCAGGCAAATAACCTATCCTATGTTTTATTTTATAATCTGTAACAGATTGCCCAAGTATTTTTGCTTCTCCACTTGTTTGATAAGTTATTCCCAATAAAATTTTAATAAGAGTTGTTTTCCCTGCACCGTTTGGTCCAAGCAGGCCGAAAATTGTTCCTTCTGGCACAGTCAAAGATAAATTCTTAAGAGCAGCAACCTTTGGCTTTCTAAATCCGCCGTTATAGATTTTAGTAATGTCGTAGACCTCAACAGCATTCATAAAATTTCTCACTATTAATTGATTTTAATTGAACACGTTTTATCGTGTAGCTAATTTAATGTTTTTATTTATCACCGACATTTTTTTATCTTATTTTTGTTATAGAAATTACAGTTAATTATAATTGACCAACATAAAGGGAAACCCGAAATTGGAATTAACTGATATTCTCAAAAAATATTTCGGATACGAAAAATTTAGACCCGGGCAACAAGAAATCATTGAAGCAATAATTAAAGGTAACAATGTATTAGCAATTCTTCCAACAGGTGCGGGAAAGTCCATTTGCTACCAAATTCCTGCTTTAATTTGTAACTCATTTGCTGTAATAATTTCGCCATTAATTGCTCTTATGAAAGATCAGGTTGACTCCCTAAACCATATTTGCCGCAATGCAGGCGAAAGTCAATCTATTGCAGCTTTTATTAACAGCACATTAGACTACAGAGAATCTGAAAAAGTTTTAAACGAAATATCGTTAAACAAAACTAAACTTCTTTACCTATCCCCTGAAAAACTTACAAATCAAAGTTTTATTGAAAAAATTAAAAGTCTAAATCCAGAATATCTCTTTGTTGATGAAGCACATTGCGTAAGCCAATGGGGACACAATTTTAGACCTAGTTACAGAAAAATTAAAGACTTTGCACAATTTTGTTCAATAAATAAAGTCTCAGCTTTTACTGCAACTGCCACACCAGAGGTAAGAAAAGATATAATAGAGCAGTTAAATTTAAAAGAGCCGAAAATTTTTGTAACAGGTTTTGAAAGAGCAAACATTTCCATAAATGTAATTAAGACAAACAATAAAAAAGAAAAGTGTGTCGAAATTCTTTCAAGGGAAAAGAAGCCGGCGATAATATATACTGCAACCCGTAGAAACACTGAAGAGCTGACGGAATATTTAGTTATGAACAAAATTAATGCAGCATTTTATCACGCCGGGGTAAATTCCCAATTAAGGAAAATTATTCAAGATGATTTTATTAGCGGCAGGCTAAAAGTAATTGTTGCTACAAATGCTTTTGGAATGGGAATAGATAAAAGTGATATTCGTACTATTATTCATTATAACATGCCTGGTTCAATTGAAAATTATTATCAGGAAATTGGACGAGCTGGAAGAGACAATCTCGAATCAAAAGTTTACCTGCTTTACAATAATTTTGATAGAGCAATTCAAGAATTTCTTATTTTAAATTCCCACCCAACATTTGAATTGGTTTCTCGTACTTATAATTTACTAAACGATTATGCAAAAATTGCTCTGGGTAATATAAGCGACAAAGAAATCCCTATAGATGAAAACCTAACATCATTCTTGGAATCCAAAGGCATAAATAAAAATCTTCTGCCGTCAATTCTTAATGTGCTAACCAACTCAGAATACATTTCAATTAAAGATGAATATTACAAAGCGCACTACATCAAATTCGCGTGTGAAGAAAATCAGCTTAAAAATTATTTAAGGAAATCTTTAAGCAATAATCTTAAAGAAATTATAATCTATCTTTTAAGAAAATACGGCAACAGACTTTTTATATCAATGCAGCAAATAAATATTGAAAAAATCTCAAGCGAATTAGGAATACCAAAAGTAGAATTAATTGAAAGTTTTGATGCGTTATCTAACTCAGGAATAATTGAACTCGAAAAGCCGTCAATTTTCCCTACTATCAAATTTTTAAAGACAAGGGTCAAGATTGATAATCTACTGCTGGACCTTGAGCAAGTTAATTCACTGTTAAATAATGCTAAAGAAAAACTCAACAAAATGATTGAATTTGTTCATTCAAACGAATGCAGATTTAAGTTTATCATCGATTATTTTGGAGAAGAAGCAAAAAATTTTGAATGCCGCAAATGCGATAACTGCACTGGCAGCACTCCATTATCTACGACAAAAAACCAATACCTTAAGGAAATTATTTTAGATACAATTTTAGAAGTCGACAATGAAATAAATTCTAAAACTCTAATTAATATTTTGAGAGGTGATAAATCTTCGAACAATTTCAGTGTTGTTTCAAGTTTTGGAAGCTGCAGACTTTTTTCTGAGCAAGAATTATTATTCTGTTTAAATGAACTAATCGACCAAAAGAAAATTATAAACAAAAATGGACTTTTAACCGCACCAGAAAAAAACACCGATGAAAAAGAAATCGAACAAGAAAACAGCCACGATTACGAAGCTGACCTTGAACTTTACAATAAATTAAGAACAATTCGTCAAGAAGCATCTGATAAATTCAGCCAACCTCCATATATGATTTGCAGTGATGAAATACTTAGAGAAATTGTCAGGGTCAGGCCTAAAAATCCAAGCGAATTAATGTCAATTAAAAACTTCACGTTAAGAATGTTCAATAAGGTGGGTGAAAATTTCTTATCAGCTATAAAGGAATTTATTGAGAAGGAGAAAGTAAATCAAAAATTTATTGACAAAGATATTCCGCAGAACATAAAACAAATATATGAGCTGATAAATAAAAAATATTTATTAGAAGATATTTGTAAACTTGTAAAATTGCCAGAAGCGGTAGTATCGATGCAAATTGAATCAATTATTGAACTATTTCCCGAAACAAATATTAAATCACTAATCAAGAAAGATGAATTAGATTTAATACAAAAGAACATTTTAGGAGGATTAACAGACTTAAAAGAATTAAAAAAATCTTTACCTAGTAATATTAGTTACGGCAAAATTCGTATTGTGCTTGCCAAAAATAAATATTCTTGACCTTTACTTTTTAGTTTGTTGAATCTCAGTTAAATAATTTTGGGCTTCGTTAAAGAACTCTGACCACTTTTTTTGATTATCAGCAAATGAGTTTAATTCATTTTCAAATTCTTCTTGAGTTATCCCGTAATTTTTAAATAATCTTTCTTGCATGATTTTAAGAGAATCTTGGCTATACTTTTGTTTTATAACTAAATTTTCAACATAAATTTTAGAAAGGAATTTTACATCATAACGACTCGATTTTTTACATCCATTAATTAACAACACTAATGAGCAAAAAATCCAAATAAGCAAATAAATATTATTTTCTTTTACTAGCTTCAAACAAAATTCTTTTTTCACGTTCAGTTAAATTTTGATAACCGCTCTGGCTAATTTTATCTAAGATTCTGTCAATTTCCTCTTGAGTAATTATTTCATCATTTTTATCGTCAATATCATAAAACTTAGCCTCTTGAATTTCATCATCGTCGTAAATTGAACGCTTTCGGGTTCTAAAAGGGGTTTTTATTTCACCCCTGTGACCTCTAAATTTATTAAATAACCAATTCACATTAAAATTATTGCTTCTATCTAACATTACCAGCAAAAAGCCAGTTAATGCACCACCGATATGTGCAAAATGAGCAATAAGACTTTGGTTACCGACCGACATAAATTCAATAACTACAAGGAAAGCAATTAAATACTTAGCTTTAACAGGGATTAGGAAATAAATATAAATATACCTATCTGGGAAAAACATTCCGAAAGCAATCATTACACCAAATACAGCACCCGAAGCACCAATTGTTGGAGCAAGAGTATCTGAAAATAAAGGTGGCAAAAGTAACTGAACTAAACCCGCTCCTAAACCACATAGAAGATAAAATATTAAAAACTTCCTTGAACCCATTAAATTTTCAATCTCCATCCCAAACATCCACAAGAAAAACATATTAAACAAAATATGAGTAAAACCCCCATGCATAAATTGATAAGTAAATAACTGCCAAATCTGAAAATTATAAGGGATGTCAGGATAGCGATAATAACCCGTCAACGGATTTAAAGCAAAGTATCGATCAAGCAAGACAGAAGCTGGTATACCGCCAAAAGAAATATTGTCGGAAATCATTTGAATAAAAAAGACGATAACATTAATGATTATTAAGTTTTTTATTACAGGGGGAAAAAAAGAAAAACCTCCAAAGCCTGTTGGCCTATAATAATCTCTACTATCTAAACCCATTTAACTTCCCTTATTGTATCCCTAATGCAAATTAAATTATTTTAATGAGAATAAAAAGACTCAAACTAAATAACATAGAAATAGAAAGCCGTCTATAATCTTCTTATTTCTTAATTAAAGTACCTTCAAGCAAGAGTATAAGATTAAATGCCAAAGTAAGAATTACTCAATGTTGGTTAAAGCGGCAACACCGGGCAGAATTTTGCCTTCCAAAAATTCGAGTGAAGCACCGCCGCCAGTTGATACATGAGAAACTTTATCTTCTAAGCCTGCTTTTTTAATAGCTGCAGCAGAATCACCGCCACCAATAATAGTAACAGCACCTTTAGAAGTAGCTTCAGCTAATGCTTCTGCAATTGCATTTGTTCCTTTTGCATAGTTTTCAAATTCAAAAACACCCATTGGGCCGTTCCATAAAACAGTCTTGCTGCCAAGAATAACATTTTTAAACTCTTCTATTGTTAGTGGTCCAATGTCTAATCCCATTTCATAAGAAGGTATTGATTTTGCATCGACTATTTTGGCAGGCGCTTCATTCTTAAACTCTGGAGCAACTACTACATCTTTAGGCAAAATAACATTTGCTTTTGAGCTGTTAAATTTATTCAATATATCCTTAGCAAGCTGCAGTTTTTCCTCTTCCAAAAGTGATCTTCCAATTTCATAGCCCATAGCTTTAAAAAAGGTATAAGCCATCCCACCGCCAATTAGGAGATTATCTACTTTTGGCAGCAGATTTTCAATTACATCAATCTTACCGGATATTTTTGCACCGCCTAAAATTGCTGTAAATGGTCTTTCAGGCGAAGAAACAGCTTTCCCCAAATAATCAAGTTCCTTTTGCATCAAGTAGCCTGCAGCACAAATTTTAATATACTTAGTAATTCCCTCTGTAGAAGCATGAGCTCTGTGTGCACTGCCAAAAGCATCATTAATGTAAACGTCACCTAAAGAAGCTAATTTCTTTGCAAATTCGGGATCGTTCTTTTCTTCTTCCGCATGAAATCTTAAATTTTCCAATAACAAAACATCTCCGTCTTTAAGTGAGTTTACAATTTTTTCTACTTGCTCTCCAATGCAATCTTTAGCAAATCTTACATCACAGCCCAAAAGTTCACTTAAACGAATAGCCACAGGTTTAAGACTGTATTTAGGATTTACAGTACCTTTTGGCCTACCAAGATGACTCATAAGAATAGCTTTACCGCCTTTTTCTATTATTTTTTTGATTGTTGGTAAAGCTGCTGTTATCCTCGTATCATCAGTTATATTAAGGTTTTCATCCAAAGGGACATTAAAATCAACTCGAACTAAAACACGTTTACCTTTTAAATCAACGTGATCAATAGTTAGCTTGTTCATTTTTCCTCCAGGTTAACAAGTTAATCACATAAAAAAAGACGCAGAGCCCATCGGGGAAAGGCTGTCTGCGTCTAATTATTTATAGGCAATATTTATTTATGGTCCGCATCTATCATTTTTGTTAAAAGATCAACAACTCTGCAAGAATACCCCCACTCATTATCATACCAAGAAATTATTTTGAAGAACCTTTTCTCGCCTTTCAGGTTATTTTGCAAAGTAGCTAACGAATCATAAATTGATGACCTTGAATCGTGTATGAAGTCAGTTGATACAACTTCCTCGTTACAATAACCTAAAATATCTTTGAGATATGTTTCTGAAGCTCTTTTCATCAGTGAATCAATTTCTTCAATTGAAGTATCTCTTTCTGACCTAAAGGTTAAGTCAACCACAGAAACATCGGCAGTTGGCACACGGAATGACATTCCTGTCAACTTACCTTTAGTTACAGGCAGAACTTCCCCTACAGCTTTTGCAGCTCCAGTGGTCGATGGTATAATATTAATTGCTGCTGCTCTGCCCCCTCTCCAATCTTTTTTGGATGGTCCGTCAACTGTTTTTTGAGTAGCAGTATAAGAATGGATTGTTGTCATCAAACCAGTTTCTATACCAATACCTTCTTTTAAGAGAACGTATACAATTGGAGTTAAACAATTTGTTGTACACGAAGCATTAGAAACAACATGATGTTCCTTAGGGTTGTATTCATTATCGTTAACACCCATAACAAAGGTGCGTATGTTACCACCTTTAGCAGGGGCAGAAATTATTACCTTTTTTGCACCGGCAGTAATATGACCTTGTGCTTTTTCTAAATTAGTAAATAAACCTGTCGATTCAATAACATATTCTACCCCTAATTCTTTCCAAGGCAATTGAGAAGGTTCCTTTTGAGCTAAAATACACTTAATTTTATTGCCATTTACTACGAGTATATCGTCAGTCTCTAAAGAAGGGTCGCTTTTTTCGCTACTTAATTGCCCTTTAAATTTCCCATGAATCGAATCGTATTTGAGCTGGTAAGCAAAATAACCAGCATCCGTAGAAATATCGACTACTGCAACTACATCAATTTCTTTCCCCAACAACCCTTTATCAACAATAGCATTAAATACCAAACGACCAATTCTGCCAAATCCATTAATACCAACTTTTACTGCCATTTTATCCTCCAAATAAGTATTTATAGTTTTTTTAATTTCAAATATACCCAAATTATTAAGCCGTTTCAATTTTACGGTAAGATAATTTTTACTAAATTTTTATTAAAAATGTATTTATATTACAAAGCAGCTAAAATTTATAAGTTAACTACGAGGGCGTCGATAAAAATTAAGGAGATTTATTAATGCCATCAGATTTTTTAAAGTACGTTCCCATTTTTTCTGATCTTAATGACGAAACGTTAACAAAGATTGAACAAATAGGAACAAGAAAAAATTATAATAAAGACAGTATTATTCTACAAGAGGATGAAGTTGGCACAGCAATGTTTCTAATTATTAAAGGAAAAGTAAAGGTATCTCGGCAAAGCACTGATGGTAAAGAGGTAATTTTAACTATACTCTCGGATTCTGATTTTTTTGGCGAGATGGCAATTCTCGATGGACTTACCAGGTCTGCTACCGTTACAGCAATTGAAAACACAGAATTGTTTATTATTCAACGAAATGATTTCTTAAACCTTCTTAAGGGACATCCTGAAATTTCGATAGCTTTACTGCAAGAGCTAACACAAAGACTTAGAAATGCAGATATAAAAATTAAAGCACTTTCTTTAAAAGATGCTGAAGGCAAAGTTGCTACTGTAATCTTACAAATTGCCGACGATATAGGCAAAATTAAACAGGGTATTGTAGAAATTGAAAAGTTACCTTTACAACAGGATTTAGCAAACATGGCAGGTACTTCAAGAGAAACAATATCAAGAGTGCTTCATTCATTTGCGAAAAAAGGATTTATTGAATTAGAGGGGGGCAAACTCCGTATTCTTAATTACGAAAAATTTAGAGAAATCTACAGCTGAGAAAAAACTTGAAAGTCGATCTTCATATTCATACAAATTATTCCGATGGCGCCTACGACCCTAGTACTGTTGTGCAAAAATCTGCTAAAGCTGGATTAAATATTATTAGTATTACCGACCATGATAATGTTGACGGAATTAAAGAGGCAATTGAATGCGGTAAAGACCTTAATGTGGAAGTTATACCAGGTTTGGAAATTAGCACCGACCTCGAAGACAACGAAATTCACCTCCTTGCTTATTTCATCGACGTTACCAACGAAGAATTACAGAAATACCTAAAATTTTTTAGAGAAGAACGTTTTTACCGAGCAAAAAGAATAGTTAAAAAACTCCAAAATTTAGGACTTAATATTACAATTGACCATGTGATGGAAAAAGCCAAAAACTCTGCCGTCGGCAGACCGCATATTGCTTACGCATTGGTTGATTTAGGTCTGGTAAACGACTATTATGAAGCTTTTCACAAATATATTGGTGATTATGCACCTGCCTATGAAAAAAAAATCCATGTCTCACCAGTAAGTGCGTTAAAATTAATTAGTGACGCAGGCGGATTATCATTTATTGCGCATCCAGGCAATATTAAGGACTCAATTCTATACTACTTGATTAAATCCGGCATAGATGGAATAGAAACTATTCATCCAAGTCACTCTGAAACTCAAATTCGTTTTTTTAAAGGAATCGTAAGTCAATATTGTCTCTTAAGCTCTGGAGGTTCGGATTATCATGGCGGCAAAAAAGATGATGAAGGAAACTTAGGAAAATATTATATTACCGAAAGTCAATTAGATGCTATGCGTAAAATGCTAATTAAAAACAATTCATAGACTTCCAAGGTGCCCTATCGAAATATTTTTACTCTAAGCTGTTCAATAGAAAATAATAATTGATAAGTGACTATTTTAATTATCCGCTATGCTAAAAAGTTTAAGGTGAATATCCGAATAATAATAACAAACTAAAAGCTTATTCCTGATTAATTTATTATTGCAATTTTCAATTGACTAAACAAGTTTTTACTAATAAGTAATTTGGATTAAATTTGCTTTTAAGTTTTCTACTATATATAAACTTATAAACAAAAGGTTACCAAATGTTTTTAAAATTATTATTGTATTTGCTTGTTCCGACTTTCTTTTTCGCACAAGAAATTGGAGTTTGGAAAAATTATTCAGATATGAAGACAACAATGGAACTTGTTATTACAAATGATGGTTTCTGGGCAGCTGCTTCCGGTGGAATATTCAAGTTTAGCGAACAGGACAGCAGTTATAAAATCATTAATAAATCTGATGGATTAAGTAGCCAAATTTTAACTTCAATTGCCATAGATAAAGAGGGTAAAGTGTGGATAGGCTCACAAGAAGGCTACATTAATTCTTATAATCCAAATAACGCCAATATTATTAAAATACTCGATATTTATAACAGTTCTAAAAGCCAAAAGCAAATAAACAATATTTCTTCTGTCGGCGATACAATTTATGTTGCTACTGATTTTGGAATTTCATTGATTAATCCTGCCAATGGTTCTTTCTACGATTCTTTTTTAAAACTTGGCAGCTTTGCTTCCGAGACAAAAGTTAAGTTCATCTTTAAAGATAAGCTTTTATACGCAGCTACAGAACTTGGCATTGCCATTCAAAAACAAGGAGCAACCAACCTTTCTGCACCCGAATCTTGGGATAATTTTTATACAAAATCTCAAATTGCTGCTACAGTCATAAATTCTGTTGGAAAGTTTGGCAATAAAATTTTAGCCTCAACTGATAACGGTCTATTTAGATTAGCCGGAAATAATTGGGAACAGTTTTCACTCTCTGGGACAAATATCAATCAAATTGCTTCTATTGATACGAATAAGCTTTATGCAGTTTCTGACACAAAAATATTTTTAATTGAAAATGGACAACCAACTGAAATCTATTCTAATGATGGCATCAAAATTAATTCCATAAAAATTAAAAATGATGGTACAATTTACTGTGCAACGAACAAAGGAATTTTAAGATACAAAAACGGTAACATCACCTTCCTTTTCCCAAACGGTCCAGAAAGCAACCATTTTATTAATTTAGCTGTAGACAACGACGGAAAATTATGGGTTGCAACAGGCAACGACGTATCTGGAATCGGCATTTTTGAATTTGACGGCTCTAACTGGAAAGTTTACAATACAGGTAACACAAATAGCTTCCTATCGAATGCATTCCACAATGTTTACGCTGCACCAGATAATACAAAATATTTTTGTAATTGGGGTAAAGGTTTTAGTGTCTTAAAAAATGGGACTTTTCGAACTTACAGTGCATTTAACTCCTCTCTGGTAGGCATTCCGAAGGACCCAAACTTCGTAGTTATATATGATATAAAAACTGATTCAAAAGGAAATGCATGGATGACAAATCTTCAATCGGCTTCCAGAACGCCATTAAGCGTACTAACAACCAATGATTCACTTTATCACTACAATTTTACTAATCCTTTAATCACTGAAAACGAGCTAATTGGTAAACTTGCAATTGATCAATACGATACAAAATGGTTTATTGTAACATTTGGCGATAGAGGCTTATATTATTTTAATGAAAACGGCACTATAACTAATCTAACTGATGATAAACAGGGTTACTTAAATCAAAATAACGGCTTGATAAGCGATGAAATTACTACGCTAACCATTGACAAGCGCGGACAACTTTGGGTAGGGACTAACCAAGGCATAAGTGTAATTCAAGATGTTACACATCCATTATCTAGTATTACTAATTCGGTTGGGTTTGCATTGAGAAACCAATTTATTTCCGCTATTGCCGTTGACCCGCTAGATCAAAAATGGATTGGCACTAACAATGGCGTTTATTTACTCTCACAAGATGGTCTTCAGCTTTTTAATCACTTTACAGCTTCTAATAGTCCACTCCCAAGTGATAACATTAAAAGCATTGCTATAGATGAAAAAAATGGAATAATTTACATTGGAACTGATTTCGGTTTATCTTCTCTTAAAACTGCATCAATTCAACCAAAAGAAAGCTTCAATGAACTCTTTGTCTACCCAAATCCAATTATACTCACAAATAACAAAGCCAATACCATTACTATTGATGGTTTAGTGAAAAACAGCAGAATTAAAATTTATGATATTAATGGTAAACTTATAGCTGATTTATCAACACCAGGGGGTAGAATAGCGTTTTGGGATTGTAAAGATTTATCTGGTAATCTAGTGTCTTCTGGTATCTACATTATATTTGCTTTTGATGAAGAAGCAAATAACGTCTCAACAGCTAAACTTGCAGTAATAAAAAAATAATTTTCAGTAGTATGATTGATATTACTAACCTTTCCATGCAATTCTTAGGAAAAAGCTTATTTGAACATGTCAACCTTCACATTGACAAAAATGATAAAATTGCGCTTGTTGGTTCAAATGGTTCCGGCAAATCGACTTTTCTTAAAATACTTGCAGGCCAACTTCAACCTGAAACTGGTGAAATAAAAAAACAGAATAGAATATCGATTGGTTATTTACCGCAAGAATTAACCGAAATAAAAGGAAAAAGATTATTTAATGAGGTGAAATCATCAATAAAAGATGCAATCGAAATTATCGATACCGAAAAATTCTTGTTAAATGAACTAAATAAAAAAAATATTAGCCCAGAGAAAAAAGAAAAATTGTTAGATGAGCTTGGCGCACTAAATCATACTAAAGAAAAAATTGATTTTTATTCAATTGATTCGAAAATTGAAAAAACATTAATTGGGTTAGGGTTTAATGAGGACGATTTTTTCAAGATAACTGATGAGTTCTCGGGTGGCTGGCAGATGAGAATTCAGTTAGCAAAAATTTTATTGGGTGAAAACGATCTTATACTATTAGATGAACCAACTAACTACCTCGATATTGATTCATTGCAATGGTTAATTAATTTCTTAAAAAACATAAAATCTGCTTTAATTGTTGTTTCTCACGACCGCCATTTCATTAATGAAGTAACAAACAAAACATTAGAAATATATAACAACAGTATAACTTTTTTCAACAAACCTTATAATGATTTTTTAGTTTTTAAGTCGGAACGCGAAAATTCACTGAAGAAATTAATTAAGGAACAATCAAAAAAAATAAAGCAGACTCAAAGATTCATTGAACGATTTAGATATAAAGCTACAAAGGCCAAACAAGTACAAACTAGAATTAAACAATTAGAAAAAATAAATGAAATTGAATTAACTGAGCCTGAAGAAGAAATAAATATAAAGTTTCCTGAACCAACCAGAAGTGGAGCGGTTGCAGTCGAATTTAGAAATGTAAGTAAAGCCTTTAATGAAAATTATGTGCTTAAGGATCTGTCATTTACTATTGAACGGGGTGACAAAATCGCAATTGTCGGTCCAAACGGTGCTGGCAAAACCACATTATCAAAGTTAATAGCTGGGAAATTAACACATGATTTTGGAGAGATTATATTTGGACATAATGTTCATACTTCCTTTTATTCTCAAGAAATTGCAGACGAACTTTCAAGTGATAAAGATATTCTTGATACATTATCAGAATTAAATGAAGAACTCACCATCTGGCAGCTTCGTGCCATTTTAGGTGCTTTTTTATTCAAAGACGATGATGTTTTTAAAAAAATTAATATCCTTTCCGGCGGTGAAAAAAGCAGAGTAGCTTTAATAAAACTCCTTTTAACTCCAGCTAACTTAATTGTAATGGATGAACCTACTAATCATCTCGATTATTCATCAAAATCAGTTTTACAAAAAGCATTGATTGAATACAACGGTATTCTTGTTATCGTAACTCATGATATTGACTTTGTAAATCCTATAGTAAATAAAGTTTTTGAGTTAAGAAATGCCGGAGTAAAAATCTATAATGGTAACATAGATTATTATTTAAGCAAACGAGAAAATTTCTCTGAAAAAGAAAGCAATCAAGATAAATACGAAGTAAAGAACCTTACGAAAAAAGACCTTAGGCGTAAAGAAGCTGAAATTAGGCAACAAAAATACGAAGCCTCTAAAGAAATTAAAGCCTCTATTCAAGCAATTGAACAAAAAATAGAAGGACTTGAGAAACAAAAAAAGGAGTTGGAAAACCAGCTAAGTGATTATAACGTATTTTCCAACCCCCTACTTTCCAAAGAAAAAAACATAGAATATTTCCGAATTAAAAATGAACTCGAAAAATTATTTGAGGAATGGGCAAACCTTAATAACAAATTAGAGCTAATAGAAACAAGCTTTTCATCTTTGCAGAACAACTAAACCTAAATTCCTATTGGAAAAATTTATCAATTGGACCTAAGGAAGAAAAATCATTCCCACAAATTTTTTGTATTCATTTTTCAGTCAAAAAATTTAAAATAGCTTTAGTTTCGTCATCACTCAATTTAGCTTTTTCTTTCATAACGACCATAATATCTTTCCATTTGCTCTTTGTAAATTCATCTTTTTTATACAATCTGTGGCAACCGCTACACTTATTATAATACAATTTTTCACCGTTACTGTTAAAGTATTCAGTTGACGAACATGCTATTACGCCTAGTAAGAGTAGTAAAAAAAAGTATTTCATAACTCGATGCCAAGAATTGTTCTTAGTTCGTATTTTTCATGACCAATAAGTTCCAAATTGCTATTTGAAGCTGGGTTTCCACTAATTTGAGCAATAAAATTGAAAACAATATAAAATTTATCTGACTGAAAACTAACAACTGGTCCTATAAAATTAGCGCGATTAACTTCACTACCATAAACATCTTCATAGCCTCTATCTTGCCTAAATTCCAATCCAACAGCTAAATTATTAGTCAGTTCATAAGCTACTCCCATAGTGATTTCAAAAGCAGACTCAGTCTCACTTTCAGTTATATTTCTCTCAATTTCCGAATTAAAATTCACAACCGAAATAATCTTATCAAATCTTTTGGTTAATAATATCTTAGGTTCATATTCAACCTTATCACCACCGTAAGCCAATTCAAAATATAAAGCAGGATCTATTAGCCACTGGTTTGGATTGGACAATCTGTATCTAAGTTCAAAAGATGTAGTAGAAAAACTAAAAGGTTTGGATTGATAGTTATTCTCAGAAGATTTCACCTCATTAAAATTTAAATACATCGACCCTGTCAAGCGATCAGTTATTCCGTATTCAAACTCGATTCTTGGCTGCCAGCGAGAATAATAGCCCAAGCCTTTAGAAATTCTTCCAGTTTGCCAAATTTCCAGTTCAAGGGCCCCTGCAGGCAATGTATATGAAGTGTATGACCTGGCAAAATATTTTTTGTCAGCTTTTACAACAGAAGAAGAAATTAAGATACCAGCAAAAATGAGATTTGAAAAAAGAAAAAGTTTATTATTGATTTTCATTTATACCTCACAAATATTTATTATTATTTAGCCTTAATCTAAATAAAGATAATTAAATTTGCAAGCTCGATTAAGGTTTTGTTTAAAAAACATTTATCATCAAAATCGATTCGGAAGTAGGATGTGTTTAAGCAATTTATGGTAGTTTTTTACTAAAAATATGGAGGGGAAATTTGATAAATTTTTAAGTTATATTAGCAATTAAATTTATAATTTGTTGAGTAGAAGCTGTTCTTTAATTATAAATTAAATATAAAGATGAGGTATAAATGTTTATTAATTTTGCAAAATTGCCTTATAATCAAAAGTTGTTTTTAGATTACATTCAAAATAATGAGAGTGTTTCAAAATATTATCATAGAAATTACCGCGATACAAGCAGTTATGAAGAATTTTTTAAGCTACTAACTGCTAAGAATAACTTTAACAGAGAAAATTTAATTAACATTATAAAAAGTCAATATGCCAACAACAATCCTACTCAGCAAACATTAAACAATATAGAGTTATTAAGGTCTTCAAACACATTGGCTGTTATTACAGGTCAACAATTAGGGATTTTCGGTGGACCCTTGTACACAATCTATAAAATCATTTCAGCTATAAAATTATGCAGCAATCTAAAAGAAAATTTTGATGCATTTAATTTCGTTCCAATTTTTTGGATGGAGGGTGATGACCATGATTTTGATGAAGCAAGCACTACCAGCATCATTGACAACAACAATAACGTTATTACCTTAAAATATGATGATGGACAAATAGAAGAACAAAATAGGGGCTCTGTAGGAGAAATTTTATTTAACCGTAGTCTTAATGAACTACTAAATAATCTTAGCAATAATTTACGTGAAAGCGAATTTAAACCACAATTAATGACATTATTAAAATCAATTTACACAGAAGGTAAAACATTTGCCCAAAGTTTTAGAGATTTACTATTCAAATTATTTGATGAATATGGACTAATAATTTTTAATCCATTAGACGCTGAGGTAAAAAAATTATTGAAGCCTGTATTTATAAAAGAGATTACTGAGTACAGCTCTCATGCTGACAAATTGGTAGAACGGAGCGCCGAACTTGAAGATGCTTACCATGCACAAGTAAAAGTGAAACCTATAAATCTCTTTTATATAGATAACAACGAAAGACTATTGATTGAACCAACTGATAACGATTACAGACTTAAAGGAAAAAGAAAAAAATTTTCGCGAGAAGAATTAATTAATTTACTCAGTTCTCAGCCTGAGAGGTTTAGTCCAAATGTAATTTTACGTCCTATATGTCAAGACTATTTATTTCCAACTGCATTTTATATTGCTGGTCCAAGTGAAATAAGTTACTTCGCACAAATTACTCCTATGTACGAAATCTATAAAATAGCACAACCATTTATATATCCCCGCGCCTCTGCCACTCTTGTTGAAAAAGGCATAAAGAACATATTAGAGAAATATAACCTTACTTATTTTGATGTATTCAAGGGAGAACAAGAAATAGTTAATATGGTAATCAGTTCGCTTTCGGAATTGAATCTCGATGCAATTTTTGAAAACACAATCACAGAGATAAATTCAATAATGGGTAACCTTAATCACAATTTAGTTACTATAGATAAAACCCTTACCGATATTATAGATAAGTCAAAAGAAAAGATTTTGCAGACAATTGAAGCGATTAAAGCCAAAACTCAAGAAGCAGAACAAAGAAAATATGAGGTTGCAGTTAGACAAGTCAAAAAAGTAAGTAATGCGTTATTACCTAACAACAATTTACAAGAGCGCGAGCTTAACTTTTTTTATTTTGCTAATAAGTATGGCTTAGATCTTTTAAAGAGAATCTATAGTGAATTAGCTATCAATAAGTTTGAGCACCAAATTATTGAAATTTAGCTTGCAATTAAGCTTAATTGTTCCAAAAAACTTGGATTTGAAATCTTCACACATTCAAAATCGGTCACTTTACCGCCTTGCGGAAGAAGAGTAGACAATATTGCAAATGCCATAGCAATTCTATGGTCGTTGTAGCTGTTAAACATTACAGTTTCATTAGATAAATTTCCATTTACTACAAAGCCGTCATCAAACTCATCTACCTTCAAGCCGGCAAGTTTATAATTCTCACATAAAGCTTTTATTCTATCGCTCTCCTTAAACCTCAATTCTCTTGCGTTAGTAATCTTAAAACTGCCTTCAGCAAAAACACCAGCTATCGATAAAATTGGTATTTCATCAATTATATTAGGAATAATTGCTTTATCAATTTCAACGTTTCTCAGTTTGCTTGATTTAACTATTACATCACCAATCTCTTCATTTTTTTCATGACTTGCATTTAAAATTTCTATATTTCCCCCCATTTCTTTTAATAATTTTATAACACCTATTCTCGTAGGATTTAAGGATATATTTTTAAGCAGTAATTCTGATTCCGGCAAAAGCAAAGCGAGCACCATAAAAAAAGATGCACTTGATATATCGGATGGTATATTCATCACGAAAGAAGAAGGGTAATATTTTTTTGAAGAATAAATTTTTTTCATACTATTATTTTGACTTGTTCTTAAGCCAAGCATTTTTTCGGTATGGTCTCTTGTAGAAAAATTTTCTATAACAGTGCTTTCTTCATTGAGGTGTAAAGCAGCAAAAAGTATGGAGCTTTTAACTTGTGCACTTGCCACAGGCATTTCATATTCAATTGGTTTTAAAACAGAGGGATAAATTTTTAAAGGGAGTGTCCCCGAATTTGAAGTAAATATATTCGCATTCATTTTCCTTAGTGGTTCAACAATCCTTTGCATAGGTCGTTTTGATAAGGATTGGTCGCCTACTAATTCAGATTCAAAGTCTTGAGCAGATAAAATTCCCGTTAGCAACCTTGCAGTTGTACCAGAATTACCACAATCAAGTGTCTGTGTTGGTCTATTAAATCCCTTAAATCCTTTACCATAAACTTTCAATGTTGAGCGATTTTTTTCAAAGTTACAGCCAAGCTGTTCAAAACATTTAATGGTAGAATTAACATCTTCAGATGAAGATAAATTTTTAATTACAGATACTCCATCTGCCATACAAGCAATCATAACAGCACGGTGGGAAATAGACTTATCACCCGGTAATTTCAATTCGCCATTAACTCTGTTTACTCTGTTAAACTCCTTTATCACTTCTCACACCATTTATCAATTAAATTTTCTACTTCAGTCTTGTATTTGTTAACGTACTCTTCACTGTACATGCCTTTAAGGAATCTTTGTCTAAAAGCTTCATATAGAATAACAGCAGCAGCCACAGAAACGTTTAGACTTTGCACCATACCGCTCATTGGAATAAAAAAAAGCTCATCGGATAATTTTCTTACTTCGTCAGATATTCCCCTATGTTCATTACCAACTACTATTGCAACTTTTTCTGTTAGATCCAATGAATAAAGATCCTTTGCTTTTTCATCTAAAGTTGTCGAGTAAATCTTAAGACCTTGATTACGCAGTTCGTTAAAACAAGTTTTAGCATCCACATATTTATCAAATTCGACCCATTTATTTGCTGATGCAGAACTAACCCGCCCTATCTTAGGAAATTTTTCTACATTGTAAATTAATGACACTTTTTGTACGCCAACAGCATCGCAAGTGCGAAAAATTGCGCTTACATTATGCGGGTCGTGAATATTTTCTAATACTAATCTAAGTGTAAACTGCCTAGCTGAAGCCGCTTTAATAATTTTCTCCAATCTTTTTTGTGTCTTAAATCCTCTCATCATATTTATCAAAAACTAGTTTATATACAGTAATATTTCCTACCTTTCGCGCCTTGTCAATAATAATTTTTTTATTATTAGGTAATTTCAGATAAAATCGTACTAGTTCCAGAATTTTTTCTATCAAAACATCTTCATTGTGAGCCCACGATTCACAACCTTTAAGAGAGGGTACTTCAGCACTATAACCATCTACATTTTTTGTAATTATTAAATCAAGAACCACTTTTAATATCCACCCGGTGATTTTTCGCCTTTAACAATTTTGACACTTGCACTTGCACCAATTCTATCAGCGCCGCTTTCAATCATTGCCGCAGCATCTTCTGCAGTTCTTATTCCACCAGAAGCCTTTACACCAACACTGCTTCCAACTACATACTTCATTAGTGCTACATCACCAACTGTTGCCCCTCCCTTACTAAAGCCTGTCGACGTCTTTACAAAATCAGCTTTTGCCTGTTTACTAATTAAACATGCTTTAATTTTTTCTTCATCAGTTAATAATGCTGTTTCAATTATTACTTTACACAAGCCGTTATGCTTTTTTGCTGCTAAAACTACTTGATTGATGTCGTTAAAAACATATTCATAGTTACCGCTTTTAAGCATACCAATATTTATCACCATGTCAATTTCTTGTGCGCCGTTGACAAGGGCTTGTTCAGCTTCGTATCTTTTAACTTCTGTTGTTGTAGCCCCTAATGGGAAACCTATAACAGTGCAAACTTTTACAGCAGTATCTTTTAGTAAATCTCGGCATATAGGCACGAAACAAGGATTTACACAAACAGAGGCAAAACCATACTCTTTTGCTTCTGAACATAATATTTTAATATCTTCAATTGTAGCTTCAGGTTTTAAGAGAGTATGATCGATGTACTTAGCTAAGCTTTTGTCATGCAGGTCATCTCCAATTCCCAAACCTGCTGCAATTCTATCAGCACCATTTTTTATTATGTTTTGAATTGCCGTCGGTTGGTCCACAACATTACGTTCCCATCCTTCGCATGTGTTGCCCCTGCAGTAAAAATCATGCAGTGCCTTTTCAATAAATACTTGCGAAACAACCTTGTCAATTATTGATGCATTCATATTTATTAATTCTTTAGTGATTCAATTTTTTCAAATGCTGTTATAGTATTTTTAAGCAGCATTGCAACCGTCATCAATCCGACTCCACCAGGCACAGGTGTAATAAAAGAAGCTTTGTTAACAACGTTTTCAAAATCAACATCTCCTACAATTCTATAGCCCTTTTCTGTTGTGTTATCTTCAATTCTATTAATCCCAACATCAATCACAACTGCACCCTCTTTAACCATATCCTCTTTAATGAAAAGAGGTTTCCCAATTGCAGCTATTAGTATATCTGCCTGTTTAGTATAAATTGTTAAATCTTTAGCTGCTGAATGACATATAGTTACTACAGCATTTGCACCATCTTTTTTTTGTAACAGCATATTCGCTATTGGTTTGCCTACAATATTACTTCTGCCAACAACAACAACATGTTTCCCGCTTGGATTAATTGAATATCTAAAAAGAAGCTCAAGGATGCCATAAGGTGTACATGGGTACAAAGTATCTTTACCAATTACCAAATTACCAACATTATATGGATGGAATCCATCTACATCTTTTAATGGATTAATAGATTCAATTACAACATCCTCTTTTAAATGTTCGGGCAAAGGCAACTGAACTAAAATGCCATGAAAATTTTCGTCGTTGTTATATTTTTTTATTATTGAAAGCAATTCATCTTGAGTGATTGCTGCGTCAAATTTTTCAAACACAGAGTTTATGCCTATTTCCCTGCATGCCTTAACTTTCGAATTAACATAACTTAAGGAAGCTGGGTTATTACCGACAAGTATAGTAACTAAACCGGGCACTTTATTGTACTTTATTTTTAAAAATTCTATTTTTTCTTTAAGCTCAGCTTTAACTTGTGCTGCTACTTTTTTCCCATCAATAATCACGGCCATTGAGTTTTTATCCTGAACTTTTAGCTAATTTATCAAATTCGGGCATAAATATTCTCTCTATTTCTAAAGTTTTACCTGATTGACCATCAACTTTAAAAAACAACCCGCAAAGATGAACGTTATCAGTAGCTGTCTGGTATTTTTGTGGCGTCTGGTATAAGAACCTATTTATTGCTGCATCTGTTTTCATTCCAATAACAGAATCATAAGGTCCAGTCATACCAACATCTGTAATATAACCAGTACCGTTGGGGAAAATTCTTTCATCAGCTGTCTGGACATGTGTATGTGTTCCAATTACTGCTGAGACTTTTCCATCAAGATAATTTGCGAGGGCAAGCTTCTCCGCCGTAGCTTCAGCATGAAAATCTACAATAATAACATTCGTCTCGTTCTTCAATTTAGGTATTATCCAGTCAGATGTTCTAAACGGGCAGTCTATCGGATTCATATAAGCTCTACCTTGCAAATTCAGTACCGCTACTTTCCCTTTATGATTTGAAATTATATAATAACCGTTTCCGTGAGTGCCTTTTGGATAATTTAAAGGTCTAATAGAGCGTGGCTCTTTTTTTAAGAATTCTTGAGATTGTGGCTTATCCCATGTATGATTACCGCCTGTAATTGCATCAACCCCTAAATCAAAAAGCTGTTTAGCTTCCTTTTCAGTGCAGCCCTTTCCGTCAGAAGCATTCTCACCATTTACAATCGTAACATCTGCTCTAAATTTTTTTTGCAGCCCAGGTAAATACATCTGAACAATATCCATTCCCGGCTTGCCAACTATATCTCCAATGAATAAAATATTTATGTTCACTAATCTTTTATCATAATTTTTTTCTTTGGACGTGAAATATATTGAAAATCAAATGAATAGTGAAAAGTGGATTGTTTTAATAAATGCGCCACTTTAAGAAATCATACATTTTATTGCCTTATCATATTGTGAATGGTAACAATTATCTTCTTTCATAAAATTCTTTTACTAAATTTATATTTGTCCAGCTTAATTTTTTGCTGTTGCTATTTAAAATAAACAATAATTAAGCTTACTAATAAGTATACAAGAAAAAAATTATTTTTAAAATAATTTTTAAGTGTATTGGAAATTTGATTCCATCTTAAAAATGAATAACAACAAGTTGTACCTTTACTATACAAAGCCATTTGACTAATCGTATCATACGCATATAATAATTCTATTTTCTTAAATTTGTCTATAAAAAATGAAGAAAGAAATAGACATAAGCGAAGTACCGTTTGAGGACGGTGAATACTGTGTATTCGATTTTGAGACAACAGGTACCTCACCATTTAACGATAGAGTAATTGAGATTGGAATTGTAAAAATAAAAAAAGGCAAGATTACTGATACTTTTCAATCATTAATTAATCCAGAAATGTCTATTCCTGCTTTTATTACTGAGATGACAGGGATAACAAATGAGGATTTAGTAAAAGCACCTACTTTTGAAAAAATATTTCCGGAAATAGAAAAATTTTTTGGCAGTTCAGTTTTAGTTGCACACAATTTTCAATTTGATTATTCATTTCTTAAAAGCGAATGTAAAAATCTATACTTGAATCCGCCTCAAAATCCTTCAATATGTACAGTACAACTTGCACGCAGGCTTTACCCTGAACTCAAAAGCAAGTCACTAGGAATTTTAGTAAGACATCTTAAAATCAGACACAGAAATGTTCATAGAGGGCTAGGCGATTCAATGGCTACAGCCAAAATTTTTATAAAAATGTTTAACCTTCTGCGCAATGAACATAATATCGAGACTATAAGCGATTTAATTAATTTCCAGAAAACTCCCGGCTCTGCACTTGTCTATAGAATAATCAAAAAAAAATTAGCTGATGACTTAAGCAGTTTACCATCTTCTCCAGGTGTTTATTTTTTTAAAGATAAAAGAGAAAAAATAATTTATATCGGAAAAGCTAAATCTTTGAAGCAACGTGTCTCGCAGTATTTTTTAAATAATGCCCCCAAAAAAATAAAAGAAATAGTAAGAAAAGCTGAGAGAATAGGCTTTACTCCAACTAATTCAGAACTAACCGCTTTGTTAAAAGAAGCAGAGTTAATTAAAATCCATTTCCCGCATTATAACACAATGCTTAAACAGTATTCTAAAAATTACTTTATAAAGATTTTGTTGACTCATAATGCACCAACAGCAGTTCAAACAAATGATTTTTTTTTCGACGGCAATGATTATTTCGGACCCTATTCAAGCAAACAAACAGCAAAGATTTTATTAGAAATTATCGATAGAACTTTTAGGTTGAGAGAGTGCAGTGACAAAGAATTCAGCAAAAAGAAAAAATGTTATTTAGCCGATATTGACCGCTGTCTGGCTCCTTGTGTCCAAAATATTGACAATGATTACAAAAATGAATTGGATTTAGTCTATGAATTTTTAGCCGGTGAAAACCAATGGGCTGTAAATCGTCTGTTGAACAGAATGAAAGAACTTGCACAAAAACAAAAGTATGAAGAGGCAGCAAATGTAAGAGACCTTGTAAATGAAATTCTACATCAAATACACAAAACTTCAATATTAGCAGAACCAATCAATAAAGCTAAAGTTCTTTTCGAAATTAGGGGTTATAACAGCCCAGACTATATTTTACTTATAAATGGTAAAATGACAATAAAAAATGAAATGAAATTAGAAAACGATGATTTTACAATATCGCTTCAAGATTATTTTAACGGCAGCATTTTTCGTTCACAGGATTTAGACAAAAATGATTTAGAGAAATTAAAAATTGCATTGAATTGGCTAATTAAAAACAAGGAATCCGTTAGAGTCCATTATTTAAAAGATTACAACTCCATCGAACAATTATATGCAGCCCAAATTTTTCACTAAAGAAATTTATGATTAATAAAAAGGGGCATCAGGGGAAACTTGCTTCTTAAAATAAAAATTAATTCTTCGAACAATACTAAATTTCAGTGAGGTCTTTAACTAAGCCAGAGAATTTTTTCTCTATTTTGAAACCAAATCTGTAGAAATATTCTGGCCTAAAATAACCAGTAGTAAGCGATTTATAACCATCGTTTTTTAGCCTTTTTGAAAGTTCATTCATTAGGCCTTCACTTATACCTTTTCTTCGATACATATTTGAAACTACAATTTTTTCCATGTGTACAGTATTCTCATCAATTGGAAGATAAAACAAACCACCAATTATAAATCCTCTTTCAGAAAGTGCTACTAAAAATTGATGTTCTGGACGAAAATTAACAATCAAATTAGCCTCAATAAATAATTGATGCAGCCGTGAAATTTCTTTTGGAGAGATTGGCTTTCGAATTAAGAAAACATTACCATCGTAGTCAACCAATTGTACAACCAAGTTTGATGATTCTGGACCCTCGGCTTTTATTTTAATTATAGCAGCAGAATCAGTTGGTTTAAGAAATGGGTATGTAAGTCGAGTTAAAAAGAAATTCTCTTTTTCTGTTAAGTTAAATTCCGAATGCAAATTTGTCAGACGGATAGTAGCTTCATCTTTAGTGATTAAATGAAATTTTTGTTGTTTCATAATATTGAACAAAGCGTTCCTAAGAGAATTATTAGAGTCGCTAAAAACCGTTTCCAAGAAAAATCTAATTCTAGTTTCCGGAAAGTTCTTTTCCAAATCTGGTAAGAAATATGTTTCATAAAGGTCATAGAGCATAGTAGCTTGTGCGCTTAAATCAGCATCCTTATTTAAAGCAAACCATCTCTTAAAGCGCTTAATTGCAAAAAAGAGTTGCTTAGGCATATATCCATAATTTTCTACTTGCTCAATAAATTCAGTTAATTTATCTGATAGTTCTTTAAGTTGAGTATTAAGTTCACTTTTACTAATTTCTTCTTTAAGCATATGCAGTAATTTTAATCCACTTCTTTCACCTTCAGCGTTTAACATGCCGGAAAAAATATAATCCCAAGCCGATTTAGATTTTAATGAAGGAAATTCTTTTTCAATTTCTATAACAAAACCATTATAAAAACTAATTAAGAAATCGACCAATGAACTGAACTCACCTCTTTCTGAGAAAGAAACAACTTTAGTGCCTGTCTGATAGTCGTGAGGCGGAATAATAAAATTATTTGGTGAAGGATCAGTAAGTTGAAGTTTATAGCCTGTTAACCTCCAAAAATTACAATAGGCAGCGGCAGCGTTCCATATAAAAAACTGCCATAGTAAAGAAAGTTTTGCTTCAGTTGATTCATCTTTCTGCGAAGCACTCGATTCAGATTTTCTAAATTCTTTTTGAATGAATTTTTTAACCGTATCACCGGGCACATATTTGCCTGTCCACATATCATAATTTTCCCAATACCCTCCAAAGTCTTCTGTAAATTCATGTAAAAAGTGCCGGCTGCCGGCTAAAATAAGCCAGTTCACCTCTTCAAGAATATTTTCTTTAGGCAATTTCTTATTTATATTCAATACCAGTTCAAAGCCGCCATAAAATCGTGTTTGTACTGAAATTCTATAAACTGACTTATCATGATAGCTTCGCAGGTGACTTATCCATATACCGCGCGGGAAAATATCGTCTAATCTAATTAGTTTACCATGAGAAAAAATAAATATTGCCTCTCTCAAAAGAGGTGTATCGATTATTGCCTCAGTAATTATTTCTTTATCACCAAAATCTACATTTTCATCAAATGTTATAACATCACCCCAAGTGTATTCATAGCCAGATTCCGAATCTACTGCAATAGTTTGATTTGGACCCAACCATTCCCTAAAATTATTTTGCAATTCATTAAGATTAATTGAAACCAATTTTGAGAGTTCGCTCAAATCCTCACGATTCTGAGCTTGCTTAGCAATAGTTATATACTTAACAAAAACTTGTCTAATTCTCTGATAGGATGCTGGATGATAACTGCCGTAAACTTTCAACAGCTTGAAAAGAGATGGAATAAAAGTGTTAGTTAAATTTTTAGAAACTTCTGCTGTGTATTTATCAATTAAATTTTCTGTAACAGTTATAATGTTTATATCACGTTTAAGTTTAATAATTTTTTCAATAACATAATCGTTCAGCAAATCATAGTCGAAATTCAAAAATGTGTTAAAAAGATTAAATGTATTTAAGTTATCTTTTGCAGTTAAAGCCGTTAAAAACATTTCTCTTCTTATTTCAATAGATTTTCCCAGATGAGGTCTTTGAATTAAATCTAAAGCTATTTTGTAAATTGATTGAGATGAATCTTGCAGCAGATTTGAAATGTAGACTAATGCTAATTTTGCTTCTTGGCAATCTGTCTGAATAATTAAAGATGCTAAGTTAAGTCCACGCAGCGAATATTCTCTCTGTTCAAAAATTTTTTTGAAAACATCAATAAAAGGTGAGCAATCGATTAGTTCATTAGAGACCGAATGAAATTTAATATTTTTGTCATGATGTACCTGTCGGACCCACTCAAAAATTGATTCGCCTGCAAACCTATATAATTCAAAATTTCCCAGCCAAAGGTAAGGGTTAGTCAATATTGATTGAATATCAACATGTTCCATGTTAACTGTATAATTAAAACTACCAATTGTAATTTGGTTATTATCTTTTTTTTCAATTCGCAGTGACAAATTTAATTTAGGGATTAAAAGGAAAGAATTATCAGCCACTACATCGCGGCTCAAAGTTCCTTTCTCACGTAAAAACCAGTTAGGCACCCAAACTTCTAAGCCATTTACCTCAATTTGAGTGTGAGGTTTCACATACATTTGTTCGATTATTGATTTAAAATTTTCCTCTATCACCCGCCGTTTATAAGTCCCTTTAGGCGTTAATTCTCCATATTCAGCTGAAAATGGTCTGTCAATCAAGCGGAAATCTATAATTCTTTCGAAAGGTGAGAGAAATTTATTTACTGAGACAACAGTAGAAGCAAAATACTCTTGCTTCTGCTGAAAAGTCATCTCGGCAAGCACAGTTTCTTCAAATTCTTTTTTAGGATTAATTAGAATTGTATTAAATGGTCTATGGTCTCCTACCAAGAAGACTTGATTAATAAATTCGAAATCTCTAAAAAGGTTTTCAATTTTTTGAGGTGCTATAGTTTCGCCTTTAATATTCTTATAAATTTCTTTTTTACGGTCTACAATTTCAACATATCCATTAGAATCCATTTCCATTATATCGCCTGTATGGAACCAACCTTCGGCATCAAAAGTTTTCTTTTTTTCTTCATCGAAATAACCCAGCATTACATAAGGTCCACGAATTAATAATTCGCCATCTGGATTAACCTTTATTTCAATTCCAGGCAGCGCACATCCCAAAGAATTTTCGATATATTTGCCTGGCGGGGTCATAGTTATTCCGCCAGTAGCTTCAGTCATACCAAAACCGCTCATTAACTCAATGCCATAACGTTGAAAAAAGAGAAAAATTTCCGGGGGTAAATAGCCAGCTGCAGATAGTCCCCATTTTAAATTACCGCCTGTTATATTTTCTATTGTAGATTTTATTTTATCGTGTTCATCTATTTCAATATTTACTTTGGTAGAAATAAATTCATAAAGCTGCATCCACTTTTTAGGTATACTGATAAAAATTGTAGGTTTGAACAATTGCATATTTTCTGTCATAGTTTCGACAGAGGGGTTTTCCATAAAACAATACTCTGCACCCCAAAAAAGTGAGCCAAATAATTCAAAATATCTTCCAAATGTGTGGTAAAGAGGCAGGTAAGCTAAAAATCTGTCGTTCTCACCGATTTGAGGTATAGCCATAGCCCTGCAAAAACGTTTATAAATTATATTCAACTGAGAAAACATTATTCCTTTTGGATCACCCGTAGTGCCAGAAGTATACATTATTGTAGCCACATCATTAACAAAATCAGAACTGCCAAAAGCCAATTTAAAGTGATTAAACTCCTCTTCTGAGTGCTGGTTAGCCATTTCAATAAATTTGTTGAAAGGAATTACCCATTCATCAGTAACATTTCCTTTAACTAAGACAACTATTTTTAAGTGTTTTAATTCTTTCCTAATTGATCTAATTTTTATTAATTCCTTCTCATCGTAAACAAACAATACTGAGGCTTTTGTTTGGTTCAGTATAAATAATATATGATTAGAAACTGAATTTGCTGGAATCATAACATTTACAATTTTAGAAGACAAGCAGGCAATATCTAACAAAGCAGTTTCTAAAGAGTTTTCCATTAAAAAAGCAACAAATTTATTTTGCTGTTTGGTTATTAATGAAAGTAATGATTTAGAATATATATCGATAATTGACTTAACTTCGCGCCATTTATATTCTTTTATTGTCCCATTATCGAATACTTTGAATAGAGTTTTATTATAGTAATTTTTCAACCGCTGGCTTACTAAGGAAGCTATATCAAAGTTAGAAACTATAATCAAATCTAGAATTAGTTTTTCCCATCTTTTATCACCATAAATTTTAGTTAAAAATTCCGGCAATCTAAATAAATCGAGATAATCGTAAATAATATTTTTGAACTGGTCAGAATATGCAACTTCATTAACTAAAGATTTTCCAAAAAGGAAGTAAATTTCTTTATCAATTCTACTTACAATTATTTTATGCAAATTAGATGCAAACAAGTAAGAAAAAATTTGAGAAAGCTTGTCTAAAATTTCTTTTTCATGTAATAAATTTAACTCAACAACATTCAGCAAACATTCATCCAATAGTTTTGGCAGTTCGTTAGCAGTTTCTTCTGTAGCAGCTTTTTCGCCGGCCAATAACGCACTAATTATTCTGGAAAGTTTATTAGTTAAGTTTTCCATTTTACTCCAAGCTTATATTAATTGCATCTGGTTTAGGGATTTTAATAATGTAACTTTCCCCTTTTTGCAACGGTAAATAATTTTCTCTTAGCCATGGATTAAAGTACTTAAGAAATTTATAGTTAATACTATTGTCTTTTGCAAAATCAGCTAAGTCATTTATAGGTGCAGTAATTTTAATTTCATAAGTAGGTATTGGCTGATAATAATCATCTTTTTTAAGAATATAGCCATAGTTTTCTGGATTCAATAATATTGTTTTGATTGCTAAGACGCGGAAAATATAGCGGGAAGTCTCCTCGTTAAATAAAAGATCATAATAGTCATTTGATTTTTGTCGAGCAATTTGTTTATCAAGATTATCGAAGCCTATGTTAAATGAAGCTGCTGCCATAGTCCAACTCCCATATTTTGAGTAAGCTTCTTTTAAATATTTACAAGCGGCTTCGGTAGATTTTTCGACACTATATCTTTCATCAATCTCTTTTGTTATTTTCAATCCATATTGCTTGGCAGTTTTTTCAACAAACTGCCAAAATCCAACAGCATTTGCTATCGAAGTTGCATTACTTAAATTACTTTCTGCAGCACATAAATACTTAAAGTCATCAGGTACTCCATTTCTTTTTAGTATAGGCTCGATAACAGGAAACCATCTGGTAGATCTTTTTAATATTAATATTGTAGAAGAATGCCAATAGGTATTAACTATTAATTCCCTTTCAAATCTTTCCTTTACATCAATATCATTCAATGGAACTTTCTCGCCACAAAAATTTAGTTCTTTTGGCATCAGCGGAACAACAATTTTTAAGAAGTCGTTGCCTGCAATTTCTTCTTTTTTTAATCCGGGTTGTTTCTGAAATATTGCATTTATTGTAAAAAGAAGTATTAATGCAATAACTAAGATTAAAAAAACCGAAAAGTAATTTTTTAATTTAACCATAATAGTTAGTATTGTTTTTAATTTAGATTTCTCACCAGGAAAATTCTTCTTTTGAATTGACAAGCTGTAACTGTCAATTAAATCAATTATCAGACAGTAATAATAATAAGCATTTGAATAAATAAAAGCACCGTATATATAAAAAGAGATTCCACTTATGTCAAAGTGGAATCTCAGATTACTTTTAATTTTACATTACAGAACTAAAGCAGAAAAAGAGAAAAAGAACGCTAAGCTTCTACTTTTTTAGTAGCGTTTGCTGCAATTTCTTCAAGCATCGCGGTAGTAAGTGATTTAGGTCTTTCAATTGGATAACCTAATGCTCTTGCCCAAATAATATTAGAACAAACACCCAAGGCTCTGCCTACGCCGAATAAAACAGTGTAAAACTCATATTCACGAACGCCGTAGTACCATTGAATCACTCCGGATTGCGCATCAACGTTTGGCCAGGGGTTTTTAGCTTTACCTTGTTCTACTAAAATCGGCGGTACAACTTTATAAAGTATATCAACATATTTAAAAATCAAGTCATCAGGCAGATGTTTTAAGCAAAATTCTCTTTGAGCCATGTAACGAGGGTCAGTTTTTCTTAACACTGCATGCCCGTAGCCCGGTATTACTTGTCCACTTTTCAGTGTATCCCATACAAATTTTTTCATTTCCTCTTCAGTTGGTACCTTGCCGCCCATTTTTTCCATCACACCCTGAATCCATCGCAGCACTTCCTCATTAGCAAGTCCATGCAATGGCCCAGCAAGTCCATCTAACATAGCAGAGATTGCATAATAAATATCTGACAGCGCACTAGCGACTAAATGACCTGTGTGAGCACTTACGTTTCCGCTTTCATGGTCACTGTGAAGAATGAAATAAAGACGAGCAACATCGTCGTAAGGTTTACCAATGCCCATCATGTGAGCAAAGTTGCCGCCAAAATCTAAATTTGGGTCGGGTGGAATAATATCATCATTTTTATATTTCATTCTGTAGATATGAGCAGCAATTTCCGGCAGTTTAGCTAACAAGTTCATCGCATCTTCGTAATATGGATCCCAATAATCCATTTTGTTAATACCTTCGTGGTATTTTTTAACAAAAATAGATTCTCTTTGCATTGCTAAAATTGCAGCAGAGAACATAGTCATCGGATGAGTATCACGAGGCATAGCTCGAATTACATCAAAAACATATTGAGGCACTTTTTTCCGTTTGTTAAACTCTTCATGTACTTCCTTAACTTCTTCAATTGTAGGAATATCTCCTGTTAACAGCAGATAAAAAAAGCCTTCTACATACGGCATTTCGCAATTAGGTACCTTAGGCAGTTTTTCTAACACCTCAGGAATGGTATAGCCTCTGAATCTAATTCCTTCGTAAGGATCTAGATATGAAATATCAGTAACAAGACTTTTTACTCCGCGCATTCCACCAATAGCTTGACCAATAGTAACTTCACCAATCTTAACATCACCATATTCTTTGACTAACCTTTCAGTGCGGGGACGCCATTCATTAATTTTTTGTGCTAGTTTGTTTTTTAGGGTTGACATTAGTTCTTCCTCCTTGTGAACAATGTAATGGTTAACATGAAATAAACTATCTATTCACTTGATAGATTTAAATATCTATTCTTATTCATTTACTACTAATAATATTTCCTTATATATCTCTATTACTAATTTAGTTAATTATTTTCTCTACTGCCAATTGACCGCTGTAAATTGCACTTTCAATTGTTGAGGGCAAGTTTGTATCTACCCAATCACCTGCAAAAAAAAGATTACTAAATGGAGAGGTTATCTTTTTTCTGATGTGAATTATTTTTTTATCAGGTACAAAAGTTGCACGTTTTTCTTTTACAACTTTCCAATCAATTACATTTTTTTTATTAAAAGATTGGAAAAAGGATTCTAACTCTGAATAAAAAATTTCTAAGATTTCTAAATTAGAAAGGCTGATTAATTTATCAGCAGAACTGCTAACTAATGTAATATGTTTATTGTGATTAAATAACCAATGAACTGGTGAGTCAATCATACCATAAAAAGGCTCATCAAAATTGTTCTCCTTAAGCCATAAATGAACATTTAATATAGATGAATATGTAAAACTTCCTTCGTTGTCTTTATAAAGCATGTCAAATGGTTTTATTTTAATTAACGAATAAAATGGAACTGCAATAACAACAAAATCAAAATCAGAATAATTTTTTTTATTGGTTTTAAGTTTTGATACTCTGCTATTATTTAAGACTACCTCAGTTAATTTTTCTGAGGTTGTAAAGCTCCCTCCTTTTTCTCTAATATATTTAAGTGAATTATTTACAAAAAGTTTGTTTAAGCTAACTTTTGGCAAAAGTATAGTTGATGCATCGTTGCCTTCAAAAAAAATTTTTTTCAATATGTAAGAAAATTGTGAGGCTGAAGCGATTTCTAACTCGGTATTTAATGCGCCTATGACTAATATTTTCCAAAAGGATTTTAATACATTAGCATTTTGCTTTTTTAGAACCAGCCATTCTTTGACTGTCAAATTTTCTAAGTCTTCATCGTAAGTAAAAATCAAGTCAATGAAAAAGTCAATTACTTTAAGTCGTTCATAAAAAGTAAGAGCTTTGTAATTCAAGATTCCTTTTAGAAGATTAAGTGGATAATGCTTGGGGTGAGTGTCAAGATAAAAAAAGTAATTTCCCTTTTTCACAAAAGGTATTCTTAATGATTTTTGGAATTCAAGATTTTCAATAGAATTAATGCGTGATAAAAAATTGAGAGTTGAATAATAACATCCCATTAAAATATGTTGACCATTATCATACTCGTCATCATATTTCTCATTTAAGAGTGAATAAACTTTCCCGCCAAATTTAGGAGTTGATTCTATAAGGTGGACATTGATTCCTTTTTCTAAAAGTAAAGTTGCAGCAGATAACCCCGCTAAACCTCCGCCCACCACAATGCATTTTGTCATTAATATACTAAACTATATTTAGCCCAAACACCAAGTGAGATAGCTGCTTTTTCAAGTTTATTTACATTAATATTTTTGTTGAAAACGTCAAAATTCTGTGACTCCAACTTATTAAGCAGCTTTTTATAAATATGCTCCATTGCACGTGCAGCAAACATGGAAGGTTTGTCCTCAAAGTCTAATTTAGCATCTGCAGTTTGAAAAAGAATTTTTGCTCTATTAGCTTCGTACTGCATTAGCGATATGAAATTTTGATTATACTTGCCAGTCAAAATATCATGCTCAGAATAATTAAATTTTACCATATCGTTTTGAGGTAAATAAACTCTGCCAAGGTCTGCATCTTTTTTTATGTCTCTTAAAATGTTTGTTAATTGTAGAGCTAAACCAAGATTAATTGCATATTCTCTAGTTGATTTATTTTTGTAGCCAAATATTTCAATACACATTAAACCAACAGTTGATGCAACTCTGTAGCAATATTCTTTTAAGTCGTCAAAGGTTAAATACCTTTTCCTTTGCAAATCCATTTCCATTCCACGTATTAATTCAAAGAATGGTTCTAAAGGAATATTAAATTGTTTTATAATTAACCCTAGTTTATTAAGAAGCTGGTATTCGGAGTTACCTTTTATAGATTTTTCTAATTCTATTCTCCATTTACGCAATTTATCATATCGAACTTCGTCTGGTTCATATCCTTCATCAATGATATCATCTGTGCTTTTACAAAAAGCGTAAACTGTATTCATTGCATCTCGTTTAACAGGATTAAGCAGACTAAATGCATAATAAAAACTGCTTTGGCTTCGCTTGGCTATTTGTTTTGATTGGTTTCCCATTTCAAACTAACGATTTTATCATTAGATATAAGTAATTATACTTGTTTAACTTTGGGCGAAAATTTAATACATCGTAATTCATGTTCTTTATTTTCTCAAGAACTTTTTCTCCGCCTAAAATTGTCCATTTTATTTGGAATTTTAGTCTACCCGATAAGTAGCTTAAAATCCCTTTCCCCGTTTTGAACAAATTATATGTTCTATTAATTTGATATTCCATAAGTAATCTAAAATTAATATTTATTTTTCTTAACTCAAAGATTTCCTCATTTACATTAAACTTTTTCATTTCATCTAAAGGCAGGTAAATTCTGCCTTTTGCATAATCGCGCTTAATATCTTGATAGAAATTCGTCAGCTGCAAAGCAGTACAAATTGAATCGGAAAAAATGAGAGCGTTTTCATTTTGTATTCCGTAAAGTTCTAAGACGATTCTGCCTATTGGGCTAGCTGAGTATCTGCAATAATCTAACAGCTCACTGTAGTCTTGAAATCTTTTTTTTGTACAATCCATTTTAAATGCGGTTAATAGATAATAGAGGTTTTGCGGATTAAGATTAAAAGAATCAACTGTATTTTTCAATGCGGCCCAAAAATAATTAGAGAATTTCCCATTAAGAGAGTTTGTAAGTTCTTGCTCATATTTCTCTAATTTTTCTAATCTTTCTGCCGCTGTAAAATTACCTTCATCTGCAATATCATCAGCCTGTCGAGCAAATTGATAGATAACTGCAATGTGTTTTCTTAGTGTCGGTGGAATAAACAAAGAGATTACTGGAAAGTTTTCATAATGGGAAGAAGTGAATTTAACAGCTGTGTTATATGCAGATTCATAATTGACTATTGAAGTCATACAAAAGTAAAATTAAAAATGATTTTAAATATAACGTTCAACAACAATAAGAAAAAATTACTTTAGTTAGTTTAAGAAAAAGCTTTATGAAGCAGATTTTAAGCCGAAATAAAGAGGGCTAAAGCAGGTATTTACAAGATACAATCTTTTTTATTCTAATTAACTGAGTGCCCGGAGGGGGACTTGAACCCCCAAGCCGTTGCCGGCACTAGACCCTGAACCTAGCGTGTTTGCCAATTTCACCATCCGGGCTCATTTGTTTTTTAGTTAGACAAAAATAAATAAGTACTTTCTCATTACAAAATCACTTCAGCTCTACAGCATGGTGTGTTGTATCATTAACCATATATTTATCAAAAACTTTTACATTTCTATCAGTGTATTTATTAAACGTTGATGGCAAATCTCTAATATTTATAATATCAGTATAGACCCCGGAACTGCAATCGGGTGAATAAAGTTTAGGATTTCCGTATTCAAAAATGCTTTCCTTACAAAACTTGGCAGTCACAACATTACCACTTGCAGGTGGAGTAAAATCTTCAAGTGGCAAGTTTAATTTTTCATAAACATCATGCATAAAAATTGCCCAGATTGGCAATGCAGCTCTAGAGCCTTGTCCATATTGTCCAGTAAAAGAAACTCTGCGGTCATCGAATCCAACCCAAACAGCCGCTGTTAATTGTGGTGTAAATCCAATGAACCAAGCATCACCAAAATCTTGAGTTGTACCTGTTTTTCCTGCAGCAGGTCGTTGAAAGTTATATGTTAACCTTGCTCTGATACCAGTACCTTCATCAATAACCGAACGCATCATGTCTGTAACAATATAAGCAGTCTCTTCAGGTATTGCTTCGCTAGCAAGGGAGTTAAAGGTAGCGATAGTAATTCCATTTTTATCTTCAATTTTAGTAATTGATATTGGTTCATTATAAATTCCCTTATTGCCAAGAGTAGCAAATGCAGATGCCATTTCCAAAGGTGAAACAAGGGAGGTGCCAAGTACAATTGAAGGAACTAAATCTAATGGACTCTTAATACCCATCTTTTCTGCAAATCTGCCTATTTTCCAAAGTTCTGCATGGCCTTCAATAATTAATCTTGCGCTTACTATATTAACCGAATTAGCTAATGCCTGCCGAAGAGTCATAAATCCACCAGTTGACTTATCAAAATTTTGTGGACTCCATCCGTTGTAATCAAATGGCTGATTTAGAATTGGATATGCTGGATACAAACCATTATCGATTGCTACTGTGTAAACTATTGGTTTAAAAGCTGAACCGGGCTGCCTTCTTATTTGTGTAACGTGATTAAGACCGTATGCAAAATTTTGATTCCTACCCCCTATCATCGCTTTTATTGCGCCGGTTTTAGTATCCAAACAAACAAACCCAACTTCAATTTTTTGTTCTTCGTTTTTAACTGAATCGATAAATACTTTGTTGTGTAAAAAGCTGTTATAGACTTCTTTTTGTTCTTCAGGTGTTGATGCATTTTTATACTCAGGTCGTTTTTTTATAGCGATGTCGACAATTTCTTTTAATATATCGCTGTACTGTGCCCAGTTCCATCTTTTATCAAATTCTTTTTGAAATGGATCAAGATGCTCTTTAACGGCATTATTTGCTATCTGTTGCATCTTAGAATCTAAGGTGGTGTAAATATTCAGACCATCGCTGTAAAGATCAAAACCATATTTTTGAGAAAGTTTTGTCATTTGTTGACGAACATATTCGAGAAAATGTGGAGCTAATTTCCCACTAATTCCTTCTTGTATTCTCTTATTAGATAGTTTTATTGGCTCCGTCCGCAATTTCATATATTCCTTTTCGCTTAAGAAACCAGCATCCACCATGTTACTAAGGACTAAATTTCGCCTCCTTAGCGCATTATCGTAGCGTTCAAATGGATCATAGTAGTAAGCAGATTTAAGCAAAGCTACAAGAACACCCGCATCGTTAATGGTAAGTTCACTGACATCTTTATCGAAATAAACCCTTGAGGCAGTTTCAATTCCGTAAGCACCGTGACCGAACCACGAAATGTTAAAATACATCTCAAGTATTTCTCGCTTAGTATATGTTTTTTCAATTTGAATAGCAGTTATCCACTCTCTAATTTTTCTAACAATTGTGTCAAAAATGGTTTCATTTTTTACTTTTAGGTCATATAAATTTTTTGCTAATTGCTGTGTAATTGTTGAAGCACCTTCTCTTCTAAATAAGAAGATGTTTTTTATCATTGCTTGAATAAACCTTTGAAGGTCTACTCCCCAGTGTTTGTAAAACTTTCTGTCCTCTGTTGCAATAAGTGCATTCACAACATAAGGTGGTATGCTATCGATGCTGACCTCAACCCTGTTTTGTCTAAAAAATTGACCTACTATTTCTCCATCAGCACTATAAACCGTAGAGGCAAGCTGTGGTTTTGGATTTTCCAGCTCTTCCAATGAAGGCAAACCAGAAAAAACATAATTAGCAAACCATCCAAGTAAAATGACGATAAGCAATATTAACAGTAAAAAAAATTTGTAATGTTTTTTACGTTTAGAAGCGTTCTTTTTAGGTTTGTAGCCGGCCATTTAAGTCCCATTCAATAATTTCGAAACTATCTTTAAATTTACCATAACATGGTTTTTCAATCCAAGAACCTAAGTTTATGTAATAGCCATTTTTATAATTTACAAATTCTCTCTGATGTGAATGACCTAAAATAACATAATCAACACCATCATCAATCATTTTTTTTGCTGCTTCAAGCAAGCCGTCAACCTCGCCAAAGTTTTTTGTTTTAGTATAATTTCTGCTCTTCTTGCTTGTAGAGCTTGCTATTTTTATGCCTAAGTCAGGGTGAATTAATGAATAAATCCTTTGAAGAAATTTATTTCTCAAAATTTTTTTTAAAATCTTATACCCTACATCATTTGTAACCAAATCATCGCCGTGACCTAAATAAAACTTTTTTTGATTTAGAGTAATTGTAAAATCATTTTCATAAAGTTTAATGCCAATTTCTTTGGTAAAAAAATCTCTGTGTAAAAAATCATGATTTCCAATAAGATAATGAATTATAATGCCCTCTTCAGAAAGTTCCTTTAAAGCAGTGATAGTTTTATAAAAACCTTTTTGTATTACCCTCTTATATTCAAACCAATAATCAAACAAATCACCAAGAATAAAAAGCTCGTCACAATTTTTTTTGGCAAATCTTAAAAAGTTGACCAGCAAATTTTCTTTGACTTTTTCTATTTCGGTTTGTTGCAGTCCCAGATGTATATCTGATATAAAAAAATATGTTTTAATCTCACTCAAACAGTTAAAATAACTTTTTGTCTACTTAAACAAATATCCGAAAATTATTTTTGTTTTTCTTGTTTTATGACTGCTAATAGCCAATTTTCTGGGTTTAGCCTTATATTTTTTACGTATTGTGGAGCTTTGAATTGAACTACTGTATCTCTTGTAGTTATGTAAAATTTCTCGTCATTAAAATTATTCTCATCAAAATAAAACCTAATTACTAAAGGAAATTTAAATATACTAAATGACTTTTGTATTTGAGAAATTTTTACCCAAATTAAGTACTTGCTGTCTGCAGAGCTTATTCCCCATTTATAAACAATATTTGGAATTCCCACGCCTTTGTAAATCCACTGGTAAAAAAAATAATCAAGATTCTTGCCTGAGATTTTCTCACAAACGTCCTCGAAATCTCTTGTTGATGCATTTTTATATCTGTACTCGTAATAATAAGTTTTTAGAATATGAAAAAAAGCTGAGTCTCCAACTTCACCTCTCAGCATATGCAACACCCACGCACCTTTATCGTAGACCATTCTATTAAAGATATTATCGAATGGGTGATAAAGTGTCCCGGAATCAAAATTGCCAGAAAAACTTTGCATTGTAGAAATAAGTGCATCTTTACCAGCATAATTTTCCCAATAGAGCGCTTCTGAATAAGTTGCAAATCCTTCATTAAGCCAAATATCGTCCCACGTTTTGGGAGTTACTGCATCACCCCACCATTGGTGTGCTAATTCGTGAACTAACATATCTGAAAAAAATTTTTTACCGGTAATAAACTTAGAGCCAATCCCAGTTATTGTCTGATGTTCCATTGCACCGTAATTCCATAAAAATTCTGCTACTCCATATTTTTCTTTAATGAATGGGTACTCGCCAAATGTTTTTGTGAAAAAATTTAGGTACTGAGGATGTTCTTCAAAATCTATTTTAGCATTTTTTAATTTTTCAGGAGTAACATAATAAACAAGCGGCAAAACTTTACCATTTTCTGTTATAAATTTATCAGTAAAACTTTTATATGGAGCTGAATAAATTGCAATTAAATAAGTAGAGATTGGATATAATGTTCTCCAGTGAAATGTTTTCCTACTGCCGTTAACGCTTTGGTCAATAAGAATGCCATTTGAAACAGAGACATTTGGAGTGTCGTTAGTAATAAACAAGTCAGTATATGCCTTATCTGTCGGCAAATCATTACATGGCAGCCATGTTGAAGCAAAAACCGGTTCATTTAGAGTATAAATCACACTTTTCCCGGACTCCTCACCAAATTCAAATGAGCCAAATCCCAAACTCTTTGGTTTACCAGAATACTCTATGTAAATAGTAATAGTATCTTTAAGCAAACTTGAGGAAAAAAGTTTTAAGTGAAACTTATCTCGCTTAAAATTTATTGAGTTGTTGTTCAAAAGCACTTTTTCTATTTCAAGATTATCATAAAAATTTAAATAGACTTCATTAGATGCCTTTTTAAGGAGACTTTTTATTGTAATTTTTCCACGAATACTTTTTTGTTCAGGAAAAAGATCTAATTGTATAGTATAGTGCAACACATCTAAATCATATTGTTCAGGCAAGTAATAATCCGACAAAAGTTTCTCATCAAAGCTTTTTAACAAATAGTTTTTAGAAACATAATTTTCAGCTTTATGTAAAATAGCAGAATAATTTGCTATTATTATGATCGCAGCAATTGCGCCGATAGTTAGAAATAACAGTCCAAGCAATAAAGCAGTTTTTTGTTTCACTTTATTTATATTTTTTAGCTAATAAGATGAACAAAAATAAGCTTAACAATTTCATAATCCAAAGTGCACAAATTCAATTGCCAATAAATTTTATAATAGATATATTGATATGTCAACAAACAAAGAGTCAAAAATGATTTATACAGGGTCAAGTATTTTAAGGAAAACATTAACAATGATACTTGCAGGTGGACAAGGCGAGAGATTGTTCCCGTTAACTAAAGATAGGACAAAACCATCCGTGCCATTTGGAGGTAAATATCGAATAATTGATTTCACTTTATCCAATTGCTTAAATTCAGGCTTACGAAAAATTTATGTGCTTACTCAATACAAGTCTGATTCTCTTAACAAACATTTGTACGAAGCATGGAATATTTTTAATCCAGAGTTAAATGAGTTTATTTACTCTGTCCCTCCGCAATTTAAGATAAGTAATAATTGGTACCTTGGTACAGCAAACGCAATTCACCAAAACTTAAATCTAATTGAAGATGAACCTTATGAATGGGTGTTGCTACTTTCAGGTGATCATATCTATAAGATGGATTATTTGAAAATGATTCAATATCACATCGAAAAAAAAGCACATTTGACCATCTCAGCTATTGATATACCAAAAGAACAAGCTAACAGATTTGGTGTAATTGAAATTGATGAGCAGTTTAAAATAAAATCCTTCGTTGAAAAGCCTTCTAATCCACCTACAATTCCCAACAACCCAAATTCTTCTTTTGTCAACATGGGCATTTATGTTTTTAGTGCTGATATAATTAAAGAAGTTCTTTTGAAAATGGAAGCTAATAAAATTAAAAACCATGATTTTGGTAAAGATGTAATTCCATATATGATTAAAAATAATTACGATATTTTTGCTTACAAATTTGTTGATGAAAATAAGAAGGATACTCCATATTGGGTAGACGTTGGAACCATAGATAGTTACTACGCTGCAAGCATGGATTTAATTAGTGTTAATCCTCATTTCAATCTTTACGATAATGAATGGCCATTAAGAACAAAGCAGCTGCAGTATCCCCCAGCTAAAACAGTTTCGCACGAAGGAGAAAGAGTTGGCAGAGCTTTTAATTCACTTATATCGGATGGGACAATTATTTCAGGTGGACTTGTAGAAAGGTCAATTGTTGGCTTTAATGTTAGAGTAAACAGCTACACTTACGTTACTGATTCAATAATAATGGATAATTGCAAAATAGGAAGGCATTCACGCATAAGAAGAACAATAATCGATAAGAATGTTAACATACCAGAGGGTACTGAAATTGGCTTTGATATTGAAGCCGACAGAAAAAGATTTACAGTTTCTGAGACAGGTATCGTGGTAATCCCTAAAAATTATGTTTTTAATAGCAAATAATTTTCATAAGAAATTTATTTGCTTAAGTTGACCGCCTATTCTTAATAACTTTATCTTGCCGCGAATTTCACTAATTTTTACCAATTAGATATTTATATCATTTAAGCCATTAGTATTATTAATGCAACTAGTGGCTTATTCCAAAGAAATTTATTTTGGGCGGTCAACTTGAGTAATTTACTTATATCTGCAAAAATTTATATTTCTGACATATCTTCTTTTTTATAAATTAAGGGCAAAAATATTTTTTGTTTACGAGTTTAATGAACGAAATCATACAAAATAAATTAGACAACCTCCCACATTTGCCCGGGGTTTATCTTTTTAAGAACGAGAAAGGGAAGGTAATTTATGTCGGTAAAGCTAAAAGCCTAAAAAATAGAGTGAAAAGTTACTTCCAAAGTAAAGTTGAATCACCTAAGACCGCAGCACTTGTAAGTAAAATTGAAGATTTTGAATTAATAGTAACAGATAACGAAATAGAGGCTTTAGTTTTAGAAAATAATCTTATTAAAGAATACAAGCCAAGATATAACGTTAATTTAAAAGATGATAAATCGTTCCCCTATATTCGAGTTACAAACGAGCCCTTCCCAAGAATTTTTTCTACAAGAGAAGTAGTAAAAGATGGCTCAAAATATTTCGGCCCCTATACAAATGTACGAGAAATGAAATCCTCTTTAAGAATGATTAACCAAATCTTTAAGATTAGAAGCTGCAATTATGATATAAATGAAGAAACAATAAGGAAAAAGAAATTTAAAGTATGCCTCGATTATCATATTAAAAAATGCGATGGACCTTGTGAAGGTTTAGTCTCGCAAAAATCATATAATGATATGGTCAATCAAGTAATAAAGGTCTTGCGCGGCAAAACAGATGATTTAATTGACGAGTTAAAAATTCAAATGGGATTATTTTCTGAAAGGCTGGATTTTGAAAAAGCTGCCGAGTTGAGAGATAAAATAGAACAATTGCAAATTTATTCTTCTAAACAAAAAGTTGTAACAAACGATTTTAATGATAAAGACATAATCAGCGCAGCTTTTGAAGGCAAAGATGTAGCGGCTACTATATTAAACATTCGTAACGGTAAGCTCGTTGGGAAAAAACAACTAAATCTTTCATGTGAATTAAATGAAGAGCTAAACCAAATTTATTATGCAATAATAAAATTTTATTATAATGACTTAGTTGAAGTGCCTCAAGAAATAGTAATTGAAACTGAGCCGTTGGATAGCGAATCTTTAATCGAATGGCTGAATAAAAGAGCTGTGAAAAAATGTCGTTTCGTTATCCCTCAAAGACAAAGCGAAGCTATGTCCTTGCTTTCAATGTGTAAACAAAATGCAATTCTTCAACTGAAGGAAATACAACTTCAAAGAATGAAAAGGGAAGGCAGCGTGCCTTATGTGTTATCTGCTTTACAGAGAGATTTACACCTGAAAAACCTGCCAAGAAAAATTGAATGCTTTGATATATCTAACTTACAAGGTACTGATTCCGTAGCAAGTATGGTTGTTTTTGAAGATGCTAAACCTAAAAAAAGTCTGTATCGTAAGTTCATTATAAAAACTGTAGACGGACCAAATGATTTTGCCAGTATGCATGAAGTAATAACTCGAAGATACTTAAAGCTAACTGAAGAAAAACAAAAGATGCCCGATTTGATTATGGTTGACGGCGGCAAAGGACAATTATCAACTGCTATAAAAGCATTAAACGAACTGGGATTAAAAAACTACGAAATAATTGGATTAGCAAAAAGATTGGAAGAAGTATATTTGCCTGAGCATCCCGAACCTCAATCAATCCCTAAAACTTCATCAAGCTTAAAACTGCTGCAACACATTAGAGATGAAGCCCATCGTTTTGCAATCACATTCCATCGCTTAAGAAGAAACAAAAGAACTTTTACGACTGAATTAACACAAATAAAAGGAATTGGACCTAAATTAGCGCAAAAACTTCTTTCTGCCTTCAATAGCATAGAAGAGATAAAGACTGCTGACGAGGAAAGATTGGCCAGCATAATAGGACAAAGCAAAGCTCAATTAGTAAAAGATTTTTTTTCTGAAGAGATTAAAAATAATTAAGAGAAATAAACAGCAGTGTTAACGATATTACATAAAATTATTTTTTAATTTCTTGCTTAGTTTGTTTAGCAGTATCAGTTTTTTCAAATTCTAAAGCGACTGAATTGATACAATATCTTAAACCTGTTGGCTCAGGTCCATCGTCAAAAACATGACCTAAATGTGAGCCGCATTTTGCACATAAAACTTCCGTACGAATCATACCAAAACTCGTATCTTTTTGATATACAACTGCATTATCACTAATTGGCTTAAAATAACTTGGCCACCCACAGCCAGCGTCAAATTTTGTGTCGGAATCAAATAATTCATTTCCACATGCTGCACATACATAAATACCTTTTTCATTCAATTTATAGTACTTGCCGCTAAATGGGCGTTCTGTTCCTTTTTCTCTTAACACGTGATATTGTTCAGGTGTTAATTGCCTCTTCCACTCTTCGTCGCTCTTTACAACTTTGTACTTCATTGTTTCATTCCCCCTTCCTTTCGACTTAATTGAGTCAGCTGTTAAATGGTTTCCATGTTGACTTACACTACTTTTGTTAAATAGCAAAGCTGTAAAAATTATAAGAACTATAGCAGATAAAATTAATATCACAACTTTTGTCTTCATTTGACATTTAGAAGCTAATTAAATTCAATAATAAAATAATAATAACGCTATCCCATTAACAATGATAAAATAGAGTATTACTTTGCATAAACTCGAAGCACAACAGTACAGCTATTTTTTCATTGATTTGATATATAACTGTACATCGTTAAGCGAGTGAAAAAAGCCAATCCTTACTCTGTACCATTTGCCTCTATGAGGAATTTCTGCTTCTTCAACAAAAGCGTTATGACCTTCCTTTTTTAATTTTGATACTTCTTGCTCTGCTTTCCTAAGATTTCTCCATGATGATACCTGAAAACAATACAAACGACCATCAGTAAAAATATTGCCTTCAATGTTACTCTCATTCTTACTATCATAATTTTCTTGGATTGGTTGAGCTGCAGTATAAGTGGGAACAATTACTGAATCTGTTTGGTATTTGTCTTTGGCTAGAATTTCTTGATTGTTAAATTTATTTACTGCATCATTAGATGTATCTAATGTATTAATTTTATTAAACTTATCTTTATTCTCGCTAATTGTGTTTTGTAATAATTCTTCCTTAGTAGATGCAACTTCTGCTGTATCTTTTACGCTGCTTGTTAATGTATCTCTACGAGTGACAAATAAAGTTGAATCTGACGATAAATACTTTTCTGCAATTATGTTTAACGAGTCGGTATTCAAATTAATTCTGGGTAAAGAACTTTTTAAAGAACTTAAACATTTATTGTAAATAAGCGCCATCAAAGGATTCTTATTAATAGGCACTGAAAAATTAGTTGAAGATATAGCATAAAGAGGCACATTTGATTCCCCCAAAATTTTTGACTTTTGATCATAATATAAGTTACCTATTACGGTGTATTTCTGTGATTCAGCATTAAAAAGAACTTGAGTTTTAACTATACTTACTTTTTCATTGAAAGTAGAAAATTTTTGCGGCTCTTTGTAATGTGTGCGGAATAGCACTGAAATTTTGTTATCGACCAATTTCAAATTAGAAGTATCAATCGAAACTGTTTGACCACTTGACTCCAAAACATTCAGCCATTTCTGCGGTAGTATACTACTATGCGTAACAAACTGAACAAAAATTATTAATATTGTTAACCTAATTTTCATATCTTATTAAATATACTAAAAAATGAATAACCAAAATAAAATTTAACTCAAATTTTTCATTAGAAAAAACTTGACTTCAGCTATTAACAGTTTGCCTTAGAGTGAGAAAATTTACAAATAAAAATAACCGCACAAAAATGAAAACAGATGTAACTTTAAGACACTCCCCCAAAAATATTTTTTAGTTGCGAAGTGTTAACTAAAAAGTAAAATTCTTAAAAACAAGGCACTAATTACACAGAAACTTTGTAAACTCAGCAGAGATTCTCGTAAAAATAACAGATTGATTTTTTAAAATGTTACTCCAACTTATAACCACCCCACTTTTCTTGACATTAAGACAAACAAGTTTTATTTTAAGCGCAACTTTTTTTACAGTCTTATGCTTACAGAATTCGGAAAAATCTTCGTCTTCATATTATTAGCAATAATTTTTGTAATTATAGCTATTTTGTTCGCCAAATTAATCAGACCAAATAGAAAGACCTTTGAAAAACTAAAAATTTATGAATGCGGAGAGGACTCCAAAGGTTCGCCTTGGGTTAGGTTTAATATTAGATTTTATGTTGTAGCTTTAATTTTTCTAATTTTCGACGTTGAAGTAGTACTATTATTCCCCTGGGCATTAAGTTACAAGGAATATGGTATTTATGGTTTTTTGGCAGGATTAATATTTTTACTAATTCTTGGACTTGGAATGGCTTATGAGTGGCGTAAGGGAGATTTAGAATGGGCGCGACCAAAAATAGTTCCACCTAAATTAAAAAAGCTGGCTGACAACAATAAAGAAACTAATATTCAATTAGAATCAAATTAGAATACGATGGGACTTTTAGATAAAGAATTTTCAGAAGATAATATTGTGATTGCCAAAGTCGAAGATTTAATGAACTGGGCAAGATTATCTTCGATTTGGCAGCTTGGTTTCGGTCTTGCATGTTGTGCAATTGAAATGATGGCAACTTCAGCTTCACACTATGATTTCGATAGATTTGGTGTAATGCCCCGAAATACGCCGAGACAAGCTGATGCAATTATAATTTCAGGGACTGTTACTTTAAAAATGGCTTTAAGAATTAAAAGGCTGTATGAACAGATGCCCGACCCGAAGTATATTATATCTATGGGGAGCTGTTCAAATTGCGGCGGTCCTTACTGGGAACACGGCTATCATGTGCTTAAAGGTGTAGATAGAGTTATTCCTGTTGATGTGTACGTTCCAGGCTGCCCACCTCGTCCCGAAGCTTTGTTAGAAGGATTATTAAAACTGCAAGAAAAAATTAGAAATGAATCGTTAAGAAAAAAGTCTGCATGAAAACTCCTGAGGAAATTTACGAACTACTGAAAAAAGAATTTGGCGAAGCTATTTTAACTTTAGATAAAGCTTTACCTGTTGAACCCATTGTTTTGGTTGACCCGCTTCAAATTCATAAAGTTGCTTTATTTTTAAGAGATAACGAGGAGTTAAAATTTGACAGCCTAATGTGCCTATCCGGTGTTGATGATGCAAACGGTGAAAGAGTAAAAGATGAAGACGGCACAGAATCAATCAAAGGCGGAACATTAAGTGTTTACTACCATCTTTATTCTATTCCTTTGAAACATAAAATTACTCTTAAAGTCTCTACCTCAAGAGAAAATCCTGAGGTCGAATCTGTCGAATCAGTTTGGAAAACAGCTGACTGGCATGAAAGAGAGGCATTTGATTTAATTGGAATTAGATTTTTACATCACCCAGATTTAAGAAGAATTTTAATGCCTTATGATTGGGAGGCAGGTCATCCATTAAGAAAAGATTATAAGAATCCGGAATTTTATCAGGGAATGAAAGTACCCTATTAGGTGATTTTGCCTTTTGTTCCTTATAAAAGTTTAATTGTTCTAATTATGGTTGTTCATAAAAAAGATTGCAGTAAATTTATAGATAAATGGCGATTTAATTTTTAGCTCAAAATGGCACTTAAAACAGAACATATGATTTTAAACATGGGTCCTCAGCATCCTTCCACCCATGGAGTTTTACGCTTAGAATTAGAACTCGAAGGTGAATTAATAAAAAATGTAACGCCTCATATAGGTTACCTGCATCGTTGCTTTGAAAAACATGCTGAAGCAATGACCTATCCCCAAGTAATCCCCTATACGGATAGGATGGATTATTTGGCTTCTATGTATAATAACTTCGGCTACGTTGTTACTGTTGAAAAATTGCTTGGTATAGAAGTACCAGAAAGAGTTCAATACATAAGAGTAATAATGGGAGAACTACAAAGAATTGCTTCTCACATGGTGGCATTGGGAACCTACGGCTTAGACCTCGGTGCATTTACTCCTTTCCTTTATTTATTCCGTGACCGCGAAAAAATATTAAGTCTTTTTGAAATGACTTGTGGCGCTCGCTTACTTTATAATTATATGTGGGTAGGCGGACTTTCACACGATATACACCCGGATTTTATAAGATTGACCAAAGAATTTGTTAATTATTATCGACCTAATATTAAGGAGCTTAACGACTTACTAACATATAACAAAATTTTCATTGAAAGAACTGCTAACATCGGAGTTTTGCCTTTAGAAACTGCTATTAACTACGGAGTAACTGGACCTAACTTAAGAGGAAGCGGCTTAAAATTCGATTTGCGAAAAGATGACCCTTATTCAATTTATGACAGATTCGATTTTGATATTCCTGTTGGACAAGGATTAATGGGAACTGTTGGAGATTGCTGGGATCGTTATTATGTACGAGTTCAAGAAATGGAACAAAGCTTAAGGATTATTGAACAAGCTATCGACCAAATCCCAGAGGGAGACGTACAAGCTGCAATTCCTAAGAGAATAAAACCCCCTAAAGGAACGGTTTATGGAAGAGTTGAGAATCCACGTGGTGAACTTGGTTATTTTATTATAAGCGACGGCTCAACAAATCCATTTAGAGTAAAGGTACGTGCCCCTTCTTTTGTCAACCTTTCTGTATTAAGTGAACTATGTAAAGGACATTTAGTCTCCGATGTAGTAGCAATTCTTGGTAGTATCGATATTGTATTAGGAGAAGTGGACAGGTAAATGTACGATATTTTATATAACATCTTGGGAAATCAAGTAGTTGCATGGATTATAGCAGCTGCACTGCCTTTGTTTGTCTTTATCCTACCCTTTGCTCTCTTTGCAGTTTGGCTCGAAAGAAAAGTTTCTGCACATATGCAGGATAGACTTGGACCAATGAGAGTTGGCTGGCATGGAGTACTGCAAACAATCGCTGATATTATAAAGCTTATCCAAAAGGAAGATATAATACCCGCAGAAGCTGACAAAAAGCTTTTTAACCTTGCACCAGTTTTAGTTTTTGCTGGTAGTTATGCTGCGTTCGCAGCAATTCCATTCTCAAGCAAATATATAGGCTCCAATGCTGAAGTGGGAATTTTCTACGTAATAGCTGTATCAAGCTTTGTTGTAGTTGGTATTTTAATGGGCGGTTGGGCTTCTAATAATAAATATGCTCTGCTTGGTGCTATGCGGTCTGCAGCTCAAATTGTAAGTTATGAAATTCCAAGCGCGATTGTAATTCTAACAATGGTTATGCTTACAGGTACTCTTAGCTTAGATAAATTCAGCCAAATGCAAACAGCTTATTTTTGGAACTGGTTTATATTGGGAGGTCCAGGCTCAGGAATTACAAAATTCTTATTAATTCCTTTTATGATTGTAGGATTTACAATACTTTACATTAGTACACTAGCAGAAGTTAACAGAACGCCATTCGACATTCCTGAAGCCGAATCAGAACTGGTAGCAGGTTATCACACTGAATACAGCGGAATGAAGTTCGCAATGTTCTTTCTTGCTGAATATGGAAATATGTTCGCAGTCTCAGCAATTATTACCCTGCTATTTTTTGGTGGCTATCAATCACCTTTTGGCTATTTAGGAAATACATTTAAGCTGCCCTGGCTTGTACCAATTGAGCAGGTTTTCTGGTTCACAGGCAAAGGCATCTTTTTCGTCTTCGTTCAAATGTGGCTAAGATGGACTTTACCAAGGCTCCGTGTAGACCAACTAATGCACCTATGCTGGAAATTTTTAATACCTTATTCTTTTGTTAATTTAATTATTGTTGGATTTATTACTTTATTTCGTTAGAGCAGAACATGAGCGGATTGAAACAATATCTTAAAGATACATGGCAGGGAATCTGGACAGTCTTAGTTGGAATGAAAGTTACCTTTAAGCATTTATTTGTACCGGCAGTAACTATCCAATATCCAGATGTAAAAATTAACTTACCCGAACGCGCAAGAAATAGATTGTATGTTAATATGGATGACTGTATCGGCTGCGACCAATGTGCACGTGCATGCCCAGTAGATTGTATTGAAATTGAAACGGTTAAATCAATACCAGGTGAAGATTTGGGTTTAACTTCTAACGGTAAAAAGAAAGCTTTGTGGGTAACTAAATTTAATATTGATATCGCTAAGTGCTGTTATTGCCAATTGTGCGTATTCCCTTGTCCAACAGAATGTATTTATATGACAGACGTATATGAATTTTCCGAATATGAAAGAGAAAATCTTGTTTATAAGTTTGCTACTCTAACAGAAGAAGAAGCTGAAGAGAAGAAAAGAAATTACGAAAAATATATGGCTGAAAAAGAAGCTCAAAAAACTGCTGCAGCTAAAACTAAGACAGAACAACCAAAGACAGGTGATAATAAATGAGTCTATACGATATTATTTTTTATCTGTTTGCAGCTATTACAATAAGCTCCGGTTTCGTGGTGGTCTCCTCGAGAAATATTATCTACTCTGCTTTTGCTTTGTTGTTCACTTTCTTTGGTGTGGCTGGAATTTATGTGCTGCTCGGTGCAGATTTTATCGCAATTGTTCAGATTCTTGTTTACGTGGGCGGCATTTTAATCCTGCTTCTGTTCGGCGTTATGCTTACAAATAAAATTACAAATGTTGACATAAGAACGGGTTCAATCCACGTATTGCCAGGTGCAATTGCAGTTGGAATTATATTAGGACTCTTATCCTCTGCTATGATTTGGACTGAATGGAAAACTCAACCTTCTGAAACACCTGTTACAACTACAACCGCCTTAGGGAAATTACTATTAAACGACTATATACTAATTTTTGAATTGCTTGGAATTCTCTTATTAATTGTCTTAATTGGCGCTGCATCTATAGCAAGAAGAGAACAAGAATAAAAATAAAAGTGAAATTATATGAGCCTTCATGTTGGATTAACACATTTTCTAATTGTTAGCACAATACTATTTTCTATGGGCATTTATGCCATTGTAACAAGAAAAAATGCGATTATGGTATTGATGGGTGTTGAACTAATTCTAAACTCGGCCAATATTAATTTTATCGCTTTCTCGAAGTTCGGCAATTTTGGTTTAGGTGGACAAATAATAGCATTGTTTATAATTATACTTGCTGCTGCCGAGGCTGCTATTGCTCTTGCTATTGTTCTTAACATATATAAAACATTCACTCATGTAAATATTGATGAAATCGATAACCTAAAAGAATAATATGAATGAACATACTATTATATTACTTTCAGTAATTTCACTTTTTATTCCGCTTGCTGGATTTGCTATCACTCTCTTTTCTGGCAAAAAATTTCCAAAAGTCTATTGGTTTGAAGTCGCAATTACTGGGATTGGACTATTAATTTCTATTATTGTCTGCTTCATTAAATTAAATTATTACGACGACCAAAATATTATATCAGCTTTTCAATGGTTTGCTATAGGAGCAAGTAATTCACCTACTCGCTATTTTGTAGAACTTGGAATAAAAATAGATAATGTTGCGGCATTAATGATGCTTGTTGTTTATATAATCAGCTTCCTTGTTCACTTATTTTCTGTTGAATACATGCACGGCGATAAAAGATACAATCGTTACTTCGCTTACCTTGGAATTTTTACCTTCTCAATGCTCGGCATTGTTTTGACCCATAATTTTTTGATGATGTATATTTTTTGGGAATTAGTTGGACTTTCTTCATACTTATTAATTGGTTTTTGGTTTGAAAAAAAATCAGCTTCGGATGCGGCTAAAAAAGCATTTCTTGTCAACCGAATTGGTGATATAGGAATGTTTATTGGCATTTTAATTCTTTTTTTCAACTACAAGACTTTCACTTTCGATACAATTTTTAATCAAATTTCTTCAGGTCATTTACCATTTAATAGCACAGCATGGTTAACAGCTGCAGGTATTTTGGTGTTTATGGGAGCTGTAGGAAAATCGGCTCAATTCCCTCTTCACGTTTGGTTGCCCGACGCAATGGAAGGTCCTACTCCCGTCAGCGCTTTAATTCATGCGGCTACAATGGTTGCAGCTGGAGTTTATCTGCTCGTTAGAATTTTTGTTATGCTAACTGCCGATGCCATGCTAACTATCGCAGTAGTCGGCGCTTTTACTTCGTTTATCTCTGCTACTATAGCACTCACACAAAATGATATTAAAAAAGTTTTAGCTTATTCTACTGTCAGTCAACTTGGTTATATGGTAATGTCAGTTGGAGTGGGAGCTTATGCATTTGCTTTCTTTCATCTTGTTACTCATGCTTTTTTTAAAGCAAATTTATTTTTGGGGTCAGGCTCAGTAATTCATGCTATGCATCATGAACAAGACATTCGCCAGATGGGCGGCTTACGAAAAAAAATGCCATTGACTTATGCTACTTTTTTAATTTCTTCATTGGCAATTTCGGGAATTCCACTGACGTCTGGATTTTTAAGTAAAGATGGAATCCTGGCAGGTACTCTTGCATTTGGTAAATTAACAGGACATTGGCTCATCCCTGCTTTCGGTTTCCTTGTCGCTCTGATGACAGCTTTTTATATGTTTCGACTCGTAATAATTACATTTCATGGTAAACCGCGCAACCTGGAAAAATATGAACACGCCCATGAATCAAAATTTGTAATGGCAGCACCCTTAGTTGTTTTGGCTGTTCTGTCAATATTTATTTGGTATACACCAAATCCTTTATCTCCAGAGGCCGGCTGGTTTTTATCATGGATTAAAACACCACATACTGTAGCTCCAGCTAATTCACAGTTTAGCTTTATGATTGAAACCGCAGGAAATCACGTCATACCTGCCAAAGAATTTATTCATTCTGAAATATACACTGAAACTCTGCACTGGGCACATTTTCCAACTATGCTGTTGTCTCTTGTCCTTGCTGGATTAGGCATCCTTTTAGCATATACTATGTATCAGTGGAAAAAGATTGATGCAGATAAATTAGCTGAAAACTTAAAACCTTTATACAATTTATCGCTTAATAAATGGTATCTTGATGAAATATACCATGCAACAGCAGTTGCTGGTACAATTGGTTTGAGTAAAATATTAGCCTGGATTGATAACGTTATTGTCGATGGCATAGTAAATGGTGCTGGCTATTTGACTAAGTTAACTTCTAAATTAAGTGGCTTGTTCGATACTTACGTAGTTGACGGATTAGTTAACTTCTCAGCTTTTTTTAGCGGTTTTATTGGATTATCATTCAAAAGAATGCAGACAGGAAAAGTGCAGACATATATTGTTTTTATAGTTTTTTCAATAATTATACTTCTGCTAATTTTTAAGCCGTTTTGATAACAAATTAAAAGTTTATAAAAATAGGTAACTGATGATGAGTGGATTTCCGATATTAACACTAATAACATTTTTACCAATCTTAGGAATGGTCATTATTCTATTTTTGCCGAAAGATCAATATAGACCAATCCGTTACACTGCATTAATAATTACAGCCATACAAGTACTTTTGGCAGTAATATTGTTGGCAAATTACAACTATTCGGCAGCTGGAGTTTTCGATGCAAAATCATTTCAATTCGTTGAAAAGTTTAGATGGATTGAAATTAGTGGTATTTCCTGGTTAGGTACTGTAAAAATTGATTATTTCCTCGGTATAGATGGAATTAGTATGCCGTTAATCTTGTTAACTGCCATCATAAGCTTAATAGCTACTATCTCTTCGTGGAATATTGAAAAAGCTGTTAAAGGCTATTTCTTAATGTTCCTTCTCTTAGATACTGGAATGATGGGTGTCTTCGTAGCATTGGACTTTTTCTTATTCTATATCTTTTGGGAATTAATGCTGCTGCCTATGTATTTCTTGATTGGTATCTGGGGCGGTCCACGAAAAGAATATGCTGCAATTAAGTTCTTTATCTATACTTTGTTTGGAAGTGTTTTTATTTTGTTAGTAATGATTGGATTATACTTTAGTGCTCAAGAAACTCTTGCCAATGGCACTAAAGTATTTACATTTAACTTATTGGAACTAATGAATCCTAAAAATTATACTGCAACTGGAATTCTTTCCCCTATTAATCCACATAACTTAAGATTTATTGCATACATTGCCCTTTTTGTTGGCTTTGCAATTAAAATACCTATGTTCCCATTCCATACTTGGTTGCCCGACGCTCACGTTGAAGCTCCTACACCTATTAGTGTAATTCTTGCGGGCGTATTATTAAAAATGGGAACATACGGCATACTAAGAGTCAGCTACCCAATTTTTCCAGAAATTACGAGAGACTTAATGTGGTACATCGCACTTTTTGGAATGATAAATATTATTTATGGTGCTCTCGTAGCAATGGCTCAAAAAGATTTCAAAAAACTTATTGCTTACTCTTCTATCTCACATATGGGCTATGTTTTGCTTGGCATGGCATCATTAACAACTACTGGGACAAATGGTGCCGTTCTACAAATGTTTAATCATGGTACAATTACCGCCATGCTCTTCTTAATTGTTGGTGTGGTATACGACCGTGCACATACAAGAGGCTTAGATGATTTTGGCGGTTTAGCTGTCCAAATGCCAGCTTATACAGGTTTTGTTACCGTCGCTTTCTTTGCCGCAATTGGTCTACCAAGTTTAAGCGGCTTTATCTCTGAAGCTCTTGTTTTTATTGGAGCTTTTAGTATAAACTCTATAAGAATTCTAACAATAATTTCAACCCTCGGAATTCTATTGGGCGCAGGTTATATGCTATGGACCTTACAAAGAGTATTTTTAGGTAAACTTAATGAAAAATGGGCATCGCTGCCGGACTTAGAACCGAGAGAGTATGTAATGTTTATACCATTAACAATTATCATTATTTTCTTGGGAGTTTACCCATCTGCTATGTTGGATATTATGAATACCTCAGTAAATACTTTAGTTAATGTAGTAAACAACGGAATACACACTTTAACATTAGGTGGATTATAATACAGAATGGAACTAAGTAACTTATCACATTCATTGAATTTAATTTTACCCGAATTGACTTTGTCAATTGCATTAGTGGTTTTAGTAATCTTTGATTTGGTCTTTAAGCATAATAAGAAAATTATACCTTATATCGCTTTGCTTGGATTAATTGCAGCAAGCTTTTTTATAATTAAACAATTTTCATTAAGTGGATTTGCTTTCTCGCCTAATAGTGAATCGTACAGAAATTATGGTATGGTTACAATAGATCAATTCGGAAGTTTTTTCAAATTAATTGTCATTGTCGCCTCTATTATTATTGTTTTCTTTTCTTTCGCTTCAGATGAAATTAAAAAAACTTTTGATCGAATTGGCGAATATTATGCTTTGATATTTGGGATGGTGCTCGGTATGCTTTTTATGATTTCTGCAACTGATTTGATTCTAATTTACCTTTCACTCGAATTATTGTCCTTATCTTCTTACGTACTGGCTGGTTTTACCAAATTGAGAGAAAGAAACAGCGAAGCTTCTCTTAAGTACTTGATTTACGGTGCTGTTTCTTCAGGATTAATGTTATTTGGCATTTCTTTAGTTTATGGATTAACAGGTACAACGAACCTGTATTTGATTAATTCATTAATCCAAATACCTCATCTAAACTTATACACTTTTGCATTTGCAATTATACTTATTTTTGCCGGGATTGGATATAAAATTTCCTCTGCACCTTTCCACTTTTGGACGCCGGATGTTTACGAAGGTGCACCAATTACTATTACAGCATTTTTATCAGTTGCCAGCAAAGCCGCCGGCTTTGCACTATTAATTAGATTTGTCAAAACTACATTCGTATCATATATAGATACATCAGGTTTCTGGCAGCTAATTCAGGTTTTCGATTGGAAAACTTTAATTGTGGTTATATCAATACTTACTATGACACTTGGTAACTTTTCAGCTTTATGGCAAGATAATTTGAAAAGAATGCTTGCCTATTCTAGTATTGCCCATGCAGGATATATTTTACTAGGACTAGCTACTCTTTCTAACCAAGGCTTAATTGCCATGCTAATTTATTTTGCAGTTTATTTACTGATGAACCTTGGTGCATTTCTTGTCGTAATGCTGATTGCAAATAAAATCAACTCAGAACAAATTGATGACTATGACGGCCTCGGATACTCTTCACCCTTCTTAGCAGCTTCGCTTGCTATATTTCTTATTTCATTAACCGGTTTACCGCCTACAGCTGGTTTTATTGGAAAATTGTATTTGTTCGTTGCTTTGGTCGACGCTAATATGATTGGCTTGGCTGTTATTGCTCTCCTTAACACTGTTGTTTCTCTTTATTATTATGTGAGAGTGTTAAAGCACATGTACCTTACAAAACCCCAAACGCCAATACCTGAAGTAAAAACTTCGAAGCCCAATACGATCCTTGTACTGGTGCTTTTAATTCCCGTTTTTGTATTTGGGATTTATTTTACACCATTAGTAGCTTTAGCAAAAAGCTGCATAACTATTTTAGGCATGTAATCCCAGAAATTTAAACTGATACTTAAACAGCAGTAAGATATTGTATTTTGCTGTACTATGTAATTTTTACTCAATAGCTAAACTTTACCCCTTTCAATATTTGCTTTTCATTCTGTGCTTTGTTAATTTAAGTCGGACTAAAAAAGTCGTATTTATGCTGAAAATTGCAAAATCTGTTGAATATGCATTATTTGCGTTAAAATATATGTCGGAAAAAGGAAGTAACAGTTGCTCCAGCGTTTCGGAAATATCCGAATATCAAAATATTCCTTACGATTTGTTAGCAAAGATTATGCAAAAATTAGCCAAAGCTAATATAATTTCGTCTTATCAAGGAATTAAAGGTGGCTACATTTTAAAGGCAACACCAGAAATGATTTCTTTAAACAAACTAATAACTATTCTCGATAAAAAAATTCAATTTACAGATTGTATGGTTGAAAAACCTACGACTGCAGATTGTCAACGGGTATTGAATTGCTGTATTCGAAATCCAATGCTGAAAATTCAGAATAGATTAAATGAGCTTTTTGAAAGCACTACTGTGCAAGACTTAATTCAATAAATGGAGAAAATAAAATGCAGTATTTAAACTTATTACTAAATGAGAAAAAAGCTTTTTTCAAGTTTATGAAGACCAAATACCCTCTTTTCTATAATTCAAATATTTTTTTACGTGACATCCAATATGCAATTAAAAGCTACTTGGAGAAAAAAGAAATAAATTTAACATATCCTCAAGCCGAAAAATTAGCAATTGAATTTGCTGCTGCTTTAGAAAAAGATGGTGAATTAGTTAACATAGCACCTAATGCCTGGAAAATAAACTTTATGATAGAACAAAATAACAATACTGCAGCGACAATGCTTGAAACGGACAACGTAAAGGAGGTTTCACAATGAGCGAACAAACTTATATTTCCGAGATTGACATTACTGAAAAGGCAATTAAGCAAGTATTACGCATAAAAGAAGAAAATAACATACCTGCGGAATATGGTTTGCGTATTAGTGTTAAAGGAGGCGGCTGCTCTGGCCTTACGTATCAACTTGGTTTTGATAACCAACAAAATGAAGGTGATACAATAATTGAAAAAAGCGGATTAAAGCTATTTGTCGATGGTAAAAGTTTATTTTACTTAACAGGAACCGTCTTAGATTTTAGTGACGGTCTCAACGGTAAAGGATTTATTTTCAATAATCCAAATGCAAAAAGAACTTGTGGCTGCGGTGAGTCATTTGGAGTTTAGTCAAATAGAAAGGAGAATTTATGGACAGGAAAAAGTTCTTGTACACTTTAGGCGTAATGCCACTTATTGGCAGTATTTCTAAAGTGGAAGCGTTTACAAAAAAAATCAATTTCTCAAATAAAAATAGGAGTAAAACTGTTATGGCAAAATTCGAATTACCCAAACTTCCTTATCCTTTTGATGCCTTAGAACCGCATATTGATGCGAGAACAATGGAAATACATCATGACAAACATCATGCAGGGTATGTAAATAATTTAAACAAAGCTGTAGAAGGCACGGAGATGGAAAAACTAAGTCTCGACGAACTAATTAAAAATGCTTCAAAGTATCCGGTTGCAGTTAGAAATAACGGCGGCGGACATTACAATCATTCCATGTTTTGGGAAATAATGGGACCAAACAAAGGTGGAAGTCCAACAGGTGCTTTAGCAGACGCAATTAATGGTACATTTGGTTCGTTTGAAAAATTCAAAGAATTATTCTCTGCTGCAGCTGCTTCTCGTTTTGGCTCTGGTTGGGCGTGGTTAGTTTTCAATAATGGTAAACTTGAAATTGGTTCTACACCTAACCAAGATAATCCTTTAATGGACCTATCTGAACTAAAAGGTTACCCAATTATGGGATTGGATGTTTGGGAACATGCTTACTACTTAAAATATCAAAACAGAAGACCCGAATATATATCTGCTTGGTGGAATGTAGTAAATTGGGATGAAGTAGCAAAAAGATTTGCATCCGTTAAATAATACTAATACTTTTTTATTTATCGAACAATCTAATCGCCCCGTAGTTGTAAAAGGCTTCGGGGTTTTTTATATCATAAAAAAGTAATGAACTCAAATTTCCCATTAGGAAAATTTTGGTTAAATTTTTGCTTGTCTCATTAATTCAGCAAGTATAAACAACAATCTTCAAGTAGGCTTTGTACTTGTTAGAAAAGGCTATATTAGAAAACAACCGATTAAAAGTTATGATTTGCATGTGATGAATTGCTATCAACAGGATAGTGCCCTACAAACTTTAATCTGTTTACAGCGCGTTTTAATGAAGCTTCTGCTCTAACAAAATCAATGTTTTCTTTATTCCGATTTGCAATTCTTTGTTTAGCTCTTTTCAACGATTTCACTGCACGCTCTACATCAATTTCTTCTTTTCGTTCAAGACTATCGGCTAAAATAAGAATAACATTTGAACGAACTTCAACAGTACCTCCAGAAGTAGCAAATTCAACTTTATTCCCATCTATCTCTTCTATAGCAATTTTACCAACTTCAAACGAACTTAGTAAAGGGGCATGATTAAAAAGTACTTGGAAGTTGCCAAGAGTACCTGGAACAGTAACCGATTTCACTTTACCTTTATAAGCTACTTTTGATGGGGTAACAATCTCAAGGGAAATTTCTTTTGTCATTATAGTTCTATTTTATCTTAACTTGTTATTGCATTTTTTTTGCCTTTTCAACTGCTTCCTCAATAGTTCCAACGTACATAAAGGCTTGTTCAGGTAAATTATCGTGCTTACCTTCTAAAATTTCCTTAAAACTTCTGATTGTATCTTCTAGTTTAACATATTTTCCGGGAAAACCCGTGAACTGTTCAGCAACATGAAAAGGTTGGCTTAAAAACCTTTCGAGTCTTCTTGCTCGGCGTACAATAATTTTATCTTCCTCAGAAAGTTCATCCATACCAAGAATATTAATTATGTCCTGCAAATCCTTATATGCTTGCAGAACTTCTTTCACTTGAGTAGCAACTCTATAATGTTCTTCACCTACAATATCTGGCTGCAAAATTCTCGAAGTAGAATCAAGTGGGTCAACAGCTGGATATATCCCAAGTTCAGAAATTCGTCTACTTAAGACAGTCGTGGCATCCAGGTGAGAAAATGCAGTAGCAGGAGCTGGGTCAGTTAAATCATCTGCAGGGACATAAATTGCTTGTACAGAAGTAATTGACCCTTTTGAAGTTGAGGTAATTCTTTCTTGTAGTTCTCCCATTTCAGTTGCAAGATTGGGTTGATAACCGACTGCAGAGGGCATTCTACCAAGAAGAGCACTAACTTCGGAGCCAGCTTGAGTAAAACGGAAAATATTATCAATAAATAGCAAAACATCTCGTTCTTCTTCATCTCTAAAATATTCAGCAATAGTCAAACCAGTTAATCCCACTCTTAATCTTGCTCCAGGAGGTTCATTCATCTGACCAAACACTAAAGCGGTTTTGCTTAAAACTCCCGACTCTTTCATTTCCAACCAAAGGTCATTTCCCTCTCTTGTTCGTTCCCCTACCCCTGCAAAAACCGAATAACCGCCATGCTGTTTAGCAATATTATGAATTAATTCTTGTATTATAACAGTCTTACCAACACCAGCACCTCCGAATAATCCTGTTTTGCCGCCTTTTGAATAAGGCTCAATAAGGTCAATGACTTTGATCCCGGTTTCAAAAATTTCTTGTTTAGTAGTTAGATTTTCGAATTTAGGAGCGTGACGATGGATAGTATATCTTTTCTTTGTCTCTATTTTACCAAGACCATCAATTCCTTCGCCGGTAACATTAATTAATCTACCTAAAGTTTCAGGACCGACAGGCACTGAAATAGGTTCGCCTGTATCAATAGCTTTCATTCCTCTTACTAATCCGTCAGTAGAATCCATAGCAACCGTACGCACTCGATTTTCGCCAAGATGCTGCTGTACTTCAACAATTAGTTCTTCATCTACTCCTTCAAGGTTTTTTCTTGGAATTTTAATAGCGTTATAAATGCTAGGCAAATATCCATCCTCAAAATCAATATCTACAACTGGACCAATAACTTGGACAATAATACCTTCGTTTTTTGCCATTTTACTCCCAAAATTTTATGATTTTTTGAATGCCAAAGTTAATTAATATCGATTAATTAACCAAGTTAAACAATAATAAAAAAGCTCGTTTTTGAGCTTTTTTATAGATTTTTATTAAATAAAAGCAATCACATCCAATTAACTTGTGACAGCTGTTTCCACCAATTCAGAAAGTTCCATACCCTTTCTTAGAGCTTGTTCATTTAATGCAAGAAGGTGATGATATCTTTCTGGAAGAACTTTTTTTAATGCTTCTAAGGCGCTTTCTACTTTTATAATTGGTTTTCTTTTTAAGAAAGCACCTAATATAATCATGTTCATTACCTTGTTATTTTTAAGTTTTGTTGCTTCATTAGCCGCTTCTATTGGTAATATCTCAATGTCTTTTCTCTTAGGTAAATTAATTATAGTGCTCGACTCATAAATTAAAAGTCCCTTTGGCTTAACTGCACTTTCAAATTTATCCAGTGAGGGTTGATTTAATGCAATTACAGTGTCGAACTTAGATATAATTGGAGAGCTGATTTTTTGGTCACTGATAATAGTAATACAATTAGCTGTTCCGCCCCGCATTTCTGGTCCGTAAGAAGGCATCCAGCTTACTTCTTTATTTTCAATAACGCCGGCATAACATAATATTTGTCCTAGAGACAAAACTCCCTGTCCGCCAAATCCAGCAATAATAATTTCTTCAGTCATAATTATTCTCCGTTTTGTGGTTTAATAGATTTCCCTTCAGGGGATTTTAAGTCACCCAATGGATAAAACGGAATCATATTTTCTTCAAGCCATTTATTTGACTCCAACGGGGTCATTTTCCAATTAGAAGGACAATTAGAAACAATTTCGACAAAGCAAAGACCTTTTTTTTCTTTTTGATATTGAAAACTTCTCAGCAAGGCCTTTTTTGTTCTGCGAACGTTGTTAGGTGTATTAACAGCACAGCGAGTTGCATAATAAACGCCGGGCAATTGTGCAATAAGGTCTGTTATTTTTAGTGGGTTGCCCATTATTTTAGTATCTCTACCGTATGGTGTAGTAGTAGACTTCATACCTACTAAAGTCGTTGGTGCCATCTGTCCGCCAGTCATTCCATAGATACCATTATTTATAAAAACAATTAATATATTCTCGCCGCGATTACATGTATGAATAGTTTCTCCTGTACCTATTGCAGCCAGGTCGCCATCACCTTGATAAGAAAAAACATATTTATCAGGTAATAGTCTTTTAATCCCTGTAGCAACTGCAGAAGCTCTACCGTGGGCGGCTTCCTGCATATCAATATCCAAATAATTATAAGCAAAAACTGCACAACCAACAGGTGCAACCCCTATAGTATCTTCTTGAATTCCCAGTTCATCAATTACTTCTGCTAAAAGTCTATGGGCAACACCATGACCGCAGCCTGGGCAATAATGCATTGGCGTGTCTAATAACGTTGCAGGTTTTTCATAAACCAGGTTTTCTTTAATGCAAATATTTTCTTCATCGATAATTTGTTGGTAATGTTCTTCTTCAACAGAAACTTTATTGTTATTCATACAAGTTCTCCTACAAATTTTTCTTCAATTTTGAGAAGGATTTCATCTGGAGTGGGTACTACGCCACCCATTCTGCCATGAAACTCTACAGGCACCTTCCCTTCGATTGCAAGTTTTACATCTTCTATCATTTGTCCAGCGTTCATTTCAACATCTAAAATTCCCTTAACTTTATTAGCAAGTTCTCGAATTTGATTATACGGAAATGGAAATAATGTTATTGGTCTAAAGACACCTACCTTAATTCCTTTTTCTCTAGCCATATCGGCTGTTTTTTTACAAATCCTTGCCACTAATCCGTACGCCGTTAGAATTATCTCGGCATCATCACATTTATAACTTTCATATTGAACCTCGTTTTGTTGAATTTTTTTGTATTTATTCTGTAGATGAATATTTATCTGTTCCATCTTATCTGGTTCAATATGTAAAGAAGTCAGGATATTTCTTTGTCGAGTTTTCGGCTTACCTACCGTAGCCCACGGTTCGATATTAGTTTTGCGTGGAATCGGCTCGAACAACTCAACTTTTTCCATCATTTGTCCAAGTGCGCCATCGGCTAAAATCATGACTGGATTCCTATAACGGAATGCCAAATCAAAAGCTTTTGGTACAAAGTCAACCATTTCTTGGACAGTCGAAGGAGCCAATACAATTAACCTATAGTCACCATGTCCACCACCCTTCACCGCTTGAAAGTAATCGCCTTGAGAAGGCTGTATAGTACCAAGTCCAGGTCCACCTCTAACTACATTAACAATTAAACAAGGAATTTCAGCACAAGCTATATACGAGATTCCCTCTTGCATCAAACTAATGCCAGGGCTTGATGAACTCGTCATAACTTTTTTGCCTGTCCCGCCAGCACCATAAAGCATATTGATTGCGGCTACTTCACTTTCAGCTTGAAGCACTACCATGCCGGTTCTTTTTGCAGCATGCAAACTCAAATATTCTAAAACTTCAGATTGAGGAGTAATTGGGTAACCAAAATAAGCATCGCAGCCTGAACGAATTGCAGCTTCCGCTAATGCCTCATTGCCTTTCATCAATGTTAACTCTTTCATGGGCGCACCGCAAATGTTATATTATCATTGACATTTGAAGTCGCTGCCATTGATTCAATCTTTTTAAGCGTTTTTCTAAATACCTTAATTATACCTTCAGGACAAACTAGAGCACAGTTAATGCACCCTGTACAATTATCCTTTACTTTAACAACATAATGATAACCTTTTGAATTTAATTTTGATGAAAGCCCCAATGTTTCTTGTGGACAAGCGTCAGTGCATAACTCACAACCTTTACACTTTTCGATATCAATTATGATATCACCTTTTACTTTTGCCATTTTTCACCTCCGCTTTTAAAAATAAAAAAGGCTACAATTTTTGGTTGTAGCCTCTTTTACTAAGTGCATTTTATAATAATATTTGTTTTAATTAGTAAAAACATTTTAACTTGCCAAAACACCTTTTTTATACGATAAAAGAACCATGCCAAAAAAGTAAAACTTTGCTTACTTAAGATACTTAACTACATCCAAAATTTCTGTATAAAAATAAATTTTTTAATGTGGACAAAAACTCTTAAATAAATATTAAAGTTTTCTTTTCAAACATGAGAATTAATGAAAAAAAAGTGAGAATTAAGATTGCATTTAAAAAAGCAAGTCATCACTTCACAAATCAAAATTTCTCTTGACAAAAGCAAATTTTTATTATATGATTGCGTTAAGAAAACTTAATTATTTAGGTATATTTATTCTTTTGCCTTATTTTATTATTAAATATAGATTACTTATCTAACTTATTATCACAACAAGCAAATAAGAATGTTATACGAGTTAATATACATATTATTGTTTTTGTTAATGAGTTCAAACAAGGCAGAAAATATTTTAGCAAAAAATTTTCATAATCAAGCAAATAGCTGCTGCACTTTTAGTAAAGAAAGCCAAGAGTTAGGAAACAATAGTTTTTTAAAATCTCAGAGAGAACCCTTAACAAAATTTATTAAGCAGAATAAGCAGTACCAGGTTTTAGAAATTGAATTCATCTTTTACTGTTTTAACCAAACACTTATGAGCAGTTCAAAACTCACTTCTATAATTGAAGATTCATGTAAATTATGGGAAAATTTAGAATGCCTCCAATTCACGAACATAATAGAAGATATTCATTATTCTTCAGAAAAAAACTTATCGAAAAAAATTCATCTACAAAGGAAAAACAAAGCAAAACTTTTAGCCAAAGCATTGATATACAATTCAAAGGATACTGATTGCAGACCGCAGGTCACCTCACCTATTATTATTTAAAAGTCATTCCATCTTTTTGTAAGCAATCTTATACAAGATAAACAAAATCAAAACTAAACTATATCATAATAAAATAATAGGAGTAGTTATGAAAAATAAATTATTTAATAGTCCAGCTTTCTACATTGTTATAATAATTTCTCTTCTTACTGTAGCAATGCCAGAAAGTATTTATTCACAGGCCGATCCTAACGGTGTTAACACAGGTAACATAAAAAATATACCAGCGGCCACACCTGGAAAGCCTACCCTTGAAGAAATTGGCAATGCAATTGGACACAACATTATTGCTACAAACATTATGTGGACACTAATTACTGGTTTCTTAGTAATGTTCATGCAAGCTGGCTTTGCAATGGTTGAAACTGGTTTTACAAGAGCAAAAAATGTAGCTCACACAATGGGCATGAACTTCCTTATTTATGGTATTGGAGTTTTAGGATTTTGGATTTGCGGTTTTGCACTAATGTTTGGGGGAGTTGGTGGAATTGCAAATCTTGGTGGGACCCCAGGTCTAACAAATGAACTAACTATTACTTTATTTGGAAAGTCTTTTGGATTAGCTGGTTTCACAGGATTCTTCTTAAACCCGCAAGTTTACGATGTTGGAATATTTACTTTATTTTTATTCCAAATGGTATTTATGGATACAACAGCAACCATACCAACAGGAGCAATGGCTGAAAGGTGGAAATTTATTTCATTCATTATTTACGGATTCTTTATCTCAATGGTAGTTTATCCACTATTCGGGAATTGGGTTTGGGGGGGCGGCTGGCTCGCTCAATTAGGTGCTAACTTCGGACTAGGACACGGTCATGTTGATTTTGCAGGTTCTTCTGTAGTACACGAAGTTGGAGGTGTAGCAGCTTTGGCCGGTGCAATCGTTCTTGGGCCAAGGATTGGAAAATATAACAAAGATGGTTCTTCAAATGCTATCCCTGGGCATAATATACCAATGGCAATCATTGGAACATTCATTTTAGCTTTTGGTTGGTTTGGATTTAACCCAGGTTCAACACTTTCCGGAAATGATTTAAGAATAGGTGTTATTGCAACAAATACAATGCTAGCATCTGCAAGTGGGGCATTTGCAGCTACTCTATTTATGTGGTTAAGATTTGGGAAACCAGACCCAAGCATGATGGCTAATGGAATGCTAGCGGGTTTAGTTGCAATTACTGCTCCTTGCGCTTTCGTTAATGCCCCAATTGCTGTATTGATTGGCGCTATCGCAGGAATCCTAGTTGTAATTTCTGTTTTCTACCTCGACCACAAACTAAAAATTGACGACCCAGTTGGAGCTGTTGCTGTCCATGGTGTTAACGGTTTTTGGGGAGTATTAGCACTAGGACTTTTTGCCGATGGGACTTATGGCGATGGCTGGAATGGAGTTTCTGGAAATGTAAGAGGATTATTTTACGGCAACCCTAAACAATTTTTAGCTGAATTAATTGGCGGCATTGTTTGTTTCGTTTTTGTCTTTACCGTTATGTATGCATTCTTTAAACTATGCGACAAATTAGTAGGATTACGAGTTAGCGAAAAAGATGAAATTGAAGGACTTGATATGCCTGAAATGGGGGTCAAAGGCTATGAAAATACACATGCTGCTGCAGAATATATGCCTGCTACCGATTATTGATATCAATTAGATTAACATGTTATAAGAAACAAAAAGTGAGACGAGTGGTTATCCTCGTCTCACTAATATATAGGGCATATTCACCCTCTAACTCATAGTGCAAAAAAGTGTGTATTAGGCAAACCACACCACGAAATCATCATAAAACATTAATTAAAAATTTATAAAAAAACTAAAAAAGCCTTGACAAAGGAAAAAAATAATTTATATTTGCGAATTGAATTTCCTTATTTTCTTAGGTATATGAGAATTAATAACATATTTATTTAGGATAAATAGCAGATTAACCAAAGTTAATTATTAGACACAAAAACTAAATAACCACTAAAACAAACTACCACAAAAAAGGGAGGTATATAAATGAGTTATTATAAAAAACTGATTTTATTTCTTCTGCTATTTTCACCTGTCATACTATTTGCCCAAGAGGCATCGCCTACAGTCGAAAGCAATGCCGCGAAAATTGCAGAGGTGCAAACACATGCCGATTATGTATGGACGCTAATTGCAGCTTTTTTAGTTTTTTTTATGCAAGCTGGTTTCGCCATGGTAGAAGCTGGTCTAACCAGAAGTAAAAACACAGTCAATATTCTGATGAAAAATTTAATGGATTTTGCTGTTGGATCAATTGTCTTCTGGGCAATTGGCTTTGGAATAATGTTCGGCATAAACAATACAGGTTGGTTTGGTACTTCGGGTTTTTTCTTTTCTGATTTTTCTAAAAATGGAGACCAGTGGGTATTTGCATTTTGGATGTTTCAAGTAGTTTTTGCTGCAACATCTGCTACCATTGTTTCAGGAGCTATGGCTGAAAGGACAAAATTTATTGCATACTTAATTTATTCAGCAGTTATTTCAGCAGTTATTTACCCAATATTTGGTTCATGGGCATGGGGTGGATTATTTCATGGTGGCGGCTGGTTAGAAAAACTTGGTTTTATAGATTTTGCAGGTTCTACTGTGGTCCATTCCATTGGAGGATGGTGCTCTTTAGCTGGAGCTATGATACTTGGAGCAAGAATTGGTAAATACACAAAAGATGGTAAAGTAAAAGCCATTCCTGGACATAACCTTACTTTAGCTGCACTTGGCACATTTATACTTTGGTTCGGCTGGTTTGGTTTTAACCCTGGTAGCACTACTGCTGCAAACAAAGATATAGCTTCAATTGCTGTAAATACAAACTTAGCTGGCGCTGCAGGTGCATGCGCAGCTATGATAACAGCATGGGTCATTTTTAAAAAACCAGAAGCTACTATGACTTTCAATGGTGCCCTTGCTGGTCTTGTAGCTATTACTGCGGGTTGTGCAAATGTTACTGCAACTAGTTCAGTTATTATAGGAGCTACAGCAGGCATTCTTGTTGTTTTCAGTGTGTTGTTTTTTGAGAAAAAAGCAAAAATAGATGATCCCGTAGGGGCAATATCTGTTCATGGTGTTTGTGGTGCTTGGGGTACTTTGCTTGCCGGAGCCCTAGATAAAAATGGCTTCTCCTGGTCTGTTGTAGGCGTACAAACACTTGGTATAATTGCAGCTTTTATTTGGGCTTTCACTACCGCTTATATTTTGTTTAAAATATTGCAAAAGACTGTTGGATTAAGAGTAAAACCCGAGGAAGAATTAGAAGGCTTAGATATTGGTGAACATGGATTAGAATGCTATCCCGAATTCGAAAAAGTATCACCTTAATGCTTATTTATCATAAAATTTAATAACAATATGGAGATTATAACATGAACACATTAATAAAAAAATTATCATTGATTATTTTATTCACCTATTCAATAATACTTACAAACCAATTAAAAGCACAAGAATTATCTGTGGGTACAGATTTGGTAAGCAGGTATATTTGGAGAGGTATAGATCTTGGTCAAAATACGCCTAGCTTACAACCCAATATTAAATTTACTTTCAGTGATTTTAACTTTGGTTTCTGGGGTGCTTATTCCCTTTCTAATCCTAACGGTCTAAACGAAATCGATATTTATACCAGCTATTCACTTAGCCTCACAAAAGCAGGCACGCTGAGTTTAGGTTTTACAGATTACACGAATCCAAATAGCGGAACAAAAATTGGCAATATTCACAATCATAATGATCCAGAGGGACCAGGTGCTCACTTTATTGAATTAAATATTAATTATGCAGCACCACAAGATATACCTATTTCACTTTCTTTTAATTATTTTTTATATAACGTAGCTAATAATCCAATTTACTTCCAATTAAATTATACTACTGCTGTTAGTGGCGTAGATTTAAATCTGTTTCTTGGTGGAACTCCAGGTGATAATTCAAAATACTACGGTGTTTCAAACTTTAGTATTATCAATCTCGGCTTTACTGCTTCAAAAAGTGTTAAAATAACTGAAAGTTTTAGTTTCCCACTCTTTGGCTCAATTATACTTAATCCGTCTTCTGAGAATTTGTTTTACGTAATAGGAATTAGTATGTAACAATTAATAATTAACTATTTTTCTAACATAAAAACTAATGAGGCTTTAAATATGAAAAAAATAGAAGCAATAATAAGACCACACAAATTAGATGAAGTACAAGATGCACTGAGCAATGCTAATTTTCCCGGTCTTACTGTAACTGAAGTTAGAGGTTACGGTAGACAAAAAGGACACAAAGAAGTTTACCGGGGTACTGAATACAATATTAATTTTACTCCAAAAATAAAAATCGAGCTGGTTTGCCCTGATCACAGAGCCGAAAGCGCAATAGAAATAATTATTAAAACATCAAAAACAGGTGAAGTTGGAGACGGCAAAATATTTATCTACAATGTAGAAGATGCAATAAGAATTAGAACTGAAGAATCTGGGGAAAGTGCTATTTGATTATGGTATTTAATAATCTGTAAGAGAATATTTTTTTATGATTATTCACCAACTTCATGGTTCATTATTATCGCAAATGTATACTACCTATTGGCAAAAAAACCTGTCAGTAGGCAGAGCCTGTTGCACAACTTAAAAATTGTTATTGCGAGGAACGAAGTAACAAGGCAGCAAAACACTAAAAAAGTCAAACCATTAAAAAAGTTTTGTTAAAGGTTACTTCGTCGTCCCGACTCATTACTCCTGAAAACCCTTTATAGTCGGGAGTCCTCGTAACAACAATTTTAGTTTAATTTTCAGATTACAACTCCTAAATGTTCTTGCCAAAAGCAGACAAGAATTTCACTAATTATAACATATCTGTCCAATATATTTTTTGTCTCGTCCCTAAATGGACTTAATCTATTTCTTTGTTCTTTATCCTATAAATATTTTGTTCTGACGGGACAATAAAGTTTTGATTATGCATAAACCAATGTAATCCCTTTAGGGATTATATAGTTATAGAATAAATAAATATCAAACTGAAGTTAAAAGTCCCGTATGGACGAGATAGGGTTTGATTTACAAGACAAGTAGAATAGTCCAAAATCTTGAAGTTTTCTGAACTTATTTGGTAATTCATCCCTTCGGGATTTGATTTCAAAATTATTTTGGACAGCAGTGAATTATAATGTAAATTTTATATCGCCCAATAAATTAACCATTTTTGTTTTCTCAGGGATTATCCCAAGAAGATGTCTTTCTGTTTTATTAGGATTTTATTGCAAAAAAATTGCTCGTTGAATATGCTCTATTTGCATAAGTAGTCACTAATTGTTTTGAGAAAGCGAGAGACTAACTCTTTTTAGTCCAGCTATCTTTTATGCTAACGGTTCGGTTAAACACCAATTTTTCTTTTGTTGAATATTTTGTATCGACACAGAAGTATCCAAGTCTTTCAAATTGGAACTTATCGCCCGGCTTTGCATTGCTAAGTGAAGGTTCAACTAATGCATCTGTTATTATTTCAAGAGAATTAGGATTAATATAATCTTTCCAGTTCTCTTTCTCACCTGGGTTTTCAATTGTAAATAGTCTATCGTACAAACGCACTTCAGCTTTTAAGGAATGGTGAGCAGAAACCCAATGTATCACCCCTTTTACTTTTTTGTTGCTTGTACCACTCCCACTTTTAGTTGCCGGGTCATAAGTACAATGGAGCTCAACAATTTCACCATTATTATTCTTAATTACTTTTTCACACTTAATTATATATGCGTACCGCAGCCTTACTTCAGCACCTTGAGTTAAACGATAATAACCTTTTGGCGGGTTCTCCATAAAATCTGTTTGTTCAATAAATATTTCTTTGCAGAAAGGTAACTTACGCGTTCCTGCAGATGGGTCTTCAGGATTATTAATTGCATCAACATATTCAATCTTATCATCAGGATAATTAATTAACTTAACCTTAAGAGGGCGCAGAACTGCCATTACTCTTTGAGCATGTTTATTTAACTCATCTCTAATTGCATATTCTAACAGTGCATAATCAGTCAAAGCATCACGTTTTGCAACGCCTATAATTTCTGTGAAATTTCTAATTGCCTGTGGTGTGTATCCTCTTCGTCTTAAACCAGAGATTGTTGGCATCCGAGGGTCATCCCATCCATCAACATATTTTTCTTGAACTAACTGTAATAATCTACGTTTACTCATTACAGTGTAGGATAAATTTAATCTTGCAAATTCTATTTGCTGCGGATGATAGATACCCAACTCATTTAAAAACCAATCATATAATGGTCTATGGTTTTCAAATTCTAGTGTACAAATTGAGTGTGTAATTCCCTCAATTGAATCTTCTAAACCATGTGCCCAGTCGTAAGTTGGATAAATACACCACTTGTTACCTTGTCTATGATGCTCTTGGTGAATTATTCTGTACATTACAGGGTCTCTTAAATTCAAGTTGGGCGACGACATATCAATTTTAGCACGTAAAGTCTTTGCGCCATTCGGAAATTCGCCTTTTCGCATTCGTTCAAACAAGTCAAGGTTTTCTTCTATACTCCTGTTTCTATAGGGACTTTCCTTACCTGGTACTGTTAATGTACCTCTTGTTTCTCTAATTTCTTCAGCACTTAAATCACACACATAAGCTTTACCTTTTTTAATTAACTCAACTGCCCATAGGTACATTTGTTCAAAATAATCTGATGCATATAAAACTTTTTCGCCAAAATCTGCACCTAACCATTTAACATCTTCAATAATAGATTCAACGTATTCTGTCTCTTCTTTTTCTGGATTTGTATCATCAAATCGCAAATTAAATTTACCGTTGAAATCTTTAGCGATGCCATAATTCAAACAAATAGATTTAGCATGGCCAATGTGCAAATATCCATTCGGTTCGGGTGGGAAACGTGTATGAACTCTGCCGCCCCATTTATTTGTTTTTAAATCTTCTTCAATTATTTCATAAATAAAATTTTTAGGCCTCTTTATTTCTGAATCATTGCTTTTCATATTTCTTCGCTGATATTTTTTCTAAAAATCGACAAGCAAAAATAAATAATATATAGTTCGTAACGCAAAGAATAGTAAGGCATGTTTTTTTGTCTTTTTATAGAGCTTGCTCTATCTCCATAATTTTTAACAATTTACTTTAAAGATTATATCTTGTTATGAACTATTTTTGATTAATCCATGCATATAAAGCTTGAAATATATTTTCTACAGATATCCCACCTTCACCTTCAAAATTGCATTTCTTTGGGTCGCCTGGACAAAAATTACTACAATAGTTCTCGGAAGGGAGTATAATTTTATTCGGGTTCCCTATTGGTCCCCATAGTTTTGGTGAACATGCAGTTAATGGACAAAACAAAGAAATAGTTTTAACTCTCAACGCCGCTGCTAAATGCATTGGACCGGTACTCGACGAAATTAAATAATCTAATGCAGCAAAAATAACTAATGATTCTCGAAGCGGTTTATTGATATTTGGGTAGTCTACACCAGTTATATTTTGTAGTATATGAGGTACTTGATTATCGGTGATTATTATGTGGAAATCAGGATTGTTAGTTAATTGTTCAATAAGCTCTTTATACTTTAAGGGTGACCAATTTGGAGATGAATTGCCACTTGTTGTATGAATTCCAATAATATATTTCTTAGCTGAAAGTATCTGTTCTTTTATCTTCTTTACTTTCAACATCTCATCTTTTGTAAGAAAAATTTCTGTATCTAAACTATTCGGAATAACTCCAATCTTCCTTGCAAGGTCCATGCAGTAATCTGCTTCATGCCTTAATGGTCTATATTTTTTTCTTGAGACAAAGCGAGTAAAAGTAAGGAATTGATAAAGCTTATGTCCTACTCCAACTCTATAAGGTATACCAGAAAGAAATAACATGTAATTTAATTTTTTGGAAGGCAAGAGCATTAATGCATGAGTAAATTTCTCTTTCTTAATTTCTCTTACTTTTTCCCAAAAACTTTTATCATCATCTACCAATAAAATTTTGTTGACATAAGGATTATTATAAAAAATATCTTTAGTATATTTTTTTAACATTATTGCAATGTAAGCATTAGGAAATTGTCTTTTTATTTCGCGGGGCAGCGGTGTAGATAATACCACATCTCCAATTCGGTCTGGTCTAACAATCAGTATTCTCTTTTGATTTTTCATAAATTAAAAAAACTTATACAAAATAGGCTTCACTTTGTCAAATTCTTTTTGCCAGTTCAGTTCTAATGAAGCTTTTTCACAGTTAGCCTTATATACACTTAATAATTCTTTGTTCTGAATCATTTCCTTTAATGCAATTATTATTTCACCTTTTGAATCAATATTTACTGCTTTCCCAACTTTGTAATTTTCTACAATATTTTTCATTTGAGGTAAATTGCTCGATAATACAGGAAGCCCTGCCATTATGTACTCAAACAATTTATTAGGCAGTGCATGATAATAGCTAATACTAATATTCTCAATTAACGCAATCCCAATATCGCCACCAGATGTATAATTAATTAATTGCTTTTGTGGGATTGTTCCTCCAAATATAACTCTATCATCAATTCCTAAATTGAATGCCAAGTTTTTAAAATTTACTTTTTCTTCGCCATCTCCAAACAAAATTAATACAGCCTCAGGTACTTCTTTTATAATTGACATAATCAACTTAATTCCTCTACCACCTATTAAGACTCCTTGATAAAGCAAAATAACTTTATCATTGGGGATATTATACATTTGTCTCAAGTTTATTTTTTCAAAAGATTTTTGGTATAAAGGCAAATTACGAATAACTAAGGTGTTTTTAACTTTATAGAAATTATTAATAAAAGCTGAATCCATTTCACCTGTAGTTAAGATTAAATCAACACGTTTAATAAGTAAACTTTCTATTAATTTAATAATTTTTTGTAGAAGCGGCTTGTGAGTAAGACCGCCAATAAAAGCATATAATTCTCTGCTGTTGTATATAATTTTAGCTTTTTTCAGTTTAGCGACAAGGGTAACGAATGGCAATGTATAAATATCTTCTGCAAAATATACATCAGCGCTGCACTTAAATAATTCTCTTGTTAACTTAAAAGCAAAGTTGAAATAAAATGAAAAATTACTTCCTCCTCTTTTCAATCGATATATTTTTTCTTTTGGGGAAAGATAATTGCGACTCAAGGTACGCCAATCGAAAGAAATAATCGAAACTTCATAACCATCATTACGCAACGAATTAGAAAGGTTAGTCACTCTTGAATCATGCTGGAAATTCCCAAGAAATGATATGCACACTTTTTTTGTCATATATTTAAGGAAGGAAAAGATTTAATGACATTAAAGCTTTATGTAAAAAGTATTTCTCATAATTGTTTTAGCATCGAATTTTTCTTTAAACTCTATAAGACTCATACTTGGTGTCATTGGGTTTTCAGCTTTTGTATCTTGTGACACACCAATATCAACATAAGAGAATCCCTCGTCAGTACAATATTTTACAACTTCATACATCACGCGTTGAATAGGTTTAAACTCCGCATAGTCGTATAATAACATATTGTAAAAACATAAAGCTACTTTTTTATTAGGGAAAAACATTAATGAACCTCCAATTGGTTTATTATTGTAATAAACCATAAACAACTTTAGTCTGTCAGGCAACAGCTCTTTTAATCTTAACAAGTCTTCATATGTATGTGTAGGTTTTACATTATGACGAGCTTTGTTTTCCAACAGAATAGGATAAAATTCATTGTACTTCTCGTTTATTTCCACATGCAGCTTAAAATCTCTGAACGTTTTTCTAATATTTCTTCTAACCGTAGGTGAAAACCTCTGCAGTATATCTCTTTCTTTATCGAGTTTTATAGCACTGGAAATATAATGCAGCTTATAACTAAATCCGCACCACAACATTGCAAAATCAAGACTTTGGTTAGGATAAGTTTCATAAATTAAAGGAGCAGGCGTAAGTAAGAACTCTTTAATGTTATTTTCTCTTCCAAAGTTTAATAGTGTCTCAACTATTTCCATTGCTTTAGAAAATTTTATATCACGAGTAACAATAGAACCATAACTTGCCCCTATTGGTGATTCAAATAAACCATCAACTGACAATGAACCTGGCAACACTGCAACAATTTCCCCTTTATCTAAAAAAATTAGATGATGAAAAGTAAATTTGCCAGGTGTATGATAATCTAAAAACTTTTGTAGATGAAACATTGTACCGTTATTAGACTCAATTACAAACTGGTCCCACTTCTCTTTCCATTCTTCTGTGTAAGGTATAATTTCCATAAGCTTTATTAAATGGTTTTTGATTATAAAATGTAATTCTTCTCAAGAAAATAATTAGACAAATTTCCAGAAATATTAGCAAAATTAATTAACGAAAAATAATCATTTTATTTTGCATATCTTATTTAATACGCTTGTAAATAACATATTTCCCAAAAGTTTTTTCCTTATCAAACATATTCGAATTAAGCACTTCAAAGGATGGATATTTATGACCCTGTAGTTTTAGTTCGTTGATTTCATCCTTGTTGTAGATAACAAAACCATCCAGTTTAACTTTCGACCAAATAAAGTCTTCTCCTGAAATAATGTGATGCTTTTCAATATGCTTGTATTCGTCAATCAAATCTATGCCGTATTTAGTGTGGTGATCTGAATAAAAAGTGGAGCTACTGTTGTTCTTTATAAAATTTTTAAGCTGTGCTTTGTTTTTGGTATCAAAAAAGTTATGAAATTCATAATCCATTACTAAAGAGAACAAAAAGTAAATTAAGAAAAATCCATATCTAATTTTGATTCTAATATTTTTCATAAACATAGCTACGAGAATAATCATGGGAGAAATAATAATAAATATGTACCAACTTCTTCTTAGATCCAACGGCTTATAATCTGTAAATGAAGTTGTGAACCCAAGCATTAATATCACAAGTCCCAAAAACCAAAAAATCAAAAGCTTATTTGAAAGTGAATCATTACTGTTAATCTTTCTTTGCTTTTTAATCAAAACTATACTTTGGATTAATGCAATAAAAGGTAGCAATAGGTAAAATCTTCTTAGAAACAAATATTTAACGTTAAGAAAAAAAATCTGCTTAAAAAGAGCAGCAAAAAAATCTGAGTTAGAAAAATGACCACCTAACAAGGTATATGGGAAAAAATCGTAATAACAATAAGAGTAATTTGCTTTTATAACATCGAATCTATAAAAGAAATTACCTGTGCTAAATAAATAGAATAGTCCCTCCAAAATTATTCCTATCAAGAAAACAACAAGTGAAATTAAAATTTGCTTTTGAAGCAGGCGCTTTTTTAGAAATAAATAAATCACTAATACAATTAAAAGCACAAAGACGTAATAAAAATTTTCTTTAATTAATAAAGAAACAAAGAATAGACTACCAGATAGAATTGCAAGTAAAGAAGAATTTCTTAAATAAGACTTATATAAAAAATAAATGCCAAGAGTAATAAAAAATGCACAGGAGAGATCGGAAAAATTAATCGTTGCAAAAATTACATCTACAGGGAAAAAAGCCAGTAGAAATACTGCAATCAAAGCAACTTGTCGACTTTGTGTAAACAAAAAAGCGAGATGGTAAAGAAGAATCAAATTAAAAATTGAGAAAAAGAATGATGGTAGTATAGTAGCAAGCTGGTTTGTTCCAAAAACAAACATTGAGAATGTGACGAGTAAAGTCTGAACTTTTCTCAGCAGAAAGATTGGGTAACCAATAAAGTTATCAAAATACTCACCCTTGAGTAGCAGATATGAAAGCTGATTGTAATATGAGTCATCCGAAAAAATGAGTCCTACAAAAAAATAAATTCGTATAAGAACTGCTGATAATAGAAGAATAAATAATGCAAGATTAGTTTTATAATTTTTCTCTTTAACTTGTTCGATCAAAACAAAAGTCAACCCAATTATAATTATTGAGAGATAAAAAATTATCAGATTAAGATTAACTTAAAAGGTAAATAGTAAAGAAACAATTTTTGAATCTCCGAGACCGTATTTAAATGGTACATATGCAAAATCGAAATCAAAGCCATTCCATTTAATGCCAACACCTGCAGAGAAATTTTTAGAATCATAGCCAGTTATGTACCCTGCTCTCAAAGAAAGTAAATTGTTATAAATTGCTTCAGCACCAATATGAAAGTGATTATCTTCGGTGTTCAAATATCTCTGATATCCACCCACAAAATTAAATTTTGTTTTCAAGGAAGAAATATCCACAGCATAAGCGACACCAAATCTCAAATCAGCAGGTAATTTAGTAGATTCATTTTTTAATTTATTCATTGACCCTAGATTTTTAATAGATGCGCCAAATTCCAAGCCGCTTAACAAGTTTAAATAAGTCACACCCAAATCTATCCCGAAGCCCGTTGCATCTTCAATGAATATATTTTCATAGAGATATTTAATGGTCATTCCAATTGAAACTTGTTTTTGTATTTCGATTGCTGAAGAAATACTTCCCATAAAATAATGAGCATCAAAAACTGAGAGGGCTGGGCCAGGTTTTTCTCTAACTTCAATATTAGGTATGGATGTGTTATTAATACCTACTGCAATTGGGATGCCAAAGGCAATAAAGCCTGCAGCAAACATTTGTGATGATACATCTTGAATAAGATTATTTTGGGTGAATGAAATTTGAGCAGAGGTTATTTTAGTTAATTGTGCAGGGTTATAGTTAATTGATGTAAGGTCGTTGATTCCGACAACACCCAAGTCGCCCAGCGAAATGTTTCTTGCTCCAAAACCAATTTTTAAAAAGGCTAATCCTGTATTCCCTGCATCTTGAGAATAAAGAGAATAAGGGCACAAAATAAATATCAAAATTAAATATAAAGAATAGACAAAAGTTCTCTTCATAATTAGAATATCAAATTTATTCCTAAAATATGAGAATCACTTGAAGAGTAAGGTTCAATTATGAATGCATAATCAACACCAATTTTGAAGCTGTTCAACAAATAAAAATATGAAAAACCAAGAGAGGGTCGTATAGGAACATCAAAGTTGCTTAGGTCAATTTTATCAATACCTGCGCGTAAGTAAAAATTTTGATATATATTGTATTCAGTCCCAACTCGCAAATAATTAGTCTTTGCATTACTGTTTTCGTATTCAACAGCAATAATTAATCCGTACTCTTTAAAATTATATGAAGCTCCAATCTTTTTTAGTAGTGGAAAAGTATTTTTTGTAGTATTGCCGGCTGTACCATAAATTTGCCCCGTATCCCAGTTATAAGCACTGTTAATATCAGTCAATACAAATGAAAGCGTTAAATTATTATTTAACAAATAGAGTAGCCCAATATCAAATCCAAAACCAGTTGATGAAAGTCCCTCAAAAAGTTTAAAGTAGTAGAACTTAAAAGCAAGACCAATTGCAAACTTATCAGAGAATTTATTTGCAACGCCAAGAAAGAACTGATTTTCGGAAGTAGAAACCTCGCCTGTCTTTATACCTTGCGAATCTCGGACATCAATTTTAGATACACCGGCATTTATTAAACCAATACTAATTCCGGCAGTAGACCTCGACTTACTGCCATCTGATTTGGATTTACTAAATTCAAATCTTTTAGTAAAATTAACGAAATTTAGCGTTCTGTCTAAAGATAAAAACGAATATGAAGTTTGAAATGAGTTACCTTCTTGAAACGCTGATAATGCGGGATTATAATAAGAGGATAAATTTCCAGTTGTAATAGTAGACATAGCATTCCCCATGCCCATTCCTCTCGCACCAAAACCTAATCTGCTAAAGGAACCTGCTTTACCAGATATTTCAGAAAATTTTGGCTGCCCGTGCAAAGTAAAAATTTCGACAAGCAAAAAGAAAACTAATATTTTGTAAAATATTTTTTTCATTACATCATTACAATTATTTTACCGAAAAGTGGTTTATTGCCAGCATCAATTCTATAAAAATAAACACCGTTTGCAACAATTCTTCCTTTCTCATCTCGTCCATCCCAAATTTCAATATTATCTATATTTGCACGTTTAGGAACATTTTGAATAATAGTTCTAACCAAATTCATTCCATAATCGAATATACGAATTGTAACATCAGCATCTTGGGATAAAGTATATTTAATATTTAATTTTTCGTCATCTGGAGAAAATGGATTAGGAAAAGCTATAGAAGAATTTTGCTGCAATGATTCTCCGGAAGCTATATAAACCTTCCAAGTTCCACTCCAAATACCATTAGTTTCATTTAATTTTGCCAATCCATTTAAACTTCCTATCCAAATATCAGTCGATCCGTCTCCCCTACGATTTGTTTTAACTGTCCTAAAATGATTTGTATTAAGACTAATTTTAGTAACATCATCTACAATTTGTGGAGCAGCAATCCATGTTAACCCGTTGTTATTTGTTCTAAATAAACCATCTTCTGTAGCAACAAGTACATCAGCATTAATTGGCTTATTAATATCGCCATAATATTTAAAACCGAAATCAAGAGCATAAGAACCAGGCAAAAAAGTATTCCAGGACGAACCGCCGTCTATAGTTCTACTTACAGCCCAATATTCAGATTCACCCTCAGCTTTCCATGTAGCAGCCCAAATAGAACTATCAGCCTTATTAAATTTAATAGCTAAAATATGATTACCACTAATTGGCTGCTTTTGATTTGTATGATTAAACTTAATCCAGCTTATTCCGCCATCAGTAGATTTATTAATACCACCTGCAGTACCTACGTAAATTGTTCCATCGCTAAGAGTAAGGATTGAAAATCCAATGTGATTTAAATTTGCTTCGTTACCAAATGAACCAGCAACTGGTTGAAGGGAAAAATGTAAAGTGTCAGTCGGTTTAATTGAATCAAGATAATCAGGTGGTAGGATTATCCTTTGCCAAGTTTTTCCCGTATCAGTTGATTTTCTTAAACCGCCTGCATTAGTTGTAATCCAAACAGTGTTTGGAGTAAAAGCAATATCCCTAATAAAATTCTGAACTGTTGTAGTAATAGGCAATGCTCTAATTTTATTTATGCCGTAAGTAATAATAGAATCACCAGGCGAATCTACAGGCTGGTCAATTTTTGTCCACGTTTCGCCTTGGTCAGTTGAATATCTTAATCCAGTACCAACTGGAAGATTTTGTCCATTTATAACTTCAAAATGCCAAGTTGCTGCCCATATTGTTCCGTTATCGTTTGCAACTGTAGAAACACTTTCAGTACCAAAGTCTTTAGAATTGTAATAGTTTATCCAAGTATTTCCATTATCTACCGATTTACTAAGTCCATTAGATGTTGCCAACCATATAGTATTATCCACAATTAAAATTTTTTCAATAGTGTTACTTGCAGGGGTAAGATCTTCTATTTTATAGCTTCTTTCGGGTGATAAAAAATAACTATGCGGTAGACTTTGTGCAGTCAAATTCAACACATTAAAAAGTAAAAAAATTAATAAGCATTTTTTCATTAGTTAACCTGAATTGTTTGGGTAACAATATTGCTCAAGTTTCCCTCCCAGTCTACAGCTTGGAATTCGAATTTCCATTGACCAATTGGAGCATTTGATGAAAAAGAATTTTGAAATGAAAAAATACCATCATTGGCTGCTGCATCACCATAATTTGGGTCGCCTTTATCATTCATTAAGAAAAACCCTAAGCCATTATTTGGGTCAACTAACGAGCCATCCGGCCTGTACAGTTTAAAGTAAACATATTTAATGTCGTTAAGTCCATTTTGGTCATATGCTTCAATTGAAAAGATAAAATTAACGCCTCTATTAATTGCTGAGGGCAATTTTAGGTTAGATAATACAGGCGGAAACTGAATTTGGTTATTATCATATTCAAATATAGTTTCAGCAACATGTTTTGTAGATTCGTTTACATCTCTTACATTATCCACAACGTAAATATCTGCTACATATTTCCCGTTTGAAAAAGTTTTGCTCATTTTAAATGCTGCAGAGAAAATTCCATCATTAGCCACCAAATCGCCGTTATCCCCTTTGCCATTGTCGTAAAAATTAATTTTGTCATAAAGTGTTATAGTGCCATCCAAAGATTTTATCGTCATCCAGACTTCAGAGACAGATGAGGGATTTTCGATTCGGATAGAAGCAACAACAACAGAATCTGATGGACTGTAAACAACACGAGAAGGAAAATTAACTTGAGTTATTCTGTAGTCTACTAACTTTGGCAGAACAACATTAGAGGGTATTTTATCACATGAAATAGAAAAAAACAATAAAGAAGTCACAGCAAAAACAAAACTAATTTTTCTCTTGAATAAATTCATTAAAGATAAGCATCCATCATTAGACAGGTACAAAAAAAAGGAATTAGATAATAATAATTTGCTTTTTGTGCTCAAGTTAAATTTCACCAATTAATTAAAAAGTAGCAAATTATTATAAATCTATTCCTCTTAAATTCTTTTTCAAAATAAATATAATTTACTGAGTTTGTCAAGCAAACATCCAACAAATTACAATGTAATAATAAACGGTGTTGGAGAAAAAGAGACTATTAGAATAAGCAAAGCAAAGTAACCAAGCATCATTCTTTTTTTATCTAACTTAACGAACTCAAGTACAGGAGGATGTTTTACTTTAATAAAAAAGTTAAGTACAAATGCCCAGAATAACCAGCCGCTCCATCCAATATTCAAGTTTGTTTGAAGTATCGAATCTAAGATTCCAGCAACTCCTAATGCAATAAGTAAAATCATTGAAATAGTAGCAATAATTTCATGAACTTTTTTATTAAACATGCTGTAAATAATATGGCCGCCATCAAGTTGACCAACTGGAATCATGTTCATGGCAGTAACAAATAATCCGAACCAGCCAACGCATAAATAAGGGTAATGATATATTTCAGACATTGGCGGTACAAACTGGTTAGGGTTAGTAAAGATTTTTTCCAATAAATCAAAAAGAATAGTGTTGCCAAAAATTAAATTCATTCCTTCCTTACCATAATCAGGCGAAAAATAGTTTGGATGTATAGCTAAAATGTAATCAACACCCGGCAAGTGAGTAAAACCATATATCAAAACAACTAAACATGCTATAAAACCGCTTATCGGTCCATAAATTCCAATATCAAACATTGCTTTGTTATTATTAATAGCAGATTTTGTTTTAATAACTGCTCCCATAGTGCCAAAATTAAAAAAGCCTGGTATTGGGGGGAAAGGGATAAAATAAGGCAGTGTGGCTTTAACACGGTGATACATGGCTGCAAAGTAATGTCCAAATTCATGACTGCCAAGTATAAACAAAATTGATAGCGAATATGGCAGACCCTTTGACAGCGAATCGAATTCATAAGGGCCAATTTTACCAGTCGTCCACTCCATGCCTGCTATTGTTGTTGTAATGAAAGTAACCAAAAATAACAGAATATGAATCCACACCTGATCTTTTTTCTGTAAAAGTTTTATTTCTATTGGATCTTGCATTTTATAAGTCCAAATTTATACCAATTGCCGAGTAAATTCTATTTTGGTCGAAATATTGCCCATGTATACTTTTCCCAGAATAATAATTATAGTAAATGCTTATACCCTTATCATCAACTTTACCAAATTTTAATCCGACTACTAAAGAATTGTTTGCCGTATATTTCTGAAGGTGAATCAACTTTATATCGTACCCTAAAAAAAGCGAAAACAAGTCAAAATTTTTAAAGGGCAGAAAATAATCAAAACCAAATTGGTAATTATCCTTTTTAATTGTTGAGGGGTCTACATGAAATAAAAAAGTGAAACCAAAATAAACTCTCATCTTATTTAATTTATAATACGGCATCAACTCAATAAATTCTCTGCTGTAAACTTTTGGATTAATGCTATCTCTCCATTTTTGTGTTGTCCCATCGAAATGGCCGTCTACAAAATGAGCACTAATATGGCTAATTCTCGTTCTAAGGCCAAACTCATTTCCTTTTATTTTTCTCTTATAACCAAAATTGATTCCAAACAAATAATCGACAGCATCCACTGGAAAATGAAATTGATTCTCGCTTCTTAAAAGAGTATAAGTAAACAAATCAAAGCCCAGTGAAATTACTTGCTCGTCAATTTGATATCTGTAAAAGTCAATTGAATTACCAATATCTAATCGCAATTCATTCGTATTTAATTTGGAAATAAAACCTAATTTGGGCTCAAGTGGATTAGCTGTAAAGGGTTGAATATTAAGTTTATCTGGGAAAAATTCCGATTTATCCTGAGGAAAAATCAAATTAGTAATTAAAAAAACAAAAAATATTTTTTTCAACATTATCCAGTATAGAATAAATAATAAATAATGAATAATAAATAATAAATTAATATACCCTTCCCTTCCACATCACCTTTCTGCTTGGCAGAACCACAAACGGAAGGACAAGCACGTAGATTATAAAATAAATCTCAAAAGCAAAAAATTGTACAATTTTTAATTTCATCCCGAGTTTATTAAAGACTGTTTTTACAAAAAAATAATCTAAAGCAACTTTTGAAAAAGTTAAATATAAAGAGACAGCAGAGAAAATAAAAGGCATTAATACAATAGACAAATGCGTAACATATCCTGTAAACACAGCCAAATAGCCTAAGTAATCATTTTTAATACCGCCGACGCCCCATCTCTTTTTCTGCCAGTAAAGAGATTTCCAGTCTTTGCACGGCTTAGAAGTAACAAGCGAGCCTGGATCACATGGATAAATTACTTTATACTTACCAAGATTATGTATTGCTTTTAGAAGGCTAAAATCTTCGGTAACAGAAAAAGGAATAGACTCGTAACCACCAACTTCATCATAAGCCTTTTTTAAATACGACATATTATTGCCAATACAACTATTCGGCCTATTAAAATTCATTGAGCCTGCCGAAACAGTAAGAAGGTAAATAAAATCTACAGCCTGCATTCCCCCAAAAATTGTTTTATCGTCTTGAGTAGTATACCCACCCACAAAAGCAACATTATCAGCATAATAAGAAGCAAGAGTCTTAGCCCATAGAGGTGAAACAACACAATCAGCATCAGTTGTTAAAATTACTTTACCCTTCGCAAATTTAAGTGCATACGCCAAAGCATTTGCTTTGCCTTTCAGTCTGCCAACTGATTCAGGTGCACTAATACACTTAAATTTTGGTTTATCTTTAATAAAATCATTAATTATAGCATTTGTTTTATCGGTTGAGTGATCATCAATCAAAATTATCTCAATTTTGCCTGCTGGGTATTCAAGATTATCCAGCGATTTCATACAATCTAAAATATTATCTTCTTCATTTCTAGCTGCCACTAAAATTGTAATAAAAGGTAATTCACTTTCTGAAAGCCTTGGAAATTTTTTGGAAGCACCTAAAGTAAAGATAAAAGTCTGCAAGAAATACAATATAAAAGCACAAAGAAAAATAATTTCGTAAGCGGACATAAAATTGTTCTATTTGTAAAAATTACTTTGACACAATTTACATAATATTTAATTTTCACGCATAATTTGAAGTGTTTTCATCCATTATATAATTGTTAATTTTTATGGAAAAGAAACAAATTGTACCTTTAGGAAAGTGGGGACAAAATTATCTTATAGATAAAAATATCGTCCATAAAATAGTTGCTGAATTTAATCCGAAAATAGACGATTTGGTAATTGAAATAGGGCCAGGCAAAGGTGCTTTAACTAAATTACTATCACAAAAACTAAAAAAATTCTACGCAGTTGAAATTGATAAAAGAGTAATAAATGAACTTAAAGATTCATTTCCTAACTTAATATTGATAAACAAAGATTTTTTAGAAATTGACCTAAATGGTTTTATTGCGCATAAACAAAAGATTAGAATAATTGGCAACATACCTTACAATTTAACTTCGCCCATTATATTCAAGTTAATTGAACACAGAGAAATAATTAATGATGCCGTACTGATGGTACAATATGAAGTTGCTAAAAGAATCTTTGCTAAGCCTCAGACAAAAGAATATGGAATACTTAGTGTTTTATTAAATTTTTTTTCTGAAACAAAATTCTGCTTTAAGGTTTCTGCCAATGTGTTTAGACCAAAGCCTAAAGTAGATTCTGCAGTTATACACATTTTCTTAAACAAAAAATTGCCAGAAGGAATACCTCCAAATTTGTTTATAAAAACTGTAAAAGCGGCATTCGGTAACCGCAGAAAAACATTAAAGAATTCGTTTGCAAATAGTATTTATAAAGAAATTAAATTTGACAATATAGATTTTGACTTATCGAGAAGAGCTGAAAGTCTTACAGTAGACGAATTTATTTCCATAACGCGCTTCATTGCTAATAATGCTGAAAAAAATAATTAAAAAACTTACCCCCACTGACTTTTTAGTCATCGTTTTTGGGATTATACTTTCTTTCATTAATATTATTTATTCAAAACAAATTCCCAATTGGGAACGGCATTTATTATTTAACACACTTACAATATTAATTGTAGTTTTAATTGCAATAAAAGATAATTCTAAATACAGCATATTATGGAAACAGCTGCATTACTGGTATTTAGTACCTTTAATTTTTTTGTGCTTTAAAGAATTATACTATATGATTGAACCGATTCGGGGCAAAATTTATGATGATATACTTATTAAAATAGACAGAGCTATTTTTGGATGCGACCCTACAATAGAGCTATACAAAATTTCTAATCCATTATTAACTGAAATTCTGCAAATTGTATATGGTACTTTCTTTTTTTTACCAATTATTCTTGGCATTGATTTTATTCTTAACAACAAATTTGAAGAATTCCAAAATGGTACTTTTCTAATTGTTTATGGCTTTTTCTTATCATTTATAGGGTATTTAATTATCCCAGCTATCGGTCCTCGTTTTACCCTACATAATTTCGATACAAACAACATTGAAATGCCTGGTTTGCTACTTACCAATTTTTTAAGAGAAATTGTTAACTCTGGGGAATCAATACCAGCGGGAACTCCTAACCCTTCGTTGTTGGTTCAGAGGGATGCTTTCCCGAGCGGTCATACAGAAATTACTTTAATTGTAATGTATCTTTCGGTGAAATATAACAGCAGACTGAAAAAATTCTTTATTATAAATGGTTCATTACTAATTTTCGCAACAGTTTATTTAAGATATCATTATGTTATTGATTTAATTGGTGGTGCTTTGTTTATGATTTTTACAATTTGGAGCGGCAAATATATATTTTTGTGGTGGGAGAGAATACGAAGATGAAAGTCTTCTAAATTTCGCCTGAATCAACCTTTAATATTGTTTCTATAATTAATGAAAAATATCTATCCAGTGAACAATTTGAATCTTCTCTTAAATAGCAATATCCGTCAAGCGTTTGAGCACGGCAATTTACACAAACAATCTCTTTTAGTCTGTTATAACATTCCTGTAAATCATCCGTATTGCTATTGTGAATTACAGAAACAATCTCAGGCAAAAAGTATTCAACTGCACATATTTCTTTGTCAGTCAACTTACAATGACCGCTTTCATTCGAATCGACACAGATTGCACATACATTTTGTTGTATCGCTTTTAAGTATTTTTCCATCAAATTCATAATAATAATATAACTTACTAAGTTAAAAATAACATTAAAAAAAAGATTAACAAAGTTACATAAAACATTCAGAAAGAATGAGCAGCGACAAAAAAAATAAAGTAAAAAGAATTTTTGATTCAATTTCAGATAAATATGATTTTTTAAATCATTTTTTAAGTGCAGGCATTGATTTTTATTGGCGCAGAAAGGCACTTAAACTTAGCAATATCAACAATTCGTCTATTATTCTTGATGTTGCCTGCGGAACTGGCGATTTCTCAATTGCAGCTAAAAAACTCGGCGCTAAAAGAATTTTTGGGGCTGACTTATCATTAAACATGTTAAAATTGTTTAATAAAAAAGCTGATTGGAGCAAAGGAAACATAGTGCAGTCCGTTGCAGAAACACTCCCCTTTAAAAGGGAAAGTTTTACAAATGTTATTGTTGCCTTTGGAGTTAGAAATTTTTATGACATTGAAAAGGCTTTTAATCAATTTTACAAGGTACTAAAACCATATGGGAAAGTAACTGTGCTTGAATTTAGGCTGCCGGTAAAATCAATTATAAAATATGTCTACTCATTTTATTTTAATAAGATATTGCCTTTTATTGGTAAAGTAATTTCAAAAGATAAAGAAGCTTACACATATTTACCTGAATCAGTCAATGAATTTGAACAGAATATAAATTTAACTGAGCTGTTTAGAAAAGCAAATTTTAAAAAAATGGAGGTTTATTCCCTAACTTTTGGTATAGTTCAAGTAATAATTGCAGAGAAGTAAAATTAATCTTCAGGTAGAATTCTTAACAAAAAAATTTTTCAATAAGGATATTTTTCAATTTATTAAATGACTTAGCTCTGTGACTGATTTTATTTTTTTCTTCAAATGATAATTCAGCAATAGTTTTGGAAAATCCGTCGGGTATAAAAATTGGGTCGTATCCAAAACCGCCACTTCCTCTTTCTTCTTTGATAATGACGCCGACAAGTTCCCCAATCGTTTCAATTTTTTCATTACCGTCTAAAAAAAGGGAAACGCAAACAAATTTGGCTCTATGCGGCTCTGGCAAATTTCTTAATTCGGAAATAACTTTTAAATTATTATCTCTGTAAGAACAATTTTCTCCTGCATACCTTGCTGAAAAGACACCAGGTTTACCATTTAACTGTTCTATCATTAATCCAGAATCATCCGCTATAACTGGTTCTTTGTAAATATCATAGACAGCCTTAGCTTTTAGGAAAGCATTTTCACTAAAAGTTGATCCTGTTTCCTTAACATTAATATTATTCCCCAAGTCATAAAGCGAAACTATTTCAAAAGGCGTATTAAGAAAAATACCCTTTACTTCCTTTACTTTCCCCAAATTTTGACTTGCAAAAATTAATTTCATTATTTTTTCTCCGGAATCATTTCATCAAGTTTTTCCATTGCAAAACGCAAATGAGGTATTACAATTGAGCCACCGACAATTAAAGCTATATTGAAGGATTCATACAGTTCATCTCTTGTAGCTCCTTCTTGTATTGACCTATCAATATGGTAAAGTATACAATCATTGCATCTTAATACCATTGAAGCTACAAGTCCCATTAACTCTTTTACTTTAGCAGGAAGTGCTCCTTGGTAGTATGCTTTATTATCAAGAGCAAAAAATTTTTTAAAATCATTAAAGCCGCAATTTAGAATTCTATCGTTCATTTTAGTACGATAGGCTTTAAATTCTTTTATAGTCTTGTTCATATATTCCTCTTATTGTTTTCTGGATAGTTCAATTTTCAGAAACTTTGCGGTAAGACTATTTTCATTTTTTATAATTTCTTCAGGTGAACCTTCTGCAACAATCCAGCCGCCATGCTCTCCTCCTCCCGGTCCTAAATCAATAATATAATCTGCTACTTTTATTACATCCATATTATGTTCTACAACAACAACAGTATTACCTTTGTCAACAAGTTTATTTAATACGTTAAGCAATATTTTAACGTCTTCAAAATGCAGTCCCGTGGTTGGTTCATCCAAAATATAAAGAGTTTTGCCAGTACTAACTTTACTTAGTTCGGTAGCAAGTTTAACACGCTGTGCCTCGCCCCCGGATAAAGTAGTTGCCTGCTGACCGAGTTTAATATAGCCCAGACCTACATCGTTCAAAGCTTTTATTTTTCTTTTAATTCTAGGAAAATCTTCAAAAAAAACAAGAGCTTCCGAGACCCTCATATCAAGTACATCTGCAATTGATTTTGTTTTATACAGTATTTCTAAAGTTTCTCTATTATATCTTTTCCCACCACAAGACTCGCAGGTTACATAAACATCTGGCAAAAAATTCATTTCAATTTTTTTAAGGCCATCTCCCTCACATTCTTCACATCTGCCTCCGCTTACATTAAAACTAAATCTGCCCGGAGCGTAGCCTCTCATTTTTGATTCCGGCAGCTCAGCAAATAAATCACGAATGAAAGTGAATAGCTCAGTATAAGTTGCTGGATTAGAACGCGGTGTTCTGCCTATTGGTGATTGATCTATTTCTATAACTTTATCAATATTTTCCAAGCCAAGGATTTCTTTAAAAGGTAATGGGACAACTTTTGACCCGTAAATACGCTGCATTAGGATATTAACTAACGTATCGTTAACTAAAGTTGATTTCCCAGAGCCGCTAACTCCAGTAACAGCGACAAAACAGCCTAACGGGATTTTTACATTAATGTTTTTAAGATTATTGCCAGAGGCTCCAATTAATTGAATAAATTTGCCGTTACCTTTACGTCGTTTATCAGGAATTTCAATTTTTTTTAGATTTTTTAGATACTGAACAGTTAAAGAACTGCCACCACCATTTAAATTTACTACTTTTTTTGTTTCACCGTGCAAACAAACATTACCGCCTTTTTCTCCAGCAAAGGGCCCCAGGTCAATAATATAATCCGAATTTTCAATTGTTTCTCTATCGTGTTCAACTACAATTACAGTATTCCCTAAGTCTCGCAGCTTCTTAAGCGAAGAAATCAATTTAAGATTATCACTTTGATGCAGCCCAATGCTTGGTTCATCTAACACATACAAAACTCCAGCAAGCTGAGAACCAATTTGAGTAGCTAATCTTATTCGCTGGGATTCACCACCTGATAAAGTACGTGCGCTTCTATCAAGTGTGAGATAATTAAGACCAACATTCAGCAAAAAATCTAATCTTGTAGTTATTTCTTTAAGTATCTGTCGAGCAATAAGCATTTCTCTTTCAGTAAAACTTATTTCATCGAAGAATTTTTTTGTTTGTTCGATTGAAAGTGCAGAAACTTCTGCGATGTTTAATCCATTAATTTTCACTGCCAAAGATTCTTTTTTTAATCTGCCTCCCTTGCAAGCTGGACATTTAATAGTGTTCATAAAAGATTCAGCCCATTGCCTAATTTTATTTGAAGATGTATTCTCATAATAATGCTTGATATAATTGAGCACACCTGAAAAACGGTGCATATAAGTTACTGTTCTCCCCCCGCCAAATTTATAATTAAACGAAATCTTATCTTTAGTACCATAAAGTAAAACATCTTTTTGTTCTTCACTTAGATTTTTTAATTTGGTATCGAAATTAAATCCAAAAGAAGACGCAATGCCTTCAAGTTGATTAAAGAACCAAATATTACGCGGCTTGCCAAGCGCAACAATTCCTCCCTCATTGATTGATTTGTCCCAATCTGGAATTATTAAATTAATATCTAATTCTTTCTTTTCACCCAGTCCATCACATTCTTTACATGACCCGTAAGGTGAGTTAAAAGAAAATGAATTAGGAGCTAACTCTTGAAAACTAATGCCGCAGTTCATACATGCAAAATTTCTGCTGAATACATAATCTTCATTGCCATCGTTTATAATAATATTACCGTTGCCTAAATTTAATGCTACTTCAACTGATTGAGTAATTCTAGCAGTAGATTTTGGTGATATTTTTATTTTATCAACAACTACTTCTATATCGTGAGTTTTATAACGGTCTACTTTAAAACCATCAGTTAAATCATAAATTTCGCCATCCACTCTTACCTTTAAATAACCATCTCTTTGAATTTCCTCGAAAAGTTCACGATAATGACCTTTTCTTCCTCTTACTACAGGAGCTAATATAATTATTTTCTTATCCTCATAATTTTCTAATAGATTATTAATAATTTGTTCTGATGACTGTTTTTCAACAGGATTACCGCAGTTGTAGCAATAGACTTTGCCTACCCTTGCAAAAAGCAAGCGCATAAAGTCATAAATCTCTGTAATTGTACCTACAGTAGAACGGGGGTTCCCACCAGCAGATTTTTGCTCAATAGATATGGCTGGACTTAGACCTTCAATTAGGTCCACATCGGGCTTTTCTAAAACATTCAGGAACTGTCTCGCATAAGTTGACAGTGACTCTATGTACCTTCTTTGGCCCTCTGCGTAAATAGTATCAAAAGCTAAAGAAGATTTACCGGAACCAGATAATCCAGTTATAACCACAAATGAATCTCGAGGTATTTCAATATCTATATTTTTTAAGTTATGTTGACGAGCACCCTTAATTATTATTTTATTTTGGAATTCCATTTAAATAATTTTGCTAAAGTTCAAAACGAAATATTAAATAATACTGCGCCTAAAATCAATTTTTAGTTATGTCAAAATTCTCGGCACTTTTGTTATGATAGATAAAATTAAAGTTATTAAGAGAAAATCAGAATTTAAGTATAAAGAAAAGGGCTCTACATTTATAGGTATAGTTTTAGAAGCAGAAACTGAAGATAAAGCAATTGAGTTTCTTAACAACTGCAAAAAAAATTATTACGATGCTTCCCATATTTGTTACAGCTACAAAATAAGTCCAAATACAATTAAGTATTCTGACGCCAATGAACCTCGTGGGACAGCAGGAATCAGAATTTTAAATGCAATTAACCATTTTGGATTAACAAATATAATTTTGATAGTAGTTAGATATTTTGGTGGTATAAAATTAGGAGTTGGAAATCTTGGCAAAGCATATTATCACACTGCAATGGAAACCATTAAGGCTGCTGGAATAATCGAAAAGAAAACTTATAAGATGATAAATGTAGAATTTGAGTTTGAAGAGACCAAACTAATTCACCATATCTTAAACAAGTACAATACAATAATTGAAAAAATAGATTACACCCCTAAACCAAAAATTCACTTCTTGATTCAACCCTCTGAAATAGAAAGTCTAAAAAAAGACTTGGATAGTTCATTGAAATTAAATTATGCTATCAATGAATCAAATAAGATAGTATATCGGTGAAAATAAGCTTAGAATATGCAATAAAAAGCAACAATTATAACTTGACAAAAGGTTCTTTTTTAACTATGTTTATATTAAGATAATAAACTCCATAAATAAAAAACCACTATAAAATAAAGGAACAAAGTATATGATTTACACTAAAACTGGAGAATATGCAATCAGGGCAATATTATTCTTAGCCCGTCAACCGAAAGACAGCTTAATTATGTCTTCAGAAATTGCAAAATCTGAAGATATTCCTGCACATTATCTTGCTAAAATTTTACAAAGAATGGCTAAATACGGATATGTTGATTCCTTCAAGGGAAGGGGTGGTGGATTCAAAATTACTGAACTTGCCAAGAAAAGTTCAATTTTGGAAATTGTTGAGCGCATTGAGGGACCAGTAATAAATTTAAAATGTGTTACAGGTCTAAAAGAATGCTCTGACGAAAATCCATGTCCCTTACATGAAGAGTGGGCAGAGTTACGTAATAGAATTTACAATCTGATATCAAGCAAGTCTGTTCAAGAAGTTGCTGAAAGTTACACTGAAACTCTGCAAAAAATTAAGTAAACAAAAATTAACAGATGGTTCATTATTGTATTAATTTCTCTAATGAGAGGGGTTTTATTTGTATTCTTCTAAGAAATTTTACACAACAAGCTCACCAGAGGAAATTATCAATTTGTTCAGTTCAAAAAAGATTGACGAAGATTGGTCATTTGCTGAATATAAACCATCGGATACTGGCAAATGGACACATGATTACCATAGATACCCTGCCAAGTTTATTCCACAGTTGGTTGAAAAGTTAATCGATGAGTACGTTCCACATAAAGAAGCCCATATAAATGACCCCTTTATGGAGTGTGGAACTACTGTTGTCACAGCAATATCAAGGGGATTTAAAGCGAGTGGGACAGACATCAATAAAATTGCTTATCTGATTACAAAAGTAAAATCAACAGCGATAGAACCAATAGAAATAAGTGGGAATAAGAATGGATAGTAAATTGTATTTTAGCGAAAATGAGATATATATCTACAATGACGATGTCTTAACAACAAATTGTATCGATGAAAATACAATTGATTTAATTATAACTTCTCCCCCTTACAACGTTGATATTAAATACGCCTCTCATAACGACAAAATGGATTATAATGATTACTTAGATTTTACAAAAGAATGGCTGTTAAAATGTTATAAATTAGTAAAAAATGATGGGCGCTTTTGCCTAAATATCCCACTTGATAAAAATAAGGGTGGTCAGCAAAGCGTTTATGCCGACATTACAACAATTGCTAAACAAATAGGCTGGAAATATCATTCAACTATAATTTGGAATGAGCAAAATATTTCAAGGAGAACTGCTTGGGGTTCGTGGCTTTCTGCATCGGCACCTTATGTTATCGCACCAGTTGAGATGATTGTTATTTTTTATAAAAAAGAATGGGAAAAAAATAGTAAAGGAAGAAAATCTGATATTACAAAAGATGAATTTTTAGAATGGACTAATGGTGTATGGAATTTTACGGGTGAAAGTAAGAAAAGAGTTGGGCATCCTGCACCGTTCCCAGTGGAACTACCAAAAAGATGCATAAAATTATTTAGTTTTGTTGGGGATACAGTATTGGACCCTTTCATGGGTAGTGGTTCAACGCTTATTGCTTGTGCACAAACTGACAGAATAGGAATAGGAATTGATATTGAAATAAATTACTGCAAATTAGCAAAACAGAGGCTTATAAAAGAAGGGTTTATATACCAACTCAAATTTGAAAAATTAACTGTAATAAAAGATAATGCACAAGATTACAATACCGCTAAAAGTCAAAAAAAAAGATTTAACTCATGGTCCAGTAGTCGATTGGATTGAGGTCCAATATATGAAACTCTACAACAGAAAACCTCGTGACCCTTGGAGAACTATCAGGAACTTACATGAACAAGGTTTTTTAGTTAAAGTGAGGAAAGGAGTTTATCGTTACGAACCTAATGCTGTTAATCTGAAGGAATTAGAGGATTTTACTACTGAGCAAAAACTAGAAATTTTAAAAAGAGATGGCTATAAATGTGTGATATGTGGTAAGGGTAAAAAGGATGGAGTTGAATTACAAGTGGACCACATAAAGCCAAAATACTTGGGGGGGTAAATCTATCATCGGAAACGGTCAAACTTTATGTGCACAGCATAACTTTATTAAGAAGACACTAAAACAAACAGAGACGGGGAAAAAGATGTTTATTCATTTGTATGAACTTGCTAAAAGTGAAGGGAATCAAGAATTGTTAAAGTTCTGTGAAGATGTATTGGAAACTTATGAAAAACATCATATTAATGACCATATTGCTTGGGAAAAATAACCAAATGAGCACTTATGAATATATCTGACATTCTCATTTCTAAAAAGATAAATCCATTAAAAGTGGTATACAATGTCACCGCTCAGGAGATTTTACATTTGTTAAGCGATGCACTTAATGAATTTTCAATAAGCTTTGATTTATCAAAACTTTCTAAAAAAGAGTTAGAAAAAATCTTGTCGGATTACGCAGAAACAATTGAAATTTATCACTCAGAAAATTATCACCGGGAAAGAGCAACACTTTTAAGAAATGAGACAATACTTAGAAAGTATGGCCTAACAATCGAACAAATCAACAAGTTGGATTTTGTTTAATCTAGTAATCTATGCAATCCACAAGGCAAAAACTTATTTTCGTAAAAAAGAGATAGCCCAAGTTTAGGCTAACCCTCCCCTTTTCATTTCATTAAAATAAATTTTGACCCAAGCTAAATCATTACAAAGCTGATTTAGATTATTGAGACTTTCGTGTGAAAGCATTAAAAATTTATTTGAAAAAATCTCTCTTATAAAATCCGATGAGTAGCTTAGCATTTCTTCAAGCAAAACTTTTACTTTCGATATGTTTTCTAAGTATTCCCTTTCAATTGTTTTTAAATAACTTTCTTCTATTTTATCGTTACGACTTTTAGCAACTTTCAACAATCCAGAAATAAATTTTGCTGAAAAACTTAGTTCTTCTAATAAATCCATTTTACTATTTACTACCGCTATTTCTATAATGCGAGATAAGTCCTCCTTGTTGTTTATCTTATTACTAGATAACTCCTCAATAATTTTTAAAATATTATCAACTTTATCTTTATAATCATTCCTCTTCAAAATCATATCTCCTATAAATTAAAGACTCACAACTAATTTGCAATTTTAACGCCAATACCAATTCCATCTCCCACAGTTAATATTGTAGTTTTCAATAAATCACTTGAAGTAAACAGCTTATTAAATTCTCTAATGTATTTTGTTGTTCTCCTATATTTAGCAGGGACATTGGTGGAAGCAGCATAGCCATGCCATAACAAATTATCAACAAAAATTACCCCGCCTTTTTTTAACACCATCAAGGAATAAAAAAAGAGTTTTTCATAATCTTCTTTATCAGCATCTAAAAAAATGAAGTCATATTTTTCATCTAAGTGTGGAATAATATCAAGTGCATTACCTTCTAATATTCTTATGAAATTCGTTAATCTGGCTTTTTTAATATTCTCCTTAGCAATTTTAATGTTATCTTTGCTTTTCTCAATTGTATCAACAGCTGAACCTTTCCTCAAGCATTTTGCAATTCTGATAGATGAATATGCAATTGCAGTCCCAATTTCTAAAACTTTTTTAGGTTTATGGATCAATATCAGCTGCTCCATCAACTCAGCTGACATCCAATCTAATATTGGCACATTATTCTTATATGCATATTCTTCCATCTCCAAAATTAATGGGTCATTTGTTATTCTTAATCTTTGTAAGTAATTAATTTGATTTGAGTAAATAATTCTTGGCATCAAGAACCTCTTGATTATTCAGTTACTTTATTTTCACAATGTTTATTTTGCATTACAAGACTATTTTAAATACATCATTTTTTTAGCAATAAAAGTGTTGTCAGATTTCAAGCAATAGAAATATACACCGCTTGCCGTAAAATTATTAGAATCTGTTTTCCCATCCCAATAAACAATATTTTTCCCTTGCCGAACTACACCGGAAAATAGTTTTTTAATCTCCTGTCCAAGCACATTATACACAATTATTTCAACATAAGAATTATTAGGCAAACTAAATTCTATAGCTGTTTTCCCGTTAAAAGGATTGGGATAGTTTTGACTTAATAAAAAAGTCTGCGGTATTGGTTCAGTTGTAATTACTTCATCAGTCTTTTCAACGCTTAAATTACCGTAAGTAAACTTAAATGAACCTTCTGAAGGTTCATAGATTAAAATTCCTTTATTGTTCTTATAGCTAAATGAAAAATTAATTTTCTCTCCGTTGTTATATGAAGGGAAATTAAAGTTATATTTCATTTTTCCATCAAAGGTACATATATCTTCTTTTACAACTCCATCGTTAGCCATATACATTATTTTTACAGATTGAGGTTGAATTCCATTTGAATCCACAAATATTTTATGAACTGTGTAAATATTGTTCTCAAAACTTAAATTTGGAAAAGTTACAGCACGTAAAGCAGAAACAATTCCAAAACCAATTTCATTATTTGGGGTAGAATAATTGCTTGCAGTTTGGATTAAAGTTTGTCTTACTTGTTCATTGCTTAAGTAAGGGAAAGTAGAGAGAAGCATTGCAGCAATTCCAGCAGCAATAGGACAGGAATAAGAAGTACCTGAGCCGAAAGTATATCCACCACCAGAAATGGCATGATAAACGCTTGTGCCTTGAGCAACAAGTTCAGGTTTTATTCTGCCATCGTAAGTGGGCCCAAAACTGCTAAAATTTGCTTTTTGACCTTCAGGTGTTACTGCACCTACTGCCAATATTTTGTAAGCATCAGCTGGAGCTGTAATATAATGCCATTTTGTACCGCCTTCATTTCCCGCCGCATCAAAAGTAACCACACCACGTTGAAAAGCTAGATTAGCTGCTTTAGTAACGATTGTTGTATTGCCATTCATATCACTATATGAATATGAACTTTCACCAGGATCAAATATGCTGTAACCTAAAGAACTTGTGGTTATATCCACACCCATATTTTCCATCCATTCAAGTGCAGCTGCATAATTATCCTCTTCAATGTGGGTTTCCGATGCAATATTTTCTGTTTTTGCTAAGATAAAAGTTGAACCGTAAGCCGGACCTATGATATTGTCTAGGTCATATCCAGCTAAAATAGAAAAAACACCTGTGCCATGATTATCCTGACCATCAATGTCACCAGATTGGTTAGCTGTAACTGAATCGCCTTGAACAAAATCGTATTCCGCGATTACATGTAAATTCATTAATGCCTTGTTATCTTTCCATCTAAATCCAGAATCGAGTATTCCTATTATCACACCTTGACCATTTATTCCTAAATCATGAACTGCTGGGATATCAGATAAATTGTATTGTGCAAAAGAAGGACCGTAATTGCTACGATAGTTTTTCTTCAATCTTTCGTAAGATTGATTTGTTATACTTTCACCAATACTGTCCTTTATTTCTTGTTTCTCCATGCTGTCATTAAAAAAGGAAAGAATTTTTACAGGCACTACTTTTTTGACAAAAGAGAATTTTTGCAATTCTAAAATTTCTTTCTCGGTCAAATAAGCCGTAACAGCATTAAACCACTTTAACTTATGAATTATTTTTATGCCGAGTGCTTCAATTCCTTTAATATATGTTTCTTCAAGAGGAATATCCTCATAAGTAATAAAATCTTCGCCCATTACTTTTTTTCTTCGCTCAATGCACCTTGACGTAAGCTGTTTGGTTGCGCCAATATACTTAGCAGAAGTTTTTAACAAAGCAGTTTGTGGAAGTGCTCCTTTATCATTAAAATAAATAAAATATTTTACCTGAGAGATTGAGTAAGAAGATAAACAAAAATAAATTGTGAAAAATATTATTGCTTTCTTCATTGAGAGACAAAGCCTAATAAAATTGAAAAAATTAAGTAATGTTGAACAATTAATGCACTAATTTTGCAATTCTTCCAATCCTAACTGAAGCGAGCAATCTAAAAAAGTCTGAAAAAGGAATTGAAGGGTCCCATGACCAATAAATCATAAGGGCTTCACCAATTATTTTGTCGCGTGGAACGAATCCCCAAAATCTACTATCAGCACTATCATCTCTGTTATCGCCCATCATAAAATAATAATCTTGTTTAATCTGGTAATACTGAGCTACTTTACCATCGATATAAACTTTATCGCCGTCGGTGGTAACTACATAACGATTGTAATCCCTGTTAATTATTGCTCTATACTTTTCTATATTATCAGGGGAAAGTCTAATATATTCACCCTTTTTAGGAATAATTAAAGGTCCGTAATTATCCTGGTTCCAACCGCTGCCGGCAGGAAATATTTTCGGATCAACCATATCCTTAGGATAAATAAATGAGTTTAGATATTGAATATTTGGAGGTATTGGCGCTTCTTTGCCATTAATAAAAACTACTTTATTTCTTATCTCTAAAGTATCGCCTGGTAAAGCAATACATCTTTTTACGTAATTCATTATTTCTGATGAATGCAATTGATCTCTATCGCCAGGGTATTCAAAAACAACAATATCTCCTCTTTTAGGTTCACGGATTGCCGGCAGTTGAAAATAAGGGATTTGTATATTTGTAAATGGTATGTTACGCGGTGATGATGAGCCATAAATAAATTTGTTAACAAATAAGAAATCCCCGACCAAAATTGTTCTTTCCATCGAACCAGTTGGTACTCTCGATGTTTCTATTACAAATGTTTTTAACAGAAAAGCTGCTATGGCTGCAAAAAATAAGTTTTTGATGAATTCAATTGTCTTTTGTTTAGGTGTTTTGGGAAGTTTCTTTTTAGTTTCTTGATTAGTTTTGATGTTGTTAGTCATTTGATACCTTTTTTATTCTTCAATTTGTAAGACTGCTAAAAAAGCTTCTTGTGGAATTTCTACGTTGCCTACTTGTTTCATTCGTTTTTTGCCTTCCTTTTGTTTTTCAAGCAGTTTTCTTTTACGCGTGATATCACCACCATAACACTTTGCTAACACATTTTTCCGCAGTGCTTTAATATTAGTTCTTGCAATAACTTTACTTCCTATTGCGGCTTGTACTGCAATTTCAAATAATTGACGCGGAATTAACTCTTTCAGCTTAGAAGTTACCTTCCTACCCCAATCGTAAGCTTTCTTTTCATGAACTATAATTGAAAGAGCATCAACTTTTTCGTTGTTAAGTAAAATGTCAAGTTTAACTAAATCAGATTGTCTGTATCCAATAAATTCATAGTCGAACGATGCGTAGCCACGTGAGATTGATTTTAATTTATCATAAAAATCAAAAATTATTTCTGATAAAGGAAATTCAAATTCCAAGTCGGCTCTTGTTGGATCAATATAAGTAGTATTTATATAAATACCTCTTTTTTCAATTGCAAGTTGCATTAAGTTTCCGACATATTCACTTGGTGTAACTATCTGTGCTTTTACGTATGGTTCTTCTATATGATCAATTTCACCTGCTGGGGGCATTTCTGCTGGGTTATCTACAATAATTTTTTGTCCCTTTTTATTAAAGACCCAGTATTCAACGTTGGGAAGTGTTGTTACTATAGATTGGTTAAATTCTCTTTCAAGTCTCTCCTGAACAATTTCCATGTGGAGCATTCCCAAAAAGCCGCATCTAAAACCAAATCCAAGCGCAGCTGAGGTTTCTGGAGTAAAAAATAATGCTGAATCATTTAATCTGTACTTTTCTAAAGCTTCACGTAAGTCTTCAAAATCGTCAGAATTAGTAGGATACAAACCGCTGTATACCATAGGTTTAATCTCTTTGTAACCAGGCAATGGTTCTTTTGCACCATTTTTTGCGTGAGTTATAGTGTCTCCGACTTTAGTATCGTGAACATCTTTAACACCTGCAATAAGGTATCCCGCATCGCCTGCTCTCAGTTCACCAGTTCTCACCCTGCCCAGCCTTAAAATCCCTATTTCTTCTGCGATGAATTCTTTACCACTTGCAAAAAACTTTATTTGTTCTTTTTCTTTTATTATTCCATTAAAAACTCTAATATATGCAACAGCACCTCTATACGAATCAAAGATTGAATCAAAAATTAAAGCTTGGAGCGGTGCATTTTCGTCGCCTTTAGGTGGTGGTATGCGTTTTACAATTGCTTCTAATATTTGGTCAATCCCTTGACGCATTTTAGCACTGGCTAAAATTATATCTGTTTCTTTGCAGCCAATCAAGTCAATGATTTGATGCTTAACTGTATCAATCATTGCACTTGGTAGGTCTATTTTGTTTATGACAGGAATTATTTCTAAGCCAGCATCAATTGCCATATATAAATTACTTATCGTCTGAGCTTCTACACCTTGTGCGGCATCAACAACTAAAATGGCTCCTTCACAAGCAGCTAAGGACCTTGAAACTTCATAAGAAAAGTCTACATGTCCAGGCGTGTCAATCAAATTTAATGTATACACAACATTATCATTAGCGCTATACTTCATTTGAATGGCGTGGGATTTGATTGTAATACCCCTTTCACGTTCCAAATCCATTGTATCTAATAACTGCGCCTTTGCTTCTCTTTCTGTTACTGTATGAGTAAATTCTAACAATCCATCTGCAATAGTAGATTTACCATGATCTATGTGTGCTATTATACAAAAATTGCGTATGTTGTTCGAAGATCCCACTTTTATAGATTCTTTCCTAAGAGTAAAACTTTTTTAAAAAATTCGTGCAAAATATAGGAATAAGCACCTGCATAAACAATTTTGGACAGAAAAAGTGCACCTATGATTCGCAAGTTAATTGAAGCCAATATATAATAATAGTTCTACTTACAATAAAATTATATATCTAAGATTCTTTTTAATCCAGATTTTTCCAATGACAAATTTGGGTGAAGAAATCTTTTGTACCCAATCACTAACATTTTTGTTAATTTTAAAGAAAAAATTTTTATGAAAAATTTAATTCTCATTTTTTTTGTATTTGCATCATTTACTTTCTCTCAATCAGTAAAATTCGTGTTTCTTTCAAACATAGGAATTTCCAATACTAACATTGAATTAGCAAAATCAGTCTTTGATTCAGTTAATTCTAATAATGACATAAATTTTATAGTAATTTCAGGTAATTTAACTAAGGACCAACAGTCGAATGAATTTAAGCTGCTCAATGAGCTTGTTTCCAAGTCTAAGATACCAGTTTACCTTATACCTGGTATAGATGAGACTTTTAGATTAGGTGATACATGGTTAAATTATTTTCTAGAGGTATCCGATGACAGATTTTCTTTTGAGAAAGATGGATTTGTTTTTATAGGTTTTAATCCTAATGTACCCTTTAGAAAAATTTATTACTTTACTAATGATATACTCGTTTGGCTGGAAAAACAGTTATCAACTTACTCGTTGGATAAGGAAAAATATATTTTTTTACCTGAAGATGTTAAAACTAAGTGCCTTAATTGGAATAAATTTATTTCGTTAATAGAGAAGAAAAACGTAAAGTTGCTTTTATTTGGAGGGAAAGGTACTGTAGAATTTTTCAGCGAAGACGGCATAAGAGCATTTCAAAATAATGACGGCTTTATACTTCAAAAAAACAAGATTGGCTTTAACATAATTAAGACAAACAAAGATTCCGTTATTTTTTATCAAAAAGAATTAGGCAAGAAGGAGCAAATTGTTAATACATTCGATAAAAGTGTTCAAATAAATACTTCAAAAATTTATAACCAAGAATTAACAAATGACTCAACAAAAATTGAATTACAAGAAGAATACAATTCCACACTTTACTCTGGCTTAACGTATTGGAATGGGAAAATTTATTTTGCCACCCAAGAAGGAATTGTTAATTGTATTGATTCTGTTGGTAAATTTTTATGGGATTACGATTCATATGGAAATATTTTTAGTAAACCTGTAATAGCTGATGGTATATTAGCTGACATAACATATCAAGGTGATCTCTTTTCCATAAGTGCTATAACTGGCGAGCCAATTCAATCTATTGGTTTTGATGACCAATTTACATCGGATATATTGTTAATTAACTATTCTGGTTCAAAAGAGTTAATGATGCCAAAGTTAACAAAATCCAAAGCAGCATTGGTTTTTGGTTCCTTATCAGGAAAAGTTTATTGTTATGACTTGGAAACTTTACAAGAATACTGGGTAAATTCTTCAGCAAAAGGTTCTATTATTTCTCCATTATTAGAGTATAACAATAAAATTTATTTTATAAGCAGAGACGGCTTTTTATATTGCATTGATTCCCGTGATGGAATTTTAATTTGGAGATGGAAACCATCAAGAGATATTGACGTAATAGACCAAACTTTAATTACTAATGGCAAGAACTTATTTGTCGTTACTTCAAATAACGTTTTATACTCTATTGACATGTTATTAGGCAAATACACATGGGAAAAAGACAAACTAAACGTTTTGGCATCTGTTGGCATTTCAACAGATAAAAAAAGAATATACGTAAAAAGTGAACTTAATAAAATATACATACTTTCTTCTGAAACAGGAGTGATTTTAAAGGATGCCAAATTTGAACTTGGTTTTGATTATTATCCAACGCCTATCCTAAATACTGATGAAGCAACATTGTTTTCATCCAAAGGCAGTATTTATACAATGGATAATAAATACAATATCAAAAAGTTGATAACAACTGGCTTTGCACCCATTAATCAAATCACAAAAATTGGACAAAGCAAATTTCTTACCTCAGACTTAGATTGTCAGATAATAATTTTAACAACACAATAAAAGCGCTTATATCGGAAGCAAAAAATTATCTCACCAATAATTTTTGTATAGAATAAGAACTAAGAGATATTTTTGTAAATCTGATTTTTGGCATGTTAGGTTATACTATAAAAACATGATATGTTAACAAATCAATATTATTCTCCTAAACTTCCTTTTTCATTAAATTTGTTACTCGTAAAAAGTAAAAATTGAGAACCAAATGAGAAATTTTGATGCATTTATTTTCGACATTGATGGGACATTAACATCAACAAACGAATTAATTTTTGCTTCATTTAATCATGTAGCAGAGAAATACTTAAACAAAAAATTTACCAACGAAGAAATAATTTCATTATTTGGACCAAGCGAAGAAGTAATACTTAAAAGCTGGATGAAAGATTATTTTGAAGAAGCGAAAAAGGATTATTATAATTTTTATTCGAGTAAGCATAGTGAAATGGTCGATGTTTACCCTGGCATAATTGAAGTAATACGCTTAATTAAATCAAAAGGACTACCTCTGGCAATATTCACAGGCAAAGGTAAAAAGACCACCGAGATTACATTAAAATTTATTGAAGTTGACCAATACTTCGATATGATAATTACCAGCGATGATGTAAAAGAACATAAACCTTCTCCAGAAGGAATAAATAAGTTTATAGACCATTTTAACTTACAGCGAAGCAGAGTATTAATGATTGGCGATTCACCTGCAGATATTTTGGCCTCTAAAAAGGCGGGCATTAAAATTGCAAGTGTAGTGTGGGATAGTTATGCAAAAGATGAAGTACTTTCAATGGACAGCGATTATATTTTTTACACCGTAGATGAGTTAAAAGAGTTCGTCAAGAAAAATATTTAACCCAAATTTTCCACCAGCATGCTGGCAGGTTAGGAAAATTGGAATCCACCACTTCGTGGGTGGATTCCCACACTTCATGATTTGCCCTTCGGATCGACAAGCTGTAACTAATGTAGGTTAAAACAAGTATTTATAATGAATTTTAGAATGTTAATTTTCTTTATACTATTATGTCATCTCTACTAAAAATCTAAAGGATAGTAAAATGAAATTCTTGGCTCTACCCTTTTTTGGGGTTTATATCCAATAATGTTTTTATTCTCATCTCTAACCGGAGTATAAGTCCAATAATAGACCATCGAAAGAACAATATAATTCATCACTCTGTATCCAAGTTCTGAGTAAAAGTAAGAGCGTTCATCAAGCTTAAAAATGTCTGAAAAGTTTCTAACTGCTGTTTTATCGTAACCAGCCCTGAAAATATAAGGGAAATCAGTTGGAGCAATTTGGGTGTACAAATGAAGTATTCCGCTTTCGGCAACATTATCTAATTTTTGAAAACTACCTAACACATTAAACAATCCCAAAACATTAGCATACAACTCGCCATAATAGCCATTAGACTGATTAACTGCTTCTTTTAATTGTTGGATTTTGCTTTTAACAATTCCATTTGTTTTATCTAAATTAAATCTTTCTATTTCATAAAGAGAATTAAAATACGAAGGGATATAATTATTGCCATTAAATCTTCTTTCCAAGCGAGCTTTCACATCGGCCAAACCAATGCCTTTCAAGTTCAACATCAATCCAATTGCTGCGCCGCTGCCAAACTTTATAATTTTTGTGGCATCAAAGTACGCATCTAAATAAGCAACACTGCTATGAACTATTGGAAATCCAACATCAACACTTACTAACGTAACACCTCCTTCGTCAATTGTTGGAATAAAACTTCCTGTGTTAAAATCATAATTACCAGCAAGTACACCAGCATTTTTATCTTGGTCACTTGCAATTGTTAACCCCACTTCCAAGTTTCCAATAATAGGAGTGTATAATAGGCCAGTAAAATGCATCGGCTTAATAAAGCCTCTAACACCTATAAGGCCAGCTTGACCAAAATTGCTATAGACGGATTCAAAGCCAAAGTCATTAAAATCTGCATCGAACTCTAAGCCAACCTTTTTAGAATCAAAACTTGGACTATTGTTATACATGTACATAATATTTCCATATCCAAGTGTTGCATAATCTAAGCTTCCTAATCTAACATATAGCGGGTCGCCCTTTTTGCCATATCTTATATATCTTAATATGCTTAAGTAATCAGAAAATTCATTAAAATTTTCTTCTCGTAATTTACCATCTGGGGTATACTCCAGATGAAGGTCCAAACCTATACCAATATTATTAAATTGAATTTCTGGGAAAAGTCTTAAACCGTAATTTGGAGCACCGTTAATCCAAATTATACCTAAACCGCCTTGCATTAAAGCTTCATCCTGATGCAGTTGGTAGAATTGTGCATTAGAATTAAAATAGAATACTATAACAAACAGTGCAATTTTTTTTAGCATGAGCATTTTAACTTTTTGTTAGTAATATTTTCGGTAAAGATAAAAAATTTAGACTGCACAAATTATTTTTTAGTAAGCCAGGTTTCAGGATTTTGAAAATTTCGTTCGTTCCATATTTCAAAATGCAGAATATTACCTTCTAAGCTATCACTTACTTCACCCAGCAATGTACCAGCTTCCACTTCATCGCCTTCAGAAACTTTTATATCTATTAAATGCCCATAGACAGTTCTAAATTCACCTTTGTGAGTTATTATTAAAACACTGCCATAGCCGGGTATCCAATCAATTGCAGATACTATCCCATTTGCAACAGCATAAACTTCTTCATTGCCTTTCACGTTAACATCTATTCCATAATTAAGAGTTATTGTATTCAGCCTCTCATTTTTATTTTCACCAAATTTTCTAACAATCTTACCGCTTTTTACAGGCCAATTTAATTTGCCTTTTAAGTCAGCAAAGCTGGTCAGTTTATCATAATCATAATAAGAGCTATAACTTGGATTTGTTATTTTCTTTTCCAAAAAGTTTGATTTTTGTTTCCTCTCTTTTTCAATTAAGCGTGCTATAATACTTTTTATTTCAATTTCAGCTTTTCTTTTATCTGCTATTTCACTTGATATAGCAGATTGATCATTTCTAAGCATTTCAATTATTTTTTTCCTTTGTGTTTCCTTCTCATGAAGTAACGATTGTTCTTTCTGCTTTTGTGCAATGTAAGCTTCTTTTTCTAACAGTTCTTTATTTAATTTCTCCATTAAATTACCCAATAACTTTTTGCTACTTTTCAAATTATCTACTGTCTCTTTACTTTTTGCGCTTATGTAATTCAAATACTTATAACGAATTAATGTTTGATTAAAAGAAGAAGAATTGAAAAAGTAGCTTAGAAAGGGTAATCCCATATTCTTATATAACCAAACAATGTATTTACTATAATTTTTCTGGAGATTGTTAATTCTTTGATTTACGGAATCAATACTTAATTGAGTAAGTTCTATATCTTTTTGCTTTGAGTTTTCTTCGTGGATAAGCTTATTTATAAGTTTATTAAGCAATAAGTTTTGATAAGAAATTTTCTCAAGCACCTGTAAAGATTCTTTTTCTTTTTGAGATTTTGATTTTAATTCAGATTCTAAAGCGGATATTTTTTCTCTTAATTCCCTAAGTTCAATATTTTTTGTCCTGAGTGAATCATTAATCTGCGAAAAGAAAGATTGCTGAATAACAAGAACGAATATTAAGGCAATATTTCTTTTCTTTACCATTCTATTCGTTTTACATCTGGTGGCAGTTCGATTTTTAAGTTTTCAACATTTTGGTTAACAGAGATATTCCGGTATTCAATGACAAGTTTTTGATTTTTTTCTTTATAGTTTAATAAAATATTATATGGCAAAGGCACTTGGTCAAAATCTTTAAAGTTGCTGTAAACACCTTCTAAAACTAAATCAGAAGGCATATTTACTATTTTGTAATCTCGAATTGATAAATTATCGCTTTGTACAACATAAATATATTCTCTGTTGTAAAGGCTGTCTAAATAAGACAATTTATAAAAGCTTGATTCAGCTTGGTATTTATCGGGCTCACGTCTAAGTTTATCAGTTAAGTTAACAGATCCGATTAATGCATCTATAAGTTCATCAAAACTGATATCCACTTTTAGTATTTGTTTAATTACATCTTCTTCCAGTTTGCCTGTGAATAATCTATTATTAATAACATCATAAAATTGAAAAGTATTGTTAGTTATTAATGATTGAGCAAGGTCAATCCCAAATGGTCCAAAAAAAGAGACTTTTACAGAGTCGGGCTTTTTAATTAACACTTCAAAATTACTTTTAGCATTTAACAGAGGTGTTTCGATTGAAAGTACGCCAGTACCTCGAAAAGTTTTTATTTGACGTCGATTTGCCTCTAATTTTTTCACTAATCTATCTGAAGATAAGATTAGTTCTTCTTTAATTGGTTTAGAAGGTACACACGCTTGAAGCACTATAATAATTAACAGAGGAAATATTGTATAAATATTTTTTTTATTCACAAGCTACCTTTATCTATTTTTTCTTTTAAATTTTCTATGCTTGGGTCGAGCTCAAGTGCTTTTTGCCAGTTTTTAATAGCTTTATCTTTTTCACCAAGTTTAAAATATACATCACCCAAGTGGTCGAAAACTGTACCACTTTTATCATCAATTGAAATTGACTTTTCAATGTATTGTTTCGCTTTTAAATAGTCACCTTTCTTAAAATAAATCCATCCAAAAGTATCTAAGTAAGATGAATTGTTAGGCTCTGCCTCCAAAGATTTTTTTGACATTTCAAATGCTTTATCGAGGTCTTTGCCGCGTACAGAAAGTGAATAAGCATAATTGTTCAAGATTAGCGCGTTGTTAGAGTCAACAGAAAGAGCATTTGCATATAAAGAGTCTGAAATGTTATACATTTTTCTGCTTTCATAAATTAAAGCAGCAATACTAATAGCCTGAAGATTTTTGGGGTCAATTGCAAGAGCTTTATTTAAATAAATTAATGCATCATCTTCTTTTTTAAGTTGGTTAAGAGTAAACCCCATTGCAATAAGCGCCATTAGGTCATTAGATTTTATTTTAAGAGCTCTATCAAGATAAACCTCAGCTTTCGAATATTGATTATCTTGGGAAAGAGATAATCCGTAAATTAAATTAATTGTAAAATCATTAGGAAACTTATCAATTGCCACTGACATCTGTTCAATAGCTTCTTTATATTTGCCTTTATCGAAAAGTAATCCGCCTAATCGGCTCCACAGTTGCGAATTCCATTCAGCTAATTTAACAGCAACTTTAAAATAATTTATTGCCGAGGTGTCATCTTTTTCTCTAATGGCAATTTCTCCAAGATATGCATTCACCTGCCAGTCAACTGTATCTTTATTAATCTCTTGAAAAATCTCTTTGGCCAACTTTAAATTGGTTGAGTCTTGTTGAACTGCAAAAAAGAATGAGGAGCCTATCTGAAACTTTTTCTCGAAAGGAATATTTTTATTTTTTATAATTTGCAAATAAGTATTGCAGGCCAATTCATAATTGCCTTCTGTCATGTAAGCTTGAGCTTTTAATTCCATAAGGTCATTATCATCCGGAAAGCTAGATAGTTGTTCATTTATTATCTTAATCGCATCCTTCGTTTTTTTAGTTTTTATATAAGATGAGACTAACATTTTAGTTAAATTAAGATTGGAGGGATCTAATTTAAGCAGGTCCTCTACAGTTTTAATAGTAGCATCAATATTGCCAAGACGCTCATTTAAATCTGCAATTCGAACAAGTAAGTTCCAATCGGGCCCAACCATTTTTAACAATTTTTCGTAAATCTCTAAAGCTTGAGCTGGTTTATTTACCTCATATTGTTCAGCTAAGCCATAATAAGATTGAAGATTTGCAGAATCAATTGAAATAATTTTTTGATAATAAACAGCAGCAGAATCTGGCACATGTGCAGCAGAATATATTGTAGCAAGCAAAAATAAAAATTCAGTATTACGAGGTGAAAGCTTTACGGCTTTTTCTGATGAACTAAGTGCATTGGATAGCTTATTTAATTTATAATAAACTTTGCCTAAAGAATAAAAAATGCCTGCTGCATTAGAATCATAACTTAATGCTTCTTGATATAATTTAGCAGCTCGTTCAAGGTATCCTTCTTGTTCATTAATTGACGCATCAATAAACTTACTTAAAGCAATTTTTTTCGAATCAGTTACAGTAATTGAATTATTTTTATATGAGTTGGCATCGTAGTGCTCATTTGTTACATCTGCTGTGGCACAACCAACTACGCTTATTAAGATTAGTATGTATAGAATGTTTCTCATTGATTATTTGTTAAAATCGTTCGAAAAAATAGTTTTTAAGATAGTTAATAACAAGTCTATTGATTGAACTGAGAATCATAATTTTTTTATTTTTGCATCTTAATTTATACTTTTAACTTAGTTGATGAAAATTTTTGATTTAGCTGTATCCTACACTTGGATTTATGATAGTGATTTTGTAAACTTCATTGAAGAGGTTTTTCAGAAAGAAGGCTTATCAACCTTTCTAATCCAAGATCACAATATATCAGAAGTAACACAGTTGGTATCTGAAGAGAAAATTATATTTAAGGCGTATTTAGACCGCGCTTCAGATTTAGATGCTAAATATGACGAACTAGCAACTATTTTAACTCAGAAAAATGTTTTTATGATTAACCCGCATTCAGTTGTTGAAAGCGCAATAAATAAATCTGCTATTCACTATAAATTAATAAATAATGGATTTATTGTACCAAATAGCATTATAGTTCCATCATATAATGAATCAACTAGTTTAAATATCTCCGATGAAGATTTATCAAAAATTGGGAAGCCTTTTATAATAAAACCATCATTAGATACTGGCGGCGGCGAGGGTGTTATACTAAATGCAAAGAGCCTTGAAGACATACAACAAGAAAGACAAAAATATCCGTACGAAGTTTATTTAATCCAAGAGATAGTTCGTCCTAAGTTAATTATGGGAAAACGCGCTTGGTTCAGAGTTTTTTGGTTTTTTGACAAAGCCATACCAACTTGGTGGGACGATAAGGTTCATGTATACAACTTAATAAATGATGAAGAACGCACAAATTACAATCTTATAAAGCTTGAAGAAATAGCAACTAAATTAGCGTCCTTAGTAAAGCTTGACTACTTTTCAACAGAAATTGCATTAACTGAAAAAGGTGATTTCGTTTTGGTCGATTATATTAACGACCAATGTGATATGAGATTAAAATCCAAACATAAAGATGGTGTTCCAGACGAACTTGTTAAGGAATTTATCATCAGAATGAAAAATAAAATAAGCTCACTTCAGTAAAATAAATCTTCTTCAATTGTATCAAGCAAGTTAAGATAACTTTCGTACCTTTCTTTTGTAATAAGATTTTTATTAACTGCCTCGTATACTGCACAGCCTGGCTCATGATTGTGTGTACATGTATTAAATTTACACTCATTTATATACGGTAAAAATTCAACAAAATAATGACCTAAGTCCTCTTTTTTGATACCATAAGGATCAATTTCTCTAACTCCTGGTGTATCAATCACAAATGTATTTTGTTCTACTTTTCTTATCACAGATGTTACTGTGGTGTGTTTACCTTTGTAAGTGTAATCACTTATTTTCCCCACCTTAAAATTTAAAAAAGGATATAATTTATTTAGAATTGAAGACTTACCGACGCCAGACTGACCCCATATCAAATTTATTTTCCCATTCAAAGTTTTACGCAGTTCAGTTATTCCAACATTATTAACTACTGAAGTTAATATTACATTATACCCAATACTTTTATACAAAGAAAACCATTTGTTTACTTCATTATTATCAGCAAGGTCAACTTTGTTAATCACAATTTTTATATCTACATGTGAACTTTCGCCAATTACAATTAATCTATCTAAGGCTTTATTGTTAAACAAAGGTAACTTAACGCTTGTAATTATTACAAGCTGGTCTATGTTAGCAGCTATAATTTGTTCTAACCTTTCACCTCTGGTACTTGCCCCTTTAATCCTCGGAGCTTTTCTGGATATATAATTTTTTCTTTCGTAGATATGATTTATTACACCGGTATGACTATCATTAATTTCAAAATCAACAATATCACCTACTGCAGCAATATCTAACGTAAAAAGCTTGTCTTTTTTGAAATTATACTCTTTTTGAAATTTCCCTCTTAAAAAGCAGCGCAATTCATTGCCATTCTCGTCCACAACATAATAATTTTTGCTTTCGATTTTGTAGATTTTGCCTTTTATAAAACCTCCTAAATAAAAAAAGCACCTTACAAAATAAGGTGCTTTTGCAGAGTTGTCAACGCTTAGAAAGAAATATAAGATTGTTATCTAAAATTGTAGGTAAAAGTAAAACTAATATTGTCCCTAGAAATATCTTGCTCAAATCTCGAAACACCTGAACTGTAATTATCCCCGAAATCTTTCCACCAGCCGTGAGCATAGGCAAAATTAATAGTAATTCGATTCTGCATAGTGTATCCGAAACCCGCAGTTATATATTTCTTATCATATTCAGATGGGTCACCTTTAAATGGTGATGGTCTGTAAATCAATCCTGCTCTAACAGCCAAACCATTAAATGGTAGCGTGTACTCTAATCCAGCACTAAAATTAGTAGTGTTTCGGAATAAATTTTTTATATCAAAATTATTTGATGAAATTTGTGATCCACCAAGTCCACTTTTAAATTCCATTTGACTATAATCTATAAACCTTACATCACCACTTAAAACAAGTACATTTGTATTAATAGCTGCACCAAAAGAAAATTCATATGGTGTAGAAATTTCGTATTCAAGATAGTTATTATCTGGATTATACTGAAAGCCGGCAGAACTTCCAAAAGAACTTGTTGCAGTTTCATAATAAGTTTCTTTAATGGTGTATCTTCTAGGAAATTTAACGGTCCCACCAATATTCAGTTGGTCAATTGGTTTTATAAGAAAACCCACTTTAGCATCCCAGCCAGAAATATCCCAACTAATAATATCATTCAAATAAAAACTCTGAAAATCAGCAGTAGCAGGATCATTTGGGTCAAGTCTAAGACTAGAAGGATACAAATTATAAATATCATCTTCCCAATATTTTCTATTACGTTCTAAGTTACCGCCGACAATATCAATCGTGGCTCCCAAAAACACATTTTTTTCCACTTCTATGGCACCAGACAAAGACCATGAGTTAATATTTCCTCTTTGGATAATTGAACCACTTTGATTTAGTCCACCATGTATTAGTGTAGTATCTTTGATATAATTCCCCAACTTATCTTTGAGCGGGTAACTTAAACCTAAATAGTACATTATATCTTCGTTATAAGAAGTTAAATCCTGAATCATAGAATTGTTAGCCGAATTATAACCATCGAATTTAACTATTGAGTTAAAATCCTTCTCAAGATTATAGCCCAATGCAAACACTAAACTGCCTCTATAAGTAGGGAAAGGCAAAACAACTCCAAATTGAGTAAACTTAGATGCATTATTAGTAGCATCATTTATTTTATTAAAAAATGTAGTAGTATTTCCAAATGAATTATAATTAAAAGAAGCAGAAAGTTGTGATCTATTTATTAGACCAAAACCAGCAGGATTAAAAAAAGCAGCAGAGAAATCATTACTAAGTGCAGTATATGCATTGCCCATAGATAATGCTCTTGCATCAGAAAGAATACCTGGCTCTGTTAATCTTAATGCATCATTAAAATCCTGTGCGGTTAATTCGATATAAAAGTAAAAAGTAACTATAAATAGTTTTAATAATAGACTCTTGTTTGCCATAAACTACCTCTATGAGTAAAAAATTTTTAGAATGTTACCTTCTTCCGCTACGCGTACCACTATTTCTAGTTGAATTCCCCCCACTTGAAGAAGTCCCCCTAGAACTAGATGGGCTTGAACTTGAAGGCGGCGAATAACTTCTTGAACCATTAGAGTTATCATTTTGTGGTGATTTAGGAATGTAAGCTGGAGGACTATAATTTCTTTGAGCTTCTCCCCGTGGAATATAACGAACCCTGTTTCCGCTTCTTGAACCGTTGCTGCTTCTTGTTCTTGGTTCAGAGCTTCTTGGTGCTCGCTCTCTAACTGCAGGTTCATTGTTGCGTGTAGAAGTAGGATTAGCAGATTTTGGTACAACTCTGCCATTCTCATTTCTATCGCTTCGAGAAACTGGTGTGTTGGTCAAGTCAACCGATGGCTTGCCATTATTAGTTGAATTGTTAATTGATGTTGGTGTTCTTCCCCCAGAAAATCTATCTCTAGTTGAAGAACTTCTTGAGCTGTAACCTCTTCCGCCGCTGTTATCTCTCAGGTGTGTGTAATTATAGTTTCTATATTTTATTATTGTTGGGTAGTAATAAGGATAATATCCATAATAAAAATAAGGATAATAGCTATAGTAATAAGGGGAATACCATGGTGAATAATAACCCCAAGTTAAACATGTTCCACACCACCAATTGTAATAATCATAGTACCATGGATCAAAATAACCTAAAGATAAAGAAAAGCCAGAGGGCGGATAATAACCGTAGTAATAACGACGATACGGGCTATTATAATAATTATCGTAATAATCATTATAGTACGAGGAAGAATCTTGACTGTACGTAGTATCATTATACTGTTCCGATTCATTTTCATTATTTGCATAGCCATTATTCCAATCGGTTGGCTCTCTTAAGGCTACTTGTGTATAACAACCCGAAAGGACTAAGAGCGAGGCAAAAATTAATGTTTTAATAAACTTTCCCATTTCAATTACCTTTCTTTGATAAGAAACAGTATTAAAATAACAATTTTCATGCCTCATAAAAGGCAAAAAATAAGTCTATTATAAAACTTGAAATTGTAAGGCGTGTACTCTTTAATTACACAGGTGGGTAAAAAAATAAACACCACCTAAAAAATAGCTTTTACATATTCTACAAAAATTCCTCTATCGGCTTTGTTTGAAGAGAATCTTTTATTGTCAAGCAAATCTCTTAAATTAAATCCTAATGTTAACCCATCGCCGATCGACCATCTTAGTCCCATATTTAAATAACCATTTCCACTACCTAATGATTTACTTGTATTATCATTTAATGCAAAATCATATTCAGTAATAAATGAAACTCTACCACCTAAAGTTTTTTCAAAGCCTACAGCAATATTTAAATCTTTATCGCTATCATCTCTTTCGAGCGAGTAATTAATCATCCCATGTATGCTTAGGTACCCAAGAAACTGGAAATTTTTTGAAGATGCAACAAAGAAGCCAGGTGATTTTATTTGATAACGATCTAAACTTTTATCATAAATCCCTTTACCTTGTGAGTCAAAGCCCAAAGTAAAAGCAGGCAACGATTCGGTTTCATTTACAATTCTAACCCGCAGATTCACACCAGGCAATTTATACCAATCGAGCTTGCCTGTACCAATAATATTTGAACCACCATAAGAAATTCCAAAGCTGAAATTGTCAAATACCCCTACTTCAATTCGAGAGACCACAACACCAAGAGGCATTACATCCATAGAGAGCCCTACGTATCCTTTTTCTAAAATACCAGCAGTAGGCAAATCAATTAAATAACGGTACTCATATTTTGCATTAGTACCACTTGTGCCTTGAGCAATTAAATAACTAATAGGAAATAATAGAAAGCCTAATAGAAAAACTATTTTTTTCATTTGTACCTTTTTTTGATAGATAAAAATAAGAATCAATTAGATAAATAGAAAAATAATTCTCAGAGATTTCTGAAAAACAAATTTTTTTATGAGTATTCACCTTACGATGAGAATTCACCCACGAAGTGGTGGATCCCCACACTTCGTGGAGTGGTGGATTTCCAACTTCATGGTTTGTCATTCTCACGAAAGCAAGAATCTTCACCCAAATTAAAAAGAGACTGTCTAAAAAGTAATTTTTCAACTATAATACCTGTGAGAATCTGTTAAAATCCGTGTTACCCGTTTTCTATTTTTTAAAAAATCTTACTTTTCAGACAGCCCCGACATATCGAATTTTTCATAAGTCTCTATCAATAAGTTTATAAAATACTTACTTCTGTTTGATATAAGTCGTATACCCAGTTTTATTATCTTTAAGCTGAATACCCAATTTATTCAATTCTTCTCTTATTAAGTCAGCTAATTTATAATTTTTTTGCTCTTTCAATTCTGCTCTTATTTTTATTAGTATTTTAATCAGCTCATCTTCAATAGTAACGGAACCACTATCTACCAATGAATCAACATCTACTATCCCAAAGACGTTTTGAGCAGTCTTTCTAAGGAAACTAAGGACATTTTCACAAAATTCTTTATTTGGGAAGGGGTTAAGTGCAAATTCAATATTTACTTGCCTAACAAATTCAAAAATCACACTAATTGCTTGGGGTGTGTTAAAATCATCATCCATAGCGTTTTCAAATTCTTTATAATACTTTTCAAAGCCAAAGTTAGATTCACCTCCGCTCGGATTATTTAATCTTTCCTTTGTGGTTTGTATAAGATTTTGAAGTTTTTCAAGCCCCTTTTCCGAAGAGGCTAATAATTCTTCACTAAAATTTAGTGGTCCACCGTAGTAAGTTTGACTAAAGAAAAATCTAATTGCCTGAGCTGAAAATTTCTTTAAGATTTCTCTGGCTGTTAAAAAATTGCCAAGCGACTTAGACATTTTTTCATTTTGAATATTCAAGAAGCCAAAATGAATCCAATATTTTACAAATTGTTGGCCAAAGGCAGCTTCACTTTGAGCAATTTCATTTTCGTGATGAGGAAAGATTAAGTCATTTCCTCCAGCATGAATATCAATAGTTTTACCCAAATGTTTAGTACTCATTACAGAACATTCGATGTGCCAGCCCGGCCTACCTTTACCCCAAGGACTCTCCCAACAGGGCTCACCTTCTTTTGCTTTTTTCCATAAAGCAAAATCTAAGGGATTCTTTTTATTTTCATTAACATCAATTCTCGCACCTGCTTCAAGCTCTTCAATCTTTTTACCGCTTAGCTTGCCATAACTTGAGAATTTCAAGACATCAAAAAAGACATCTCCATTTACATTATATGCATAACCTTTTTTCTCCAACTCAGAAATCATTTCAATTATATCTTGAATATGTTCAGTAGCACGAGGGTTAGCATCAGCTTTAAGTATTTTTAGCTGTTCAACGTCTTCAAAGAAAGCATCAGTAAATTTCTTTGAAACCTGCTCAAAAGGAATTTTTTCCTCATTTGACTTTTTTATTATTTTATCATCAATATCGGTAATATTCATTACATATTTTACTTTATAGCCTTTATATTCTAAGTACCTTCTTATTATATCAGACATTATAAATGTTCTTGCGTTACCTATGTGAAAAAAATCGTAAACTGTAGGTCCACAAACATACATAGTAACAAAAGGTGGATTTTGTGGTCGAAATTCCTCCTTTCTTTTTTTTAATGTATTGTAAATCTGCACTTATTCCTCTCAATTTTGATAAAAAATATAGTTAAAGAGCCTTGTTTTATCAAATTTTCAGCATCTTTACAGGTGGTATAATATTAGATATTATGGTAAAAAGTCGTATTTAGCTATTTTGGACTTTGACATCTTGGATATTTTTTTTAAGTTAATACTGCAAAATGGAAAAAATAGGACAAATATCCGATTTTATAATTACAAACAAACTAATTAAAAAACAAAACTCTTACTATTAAGGAGGAGTTGTATGCTAAAAAAACTCACAATATTACTTTCTACTCTTTTATTGATGGCTTCGACTTCATTTTCACAGACTATGGAATTTAAAACTTTTGGTGTATCACCCGCAGCAGCAGCAAAATCAAGTACTGACATATTTGATGTTGAATATAATGGTCTTACAAACGTTGGCGTAGGTACAAAAATGTACCTTGAAGCTAAATTAGTCGGAGCTAAATTAAACAATCCACAATTTTCCTTGACTTCAAAGCCAAGTGGTTCAAATGCTACTTTCGGCGCAACACAAACTATTGATACTTCAAGTGTTGTAATTGTTTTCACTCCGGATGTTACTGGGACTTATGTTGTAAAAGTTGTTGATGGAACTTACTCAGCAACACTAACAATTAGTGCAGGCCTTTATCTGGGTGTAAGAGGCAAAGGAAGAGATGGACTTCACTTAGCTTGTGTAGATTGCCATAACGGAACAGATTCATATTATCCATGGCGTTCAAACTTAATTGACAAATGGCAGCAAACTGGCCATGCTACTATGTTCCAGAGAGGTTTAGACGGAGAGGTAAGCAGTCATTATAGCGAAAGCTGTATAAAATGCCATACTACAGGATATGATAAAGAAGCTGCAAACGATGGATTTGACGACTTCCCATTTGTATTCCCAACGACACTACAACCCGGTACTTATGACGCTATGGTTCAACAATACCCTGATGCAATGTTAAGAGCAAATATTCAGTGCGAAAGCTGTCACGGTCCAGGAAGCGAACATTATGGCTATATAGAAAATTCGAGAATGGTTGCTTCTTTAGATGTTGCAGTATGTGCTTATTGCCATGACGACGGTAATCATCACGTTTACCCTGAACAATGGGCTTTATCAAAACATGCAACAGGTGAAACTTTTGAAAGTGAAGGCGGTAACGCAGCATGTGCACAATGCCATAACGGTCTAGGCTTTGTACAATACAGCAGAGGTGAAACTATAAATCCCTATGAAACCGACCCAATCACATGTGCAGTTTGTCACAATCCACACGATGCTACTAACCAACACCAACTTAGAAAAGTCGATGTTACTTTAGCCGATGGTACCGTAATTAATGACGGTGGACTTGGGAAATTATGTATGAACTGCCATAAATCTCGCAGAGTAGCTAATTCTTCTTATACAACAAAACCAGCTGCACACTATGGTCCTCATCATGGTCCACAAGCTGATGTATTAGCTGGTAAAAATGTTGTTGTTTTTAACGGTGCCACATTACAATCCTCTCGTCACTTAACTGCTACAGTGCCCGGCGGCGATGCTAATGCTTGTGTTAACTGCCATATGGCACCAGGTGCACCTGACTCTACTGGACATTCAATGATTAGCGGCGGCCATACTTTCAGCATGACCACCCCGGACGGACAAGATAATATGAACGCTTGCGCACAATGCCACGGCAATACATTCGGACCAAGTTTCGAAGATGTTAATTTTTACTATGGTGGAACTGCTGATCTTGACGGTAACGGAGTAGCTGAAGGATTGCAAAATGAAGTTAAGGGCTTAGTAGCAAAAATTAGAGCCCTACTGCCTACTCCAAATTCTTCTGATGATCCCGATGCCAGCTGGACAACCAGCCAACTTCAGGCATTTTACAATGTTAAAGTTGTAGAAGAAGATAAAAGCTGGGGCATTCACAATCCTAAATTTATAGTATCAATGCTCATTAACACTTACGTAGCTTTAGGTGGAACACCAGTTGTAAGAGAAAATACAGATTTGCCAACTCAATACTCTATCTATCAAAATTATCCTAATCCTTTTAACCCTTCAACTAATATTAAATTTGATTTACCAACCACATCTCATGTAAAATTGACTATTTATGATTCCATAGGAAGAGAAGTTGGTGTACTTGTTAATGGTGAACTTAATGCAGGAACCCACACTTTTACTTGGAATGCAGGCAGCCTTGCTTCAGGTGTTTATTTTTATAAAATCGAAGCAGGCAACTTTGTTAAAGTTAATAAAATGCTGCTGCTAAAATAAAATACCTCCATTGTTATAAAAGCACCTTATTTGACCCGGTTATTTCATGACCGGGTCTTTTTTTATCACCTAAAAGAAAATAATAGTACGATTTTTGCATCCACTTGATAACAATAAAACAAACAAACCTATGAGAATAGAAAAAGATTCAATAGGAGAATTGGAAATTCCCCAAGACGCAGCATATGGCATTCATACTGTAAGAAGTGTTCAAAATTTCTTTCAATCTGGCGAAAAAATAAACCCTTATTTAATTAAAGCATACTTCCAAGTAAAATTGGCAGCAGCTCAAACAAATTATAAATGTGGACTGCTGTTCAAAGAAAAATTTGATGCAATAGAAGAAGCAATTATTTCTCTAATTAGAGAATCTGATGAGGCAATTTTGGGAAAAAGTGATTCTATTTATAATAAAATTATTGTCGATCCATATCAAGGTGGCGCTGGTACTTCACTTAATATGAATGTCAATGAAGTGATTGCTAATGAAGCACTTAAAATATTAGGTAAAAACTATGGAGATTACAAAATAATTAGTCCATTAGACGATGTAAACCTAGGCCAATCTACAAATGATACCTTCCCAACAGCAGTAAAAGTTGCTTCAATTTATTTAATAAGAGAACTTGCTGAATCATTTGCTTCTCTTCAAAATTCTCTTCAGAAAAAAGAAGTGGAATTTAAAAACATTTTAAAACTTGGCAGAACACAAATGCAGGACGCTGTGCCAATCACACTTGGACAAGAATTTGGTGCTTATGCCCAAGCAATTGCACGTGACCGATGGCGATTATACAATGCTGAAGAAAGACTTCGCTCGGTTAACTTAGGTGGAACAGCCGTAGGAACTTCAGTAGCAGCAAATAAAGAGTATGTCCTTAATGTTAATAATATTCTTAAAAAAATTACCAATTTGCCTATTGCTAAATCTGAAGATTTAATTGATGCCACTCAAAATCTTGATGTTTTTGTTGAAGTACATGGAATAGTAAAAGCAGGTGCATCTTCAATAAATAAAATCTGCAACGATTTACGATTCTTATCAAGCGGACCTAACGGTGGTATCGGTGAAATTAACTTGCCAAGCAAACAAGCTGGTTCTTCAATTATGCCTGGTAAAGTAAACCCTGTTATTTTAGAAAATACAATTCAAATTTGCGAATTGATAAAAGGTCACGACGTAATCATAACAAATGCTGTTGCAAATGGGAACCTTGAACTAAATCCTTTTCTCCCTTTAATTTCTCACCTATTCTTGAAATCAATTCATCTTTTGAAAAAATCAAATTACAATTTGACTAAAAATTGCATTGATGGAATTACAGCAAATTTAGAAAAGTGTAAATCACACTTAATTAGTTCATCTGCTATTGCTGCATCTTTAATTCCAACTTATGGTTATGAGACAATTCAAGAGATTGTAAAATATGCTCATCAAAACAAAATATCTTTCGTTTCTGCTTTAATGAAAACAAAACTCATAACCGAAAAAGAATTGCTAAATTTAATTTCAAAAGAAATGGGGGTTGACAGTGAGTAAAGTTCCTCTATCCGAAAGGAAACATATTGCTTTCGTAGGAAAAAGAAATGTAGGAAAATCTTCTTTAGTTAATTGTTTTGTTGGGCAAGATTTAGTAATTGTAAGTGATATACCTGGCACAACTACAGACCCTGTAAAAAAAGCAATGGAACTTCTCCCCTTTGGTCCTATTGTTATTATTGATACAGCAGGAATTGATGATATAAGTGAATTGGGAGAAAAAAGGGTTAACAAAACTATGCAAATCATTTCTGAAACTGACTTTGCAATTGTTGTGTTAGATTCCCAATCCCACCTTTCAAATGAAGAAATGAATTTAATTGAACTCCTCAACAAATATGAAATTCCCTTTTATATTGCAATAAACAAATCTGAATTAGGAATTAATTATAAACTTCTTGAAGAACTAAACTTTCGTAAATTATCCTTCAGCTTAGTCTCGTGTAAAACTGGCAAAGGTATTTATGAATTCAAAGAAAAGATTGCTAATTTAATCCCAAACGAAGAAGAACCGCCGCTAATCAGTGACCTAATTAAGCAGCATGACATTATCGTCTTAGTAGTTCCAATTGATCTTGGAGCTCCAAAAGGACGTTTAATTCTGCCGCAAGTTCAAACTATAAGAGAATCTCTTGATGAAGATGCTGTTGTTATTGTAGTGAAAGATAAAGAATTGAGAAGTGCTCTTTCAATACTAAATCAAAAACCAAAATTAGTTGTTACTGATAGCCAGGCGATAATGCGTGTAAATGCAGATGTTCCAGATGATATCAAAGTAACTACTTTTTCTATTTTAATGGCACGCCATAAAGGAGACCTTACAGAATACATCAAAGGCTTACAAAGAATAGAAGAATTACAAAACGGTGACAAAGTTTTAATTGCCGAAGCTTGCTCTCATCACCCCCAGGAAGATGATATTGGAAAGGTTAAAATTCCACGTTGGTTAAGACTTCATACTAAAAAAAATCTTGAAATTAGCTTTTCCAACGGACACTATTTCCCATCGAATCTTTCCGATTTCAAATTAATTATTCATTGCGGAGGGTGTATGCTCAATAGGAAAGCAATGCTAACAAGAATTAAGCAGGCAAAATTTGCTAATGTACCGATTGTAAATTACGGACTTGCAATCTCCTACATGCATGGCGCACTGCCAAGAGCATTAGAACCATTTCCAGAAGCAAAACAAGTTTGGGAATTATTTCAAAAAAAGATCCCATCTTTTCACCAATTGTAGGTCGAAACGCTGTTCCGACTAAGCATCAATCGGTTCGGCAAATCAACTTACAATGTAGGTCGGAACGCTGTTCCGACCTACAAAATAACAAAAAATTCACTGAGATTATTTCTACCAAATAAAATAAGCCTCTTCTGCCCTATCCTAACTATTCGGGTCCAATTTCACAAGCAGCATTTTAAAATCTTCTGGAAGTTCAGAGTCAAAAAAAACCTTTTCTTTGGTGTGAGGATGAACAAATCCCAAAGTTTTTGCATGTAATGCCTGTCTCTGCATTATCTGTAACAAATTATCAACTCTGCTCTTAATTTTTGGCAACGATGAGCCGTAGACAATTTTTCTACCACCATAAATTGGATCGCCAAATATTGGATGATTAATATGTGACATGTGTACACGTATTTGATGGGTTCTACCTGTTTTTAATTTTAATTTAACTAAAGATGCAAATTCAAATTCTCTTATAACTTCGTATAAAGTATGTGCATGTTTACCTTCCGATTTATGAACGGTAAATATTTTTCTGTCTTTATTGCTTCTTGTAATATTAGCGATAACTTCACCTTTTTTCTCTTTAAACTTTCCCCAGCAAACAGCCCAATATTCTCTTTCCACAGTGTGATTATAAAACTGCCTTGCTAATTGCGCATGCGTCCATTCATCCTTTGCAACAAGCAGCAGCCCGCTTGTATCTTTATCAATTCTATGAACTATTCCAGGTCTGCTTGGTTCGTTTAACTTGCTTAATTTTTTTGTATGATGCAAAAGAGCATTAACAAGTGTACCGCTAAAGTTGCCCAGTGCAGGGTGGGCAACCATTCCAGCAGGCTTATTGACTACAATCAAATATTCATCCTCAAAAACTATATCCAGAGGTATATCTTCAGGCTCAGCATCTTCAGGTCGTGGAGTAAGTGGAATAGAAAGTTCAATAATCTCACCTGGGGAAATTAAATAATTTGCTTTGACTACCTTACCATTAACAGTAACAAGGTTATTTTTAATTAATTTTTGTATTCTTGAGCGTGTAGCATTTTCAACCGAATTTGCAAGATATGTATCTATTCGCTCTTTTTTCTTGCCGGAAGGTATTTCAAAAACAAACTTCCTTTCAGTTATTATCTTTGACATTATCTGTAGATACTGTTGGCGTTACTAAATTAGTATCGTCTGTAGCTTGCATAGTATCTTTAATTTCTGAGTTAAGAGAGACATTCTTAGGTGTTATTTGAGTTTCAGCAGTTGCCTCTTTTTGAACTGAATAGTTTTTATAAAAAATAATCAGCAGAACAACTCCAATTGTTACCGAAGCATCAGCAATGTTAAAAATTGGCCATCGTTCGTAAGTATGGCCAAAAAGAGTAAAGTCAAAAAAATCGACATTAAAAAAATCGACTACTTTTCCATAAAAAACTGGAGCATATCCATATAAAACTCCATAGAAAACTCTATCTATAAGATTTCCAACAGCACCACCAAAAATAAAAGCCAAAGAAATTCTTAAGCTTAATTTTTGATCTCGCACCTTATATAAATAAAATAAAATACCGATACTAGCTGCTAAAGAAAAAAGTGACAAAAATAATTTAGAAGTATTACCCACATCTATTCCAAATGCCATACCGGGATTCTCTACATAAGTGATCTTAAAAAAGTTACCAATTACATTAATGCTCTCACCGTAATTCATGCCGGCTACTTTTATATTTAATAATGGAATAGTACCACCCTTTACTAAAAACTTAGTAACTTGGTCTACTACAACTATAATTAGAGAAACAAATAAAACTCCCACTTAAAACCTCAACTGGTTTAACTTTATTTTTGCATCTTCTGTTTGACTTGCAAGCAATGCTGTGTATGTGGAACTGCAATTAATCTTTCTTTTGGAATAAGTGGGCAAGTTGGACAAAGATTTTGCGGCTCGTCAATACACTCAATGCATATGCCGTAAGTTCCATTTTCTATTCTTTGAAGTGCATCATCTAAATAGCCCAAGAATTTATTTTCTCGTTGTGCCCACAAATAAAGTTTTTCTCGTTCCATTGCATCGGTGCCCTGCTCTGCCATATGTAATGAATAAGGAGAATTTTCATTTATATATTCGCCTGTTGTTGGGTCCATCATTTGCTCTTTAAGGACTTGAAGCTGTTCTATAATTTCTTCTCTTTTTTCTAAAATTATTTTTTTAAACTCTTCAAGTTCCTTTTTACCATAACCATGAATTTTTCTTATTTTTTTGGTGGGCGATATTACTTCCACAGGCTGGTTATTTTTACTGACTTTTTGAGCCGATAACTTATTAGTTTTTGCAGTAGACTTTTTAGTTTTACTAGCTGTAGCTGTTTTCTTCTTACTAACAGTCTTTGTATTTTTTTTCGTTGTTTTTTTTACTGGTTTCTTAGCCATAGTAACCTCTTTCTTTAGAATTTCTATTTTTTTGATTTCTCAATAACGATATTGCATTTATGTTCACCTATTTCCCATTCTTGCTGATAACCATTTTGATTCAGTTTGAAATTAATGGAATCGGCTAATGTTTCATTTGCAATATAGTTTTTGAACTGATTAATAAAAGATTTCATTTGTTCATTACTTTCAACAAATATATTTATTCTATCCACTACATCAAGTCCGTAATCTTTTCTCATGTTTTGAATTCGGTTAACAAATTCTCTTGCATAACCTTCTGCAATTAAGCTTTCATTTAGTTCAGTATCAAGAGCTACAGTAACTCCTTCTTCCGAATCTACCATCCATCCTTCAATTTCATGACTTACAATTTCAATCTCTTCTTTGGTTAGAGTAATGTTTGTTCCTTCAACAGTTACATCCAATTTACCTTGCTTTTCCAAAAGAGAAATTTCCTCCTTTCCAAAGTTCTTGATTATATTAGTGAGTGGCTTAACAAGTTTGCCGTATTTTGGTCCTATAACCTTAAAGTTAGGCTTAGCCGATTTATTAACTATGGAAGAATCATCGTCTAATACCACAAGTTCTTTAATATTTACTTCTTCAAGTATAACATCTTTCATTTTTTCTACGGCATCTCTTTTATTACTTGTTACTGCTACAATCATTTTCTTTAATGGTTGTCTGACTTTTAAATTTGACTTAGCTCTCATGGCACGAGTAATATAAACAACGCGTTGCGCTACATCCATTTTTTCTTCTAATTCGTTATCGAAATAAACTGGCTGTGGAAATTCGCAAAGGTGTACAGATTCGAAAGGCTCTTTTTTTGTAACTAAATTTAAATTTCGATATAATTCTTCCGAAATAAAAGGTGCAAATGGTGAGGTTAATTTCACTACAGTTAACAAGCACTCGTATAAAGTCTGATAAGCTGATAATTTATTTTTATTAATTTCTGATTTCCAAAATCTTCTTCTACTTCTCCTAACATACCAATTTGACAATTGATCAATTGTAAAAGAAGAAACTAATCTGGCAGCTCGTGTAACATCGTAGTTATCCATTAATGTTTCATATTCTTTTACTAACGAGCTAAGTTTAGAAATTATCCATCTATCAATTTCAGGTCGTTCTTCATATGGGATTTTTTCTTCCTTAAAATCAAACTTATCAATGTTAGCATAAAGTGCAAAGAATGAATAAGTATTCACTAAAGTGCCAAAGAATTTTCGCTGAACTTCAACAATTCCTTCTTCATCAAACAATGTTGGTTTCCAAGGCGGACTAGAAGTAACAAGGTACCACCTTGTTGAATCCGCTCCATATTTATCAATAAGAATAAACGGGTCTACAGTATTACCTCTTGATTTCGACATTTTAAAGCCGTTCTTATCAAGAATAAGTTCATTTACAATAAGATTTTTATAGGCAACGCTGTCAAAAAGCATTGTACTGATAGCGTGTAAAGTATAGAACCAACCTCTCGTTTGATCAATTCCTTCGCATATAAAATCAGCAGGAAAGTTTTGCTTAAATTTTTCTTTATTTTCGAACGGATAATGGAATTGTGCAAAAGGCATTGCACCGCTATCGAACCAAACATCAATTAATTCTGGGGTTCTTCTATAAATTTTTCCATTTTTTTCGAACAAGACTTTATCAACAAACGGTTTATGAAGGTCAATTTGATCCTCTGGTAAATCTTTCACATAAATTCTCTTTCCATTTTCTTCAATAAAACCTTCTTTCAATTCAGCAATTGAGCCTACAGCAAAGATATCGCCTTCATCGTTCAACCAAAGAGGGAGCGGAGTTCCCCAGTATCTATCGCGCGAAAGTGACCAGTCTTTATTTTCCTCCAGCCAATTGCCAAATCTTCCCGAGCCAACTTCTGGAGGATTCCAGTTAATTGTTTTGTTCAGTTCAATCATTCTTTTTGCGTAATCAGTTGTACGAATATACCAGCTATCTCTTGCGTAATAAATTAGTGGGTTATCGCAGCGCCAACAATGAGGATATGAGTGAACATAATCGTTAGTAGCTCTGTAAATCAAATTACGTTGTTTAAGGTTGTAAATTATGTCTGGATCGGCTCCTTCTTCTACATGAGTTTCAAATCGAATAGTTTTAACATATCTGCCGGCAAAGTCAGTTACTTCATCTACAAACCTACCATTTTTAGTTACTGGCTGTATAAATGGTAAATCAAATTTTTTGCCTACTTCGTAATCATCGGCTCCGAAAGCTGGAGCAATGTGAACAACCCCAGAGCCATCTTCCACGCTTACAAAAGATCCTGGTATTATGTACCACGCTTTTTTATTAACAGGGATGTAGTTAAACAATGGTTCATATTGACGATTCAGAAGTTCTATGCCTTTCAATTCCTTAATTATTTTATATTCTTCTCTAATAACTTCAAGTCTTGCTTTGGCAAGATAAAGGTTACCGTGTTCTTTAGTGCTTATTTCTACATAATCAACTTCTGGATTGACTGCAAGAGCAACATTAGAAATCAGCGTCCAAGGTGTGGTAGTCCAAACTAAAACTGAAGCATCTTCATCTTTCAGCTTGAATTTTACGTAAACGTTGGGGTCTTTGACTTCATCATAACCCAGGGCTAGTTCATGAGAGGAAAGTGGGGTTTCGCAGTGCGGACACTGTGGCACTATTTTAAATCCTTTGTATATTATACCTTTTTTAAAGTATTCCGACAAAGCCCACCAAACAGATTCAATATATTCGTTTGTACAAGTTATATAAGGGTCGTCTAAGTTAATCCAATAACCCATTCTCTCAGTTAGGGTACGCCATCCTTCAGTCATATTGATATGATGGTATACAAGCTCTTTAGCCTTTTTATTAAATTCAGCCACACCAAATTTCTCTATGTCAGATTTTTGAGTAAAATTAAGCTCTTTTTCCAAAGCAATTTCAATTGGAAGTCCGTGCGTATCCCAACCTGCTTTTCTGTTTACATGAAAGCCTTTTAAAGTTTTATAACGACATACAAGGTCCTTAAGTGCTCTTGCTATTACATGGTGAATACCAGGCTTACCATTTACTGTAGGTGGTCCTTCATAAAAAGTAAATGGTTTGGTCATTGGTCTGGAAGATACACTTTTTTCAAAAATCTTATTTTCTTTCCAGAACTGAAGTATGCTTTTTTCAATTTCGGTATAATTAATTTTTTCTGGGAATTGCTTAAACATATTGCACACTTGATTATTATTCTTCTTCTTTTTCGTATTTATTAATTAAGTCTTTTTCTGCGGCAATTAATTCTTTTATTCTACTCTCCATTTCATTTTTAGCATCGATAATGGATTGCAGATTTTTTTGTGCTTCGTAAAGGATTTTTTCAGCTTTTAATTTTGCGTCTTCCAAAATTATTTTTGCCTCTTTTTGAGCCAGCTCAATGGTTTTTTCATATTCTTCGTTTTTATTTTGTGCATTAGCAAAACCATGTCTATAATGAATAACTTCACAAATTGCCATCCCAAAAAACGCCATAGCACCTAAGGTAATATTTCTGAGTATATATAAAATCATGTTTTCAACAATTAAATTATTTACTCCAAAGTACTCATTAAAAAAAGAGATTAATAATACACTTATGAATGCGCTTGCTACTATAACTGCGAAGACAACTTTACCGCCGTGTACATAACCGAGAGTTTTGTTAATTAGCCAGCCACATGCAAACGAAAAAATTGAAAGTACAAACCACACGGAAAAATTCTGGTAACCTGCTTTAAACAGATCAGTGCTTAAAAAATTAGATGCGAAAACTATTATTGCAAGTAGAGCAGGCGTTAAGTAATATATATTTTTTCTTTTCATTTTAATCTTCTAATAACTTCCTTCATAATTAAGGTCATTTTTGGCTCAGCTTTCATTGCAGTATCAATTATCTCTTCAACTTTTACAGGCTTAAGAGAATCAGGAAAACATTCATCAGTAATTATACTTATTCCAAGCACCTTCATTCCCATGTGGTTTGCCACTATATTTTCAGGAACAGTTGACATACCTACCACATCAGCACCAGTAGCTCTTAGAAATCTATATTCAGCTTTTGTTTCAAGGTTAGGACCTGGCACAGCAATGTACACACCCTTTTGAACTTTAATGCGATTCTCTAAAGCTACTTGTTCAGCTAATTCAATCAGTTCCATAGAATAAGGTTCACTCATGTCAGGGAATCTAGGACCAAACTCATCCTCATTTTTGCCAATTAGTGGATTGTCTCCTAATAAATTTATATGATCTGTAATCAACATAATATCGCCTTTTTTAAACAAAGGGTTCATACCGCCACAAGCATTAGAAACTAAAAGTGTATTTACGCCTAAAGTTTTCATGACGCGTACTGGATATGTAATTTGTTTCATTGAATAACCTTCATAATAATGAAACCGACCCTGCATAGCAACTATGTCTTTGCCCTCAATCTTACCAAATATTAGCTTGCCCTTATGAGATTCTACGGTGGAAAGCGGAAAGTGGGGAAGATCTTGATAGTCAATCTCAAGCTCAATTTCAATTTCTTTTACTAATCCCCCTAACCCAGTACCCAATATAATTCCAATTGGATATTCCTTTTTTGTTTTTTCTTTAATAACAGATAAGGTTTCGGAAATCATTTGTCTAAGTTGACTCATAATAATCTCTCCAAAATATCGTCAACATTAATTTCAGTATTTTCTATTGAATCAGTATTTTCTTTTTTTTGTTGTAAATCTTTTTTAGGTCCCTTTTTTTGAGCAATTAAATCCAACAAATTAGTTTGAGATTCGATTACTGCTTTGAGCTTGGCAATTAAAAGTTTTTTTTCTTCACGCAAAGACAAAACTGAATTTCTAACTGAATCAGCATTTTCTTTAGCTTTTTCAATAATTTGTGCTGCCTTAACTTCTGCCTCTTTAATCATCAACGCTGATTGCTTTTTAGCAGACTCCAGAGCTTTCGTACTCGATTCAGTAGCACTTAGTAAAGCTGATTGAAGATTCTTTTCAATTTTTTTAAACTCTTTAAGTTGTTCTTCCATTTTAGCTAATTCACTTTTCAGCCTTTCTTCTTCTGAAAGCATTCTTTCAAATTCATCAGATAACTTTTCGAGGAACGCCCGCACTTCTTCTTTATCATATCCTCTTACAGCCTTGTTAAATTCCTGGTTTTTAATTCCAAAAGGAGTAAATTTCATATAAACTCCTCTAATTATTTCTCTGGCCAAAAAGTGCTGTCCCGATCCTCAGCATGGTAGCCCCTTCTTCAATCGCAATTTGATAATCGTTACTCATTCCCATTGAAAGTTCAGTTAATTCAAGCCCGCTTGAATTCAAAAATTCTTTTAGCTCTCGAAGTCTAATAAAACTTTTTCTTATTAATTTTTCCTCTCTTGTAAAAGGAGCCATTGTCATCAGGCCAACTAAAGATAGATTCTTTTTTTTCGCACAATATTCAGCTGTTTTCAATAATTCTAATTCGTTTGTTAAACCAAATTTTGTATTTTCACCTGATGTATTCACTTCTAATAATATTTTCTGAACCTTTTTAATTGATTCTGCCCGTTTATTAACTTCGTCAGCTATTTTAATTGAATCTATAGAATGTATATACTCAGTAAAATTAATTATGTATTTTACTTTATTTGTTTGAAGATGCCCGATAAAATGCCAATTTATTTTTTCAGATATTTTCTCGGCTTTTTCTTTTAGTTCTTGAGCTTTATTTTCCCCGAAATCCCTAATGCCTAATTCAATAGCAGTCTTGAGCACCTCAATTGACTGCGTTTTAGAGACTACAATTAATTTAATTTCGTGTCTTTTTCTGCCCGTTTTAAGGCATGTTTCTGATATTTTTTCTTCAATTATATTAAGATTTTGAGCTATCATTTTTTTAATTAAGAATGAGAATCTATTCCTTTTGATTATAAAAGTCAACGATATAGCTGAAATTCTTTATTTAAAAAATTTGTATCTGTCCACAACGCTTTGTTAAAAGCTAATCAACTCCAAGATAAAAAATTTTGAGAAAAAATTGTTGATTGGGTTTAGGACCTAACAATTATTAATTTTCAGTTTAGAGAAGGTACTCACAAGACTTTAGTAAACTTTTATTTTGCTATGGAATGCTGTCTAAACAGCAATTATTAAATAAATAACCTGTGAATTTTAACCACAACGAATACTTTGTCATTTGAATCAATCGAAATTCGGATTATCGATGTTTGTTCCCCAAAAAAATTTACTTTTTAGACAGCTCCATAGCTGAAGAAATAACTACCTTTAAAGCAACGCATTTTGTAAATATAAATTTTACTCACATTATACTATAACATTTTCAAAAAGCTTTTAAATTAGCTGCATCCTGTTGTAGCGCCGCATGTTGTACATTTTAGGCACGTTCCATTTCTAACCATTGTCATACTTTGACACTCTGGGCAAATATCTCCAGTATATCCTCTTTCTTTTGCTTTTAAAATTTGCTGAATAGCCACAGCTTTTTCATTCATTGTTTGTCCATTGTCATTTGACAGGTCAAATGGGTTTGATTTTTGACTTGTTTGCGACAAGCCGTTTAAGTTGTTGTCTAAAATTATCATGCGTTCGCTTACAATTTCTTCACTTTCAAAATCAGGTTCTATTACTGACTTATAGCTAATAGATTTTTTTGGTTTAACCTCATTTTCTTCAACATGCGCCAGGTCGTTTCTACCTAAGTATGTTACTGCAAGTTCTCTAAAAATATAATCGATAACAGATGTAGACATTTTAATTCTATCGTGTCCTGTAACAATTCCACTAGGTTCAAAACGAGTGAATACGAAAGCATCAACAAATTCTTCCAGAGGTACACCGTGCTGGAGTCCCAATGAAATAGAAATTGCAAAACAGTTCAACAGACTTCTAAAAGCTGCGCCTTCTTTGTGCATATCGATAAAGATTTCACCAAGTTGACCATTTTCGTACTCGCCTGTTCTTAAATAAACACTTTGACCATTTATTTTAACTTTCTGGGTATATCCTGTTCTTCTATCTGGTAATCGTCTTCTTTTAGCAATATAGCGATGAATAATTTTTTCAGCTACTTTAACAATATCATTATCCTCTTTCTTTTCATAAAGCTCTTCAATTTCTTCATCGGTTAATGTATTTAGCGGTTGAGAAAGTTTTGAACCATCGCGATAAAGAGCATTGGCTTTGCATCCAAGTTTCCATGATTGCATGTAAGCGTACTTAATATCATCAATAGTTGCATTGTTAGGTAAATTTATAGTTTTAGAGATAGCACCAGAAATGAAAGGTTGAGCTGCAGCCATCATTAAAATATGCGCTTCCGGTCGTATATATCTTGTACCTTTCTTACCACATTTGTTTGCACAATCAAAAACAGCGTAGTGTTCGTGTTTAAGAAATGGTGCACCTTCTATGGTCATTGTTCCACACACATAATCGTTCGCTGCAGAAATTTCTTCTTTTGTGAAGCCCAATTCACTCAAAAGGTCAAAACTGAAGTCATCTATTTTTTCTTGAGGGATGCCAAGATTATTCTTCAAAAATTTCTCCCCTAACGTATACTTATTAAATGCAAAGCTCAATTCAAATACTGAGGGTAATATAGATTCAATTTTATTTATCATTTCATCTGTAAAGCCTTTGGCTTTCAATGATTCGGGATTTATGTATGGACAACCCACCAGTGAACCTGAACCTTTGGCATATTTTACAATTTCTTTAATCTGATCATCGTTATAATTGAGTTTTTTAAGTGCTAGTGGAATAGATTGGTTAATAATTTTAAAATACCCTCCGCCAGCTAATTTTTTAAATTTTACAAGCGCAAAATCCGGTTCTATGCCGGTTGTGTCACAGTCCATTACAAGACCAATTGTTCCAGTTGGAGCAATAACAGTAACTTGTGCATTTCTATAGCCATATTTTTCACCGAGTTCAAGTGCCAGGTCTGAATCTTCTCTTGCTGCTTTTAATAAATCGGAGGGACAAAATTCCGGATTAATTCCCATAGGATAGATTGATAATCCTTCATACTCTTCTTTTGGTACATTATAAGCAGCTCTGCGATGATTCCGAATAACTTGCAACATAGGTTCTTTATTCATTTCATATTTAGGGAAAGGTCCAAGTTCCTTAGCCATTTCTGCCGATGTAGCATAAGCGCGCATGTGCATGATAGCAGTTAAAGCGCCACAAATAGCATATGCTTCTTTACTATCGTAAGGAATACCTTGCCTCATTAATAGTGAGCCTAAATTAGCATAGCCCAATCCAAGTGTTCTAAATTCATAGCTCCTTTGAGCAATAGCTTGACTTGGATATTGAGCCATAAGGACACTAATTTCTAAAACAATAGTCCACAGCCGAACAGCGTGTCTGTATTTTTCGATATCGAAAACTTGCTTTTCTTCATCATAAAACTTAACAAGATTAAGCGATGCGAGATTACAAGCAGTATCATCCAAAAACATGTACTCACTGCAAGGGTTTGATGCTCTAATTCTGCCGCTATTTTTGCATGTATGCCATTCATTAATGGTTGTATCGAACTGAAGACCTGGGTCAGCACAAGACCATGCAGCATAAGCTATTTGGTCCCACAATTCAGTAGCTTTAAGAGTTTTACATGGCTTAGGTGCTCTCCCTTCCTCTTCAGCTTTTTTCTTTTCGGTACGCCAATAAAGGTTCCAATCCTTATCTTGTAATACTGCTTGCATAAATTCGTTTGTAACTCTAACAGAATTGTTCGAGTTTTGTCCAGATACAGTTGCATAAGCTTCTGAATTCCAATCCTCATTGTAAACAGGGAATTCAATTGAACGGAAACCAAGTTTTGCAAGCTTAATTACTCTTTCGATGTAGTTTTCCGGGACATGTGCTTTTCTTGCTTCAATAACTGCTTTTCTTAACTTAAGATTAGTTTTTTTATTAAATCGGTCATTCTCAGGATGTTCATCATAACAGGCTTTCATAATATTATTTAAGTGAAAGTTGCAAATTTTAGAGCCTGTGACCAATGCTGCTACTTTTTGCTCTTCAATAACTTTCCAATTAATATATTCTTCAATATCGGGATGGTCTATATCGAGGGTGACCATTTTAGCTGCGCGACGAGTAGTGCCGCCGGATTTAATTGCACCAGCTGATCTATCACCAATTTTTAAGAATGACATCAATCCTGAAGATTTACCGCCGCCGCTAAGTGGTTCATTAGCACCGCGCAAATCAGAAAAATTAGAACCCGTGCCTGAACCGTATTTAAATAATCTTGCCTCTCTGACCCACAAATCCATAATACCATTTTTATTAACCAGGTCATCATTTACAGACTGAATAAAACATGCATGAGGTTGTGGATGAGTGTATGCATCTTCAGATTCTTTTAGCTCCCCAGTTTGATAATCTACATAATAATGACCTTGCGACGGTCCATTTATTCCATATGCCCAATTCAAGCCTGTGTTAAACCATTGTGGACTGTTAGGTGCTGCAATTTGTTTTGCAAGCATGTACATATGTTCATCATAAAAAGCTTTAGCATCTTCTTCAGTATCAAAGAAACCAGCTTTAAAACCCCAATATGTCCATGTACCTGCTAACCGATGAAAAACTTGATAGGCATCTGTTTCGGAAGTATATCGTTCTCTTTCAGGCAGCTCTTCAAGTGTTTTTGTATCAGCAACTGAGGGCTGTAACCATTTGGGTATTCCATTCTCCTTTACTTTTTTTAATAATTTTGGAACCCCCGCCTTTCGAAAATATTTTTGAGCTAAAATATCTGTCGCTACTTGCGACCACTCCTTTGGGACAAGAACATCTTCCATTTTAAAGACTATTGAGCCGTCTGGATTTTTAATTTCTGATGTTCTCTTAACAAACTCGATTGATTCGAGGGGATCCTTGCCAGCTTGTGTAAATAAACGTTTTATCTTCATTAATAACTCCGAAATTGGTTATTAAAGTTTTGTTAACTATGTTTAGTCCTTTCAAAGTTTAATTAAGGAAGAACTATTCCTCGTGAGGTAAAAATAAAGCAATCAAAAATAATCTTGAAGCAATTACCTGAGCAAATCCTAAATTCATCAACTAATCGATTTATTAAATTCACATGCAAGATAAAAAAATATTTATAAAAAGTAAGCAAATCTTTTTTTAAATTTTGCAGTCGTTATTGAAATAAAAAAAACGAGAAGAAAAATGCTCGATTTTCTTAAAAATTCACTACTTCGTGGAAAAAATTTGTTTAACAAGAAGCCCAAAAAAATTAATGACTTTAAAAGTATCGAAATTATAACTTGCTCTCTATTTATAGAAGCCGCCAAATCTGATTTTATGATTTCTGAAGAGGAGAAATCAACTATCAAGAAAATTTTAAAAAAGACTTTCAGCTTAAGTGATGCCCAAGTCTTGGAGTTATTTAACATTTCTCAAGAAAGAGTCGAAAAAAGTATAGGTCTATTTGAATTTACAGATACTCTAAATAAAAGCTTAACAGACAACGAGAAATTTGAACTGATGAAAAATTTATGGAGGATTTTATTCGCTGATGAAAAGTTGAGCAAATACGAAGAACATTTAGCTCGTATTATTAACAACAATTTAAATCTCTCGCACAAAGATTTTATTGCTTCTAAGTTAATAGTAAAAAAAGACTTGGGGATTGGGACTTAAGAAGTATTGCCAATCCCTTTTTGTATTAACAACTTGTTTTTGTTAAGTTGAAATCACAGTTATAAAACAAACTCGGTTTACTTTTTTGCCAGTTCTTTTTCTATTGCATTTAGTATTTCTTTACTATCAGGCACAATTTTGCTACGAAAACGAGCTACAATTGTACCATCTCGGGATATTAAAAATTTCTCAAAGTTCCATTTTACATCGCCTTTATCAACATTATCACTATTAATTAGTCTTGCATACAAAGGTGATTTATCATCACCAAGTATTTTAATTTTATTAAACAATTTAAATGTTACACCGTAATTCGTAGTGCAGAATTCTGTAATTTCTTTATTAGAGCCAGGTTCCTGTCCGCCAAAATCATTACAAGGGAAAGCAAGAATTTCAAATCCTTTGTCTTTATATTTTTCATATATCGCTTCAAGTTGTTTGTATTGTGGTGTAAAACCACATTTACTAGCGACATTAACAATAAGTAAAACTTTTCCTTTATAAGATGACAATTTAACATCATTGCCATCCATATCTTTTACTACTATATCTTCTATAGTATTTTTCATTTTATCCTCGTCTATGTTACTATTAGCTTTATTGGACTGATAAGAAAATAGTATTGCTAATATTGCTAACAAAAAAGTTTTCATAAAACACCTCGTTTAATAAGATAATTACTCTTCTAATTTAACTACTTTACTGTAATAATTAAATTTTCTAATGGGGTAAAAAATTTTTCATATTAACCCAAAAAATTATAAGGATTCCCCGACACGCTATGCAGAAATTACATGTCATTATAATTTATTATTTCTGTCTGGCAACTAATTTATCTAAGATTAGTTATAGTTTGTCGGCCTGCAAAGCAAATTTTTTCAAATGCAAAAGCAGGCCCGTGAAAAACCTGAAGCTAATCAAGTAATTACATGCAGTGAATAAAAAATTATATTTTCATTCAGCCATCAAACAAGCAATTGCCGCTGTATTAACAATATCGTCCACATTGCAACCTCTGCTTAAATCAAAGAACGGTTTTTTTAGTCCTTGATTTATTGGTCCAATTGCTTCTGCTTTTCCTAATCTTTGAGCAATTTTGTATCCTATGTTTCCAGAGTTTAAATCTGGGAAAATTAACACATTAGCCTTGCCGGCTACTACACTTTCAGGCGCTTTTTTCTTGGCTACAGAAGCAACTACAGCAGCATCAAATTGAAGTTCACCATCTACGTTTAAATCAGGTCTTTTACTTTTCACTAATTGTGTAGCTTGACGAACTTTATCAACCATTTCATGCTCTGCGCTACCTTTTGTAGAAAAAGACAACATTGCAATGTAGGGTTCTTCACCTATTAACTTTTTGTGATTGTCAGCAGTAGAAATTGCAATATCAGCCAATTGTTCTGCATTAGGATTTGGATTTACAGCACAATCAGCAAAAGTATAAGTTTTTTCTGGCAGAACCATAATAAAAAAGCTGGAGAGAATTGAGATTCCTTCTTTCAACCCAACACAGAAAAGCGCAGCTCTTGTAACATCTGCTGTAGTAGCAATCGAGCCTGAAACACTGCCATCTGCCATTCCTTCGCTTACCATCATAGCACCAAAAAACAAATCTCTTTTAACTGTTTCACGAGCTTGATCAATAGTTACACCTTTGTGTTTCCTTTTGTTATAGAAAAAATTTGCGAAATCACTCAGTCTATCAGACTTTTCAGGATCAATAATTCTAATGTTTTGCAAGTCCACTCCTATTCTTTGGGCGTCAGTCCTAATTTTATGTTCATTACCTAGTGTAATTATTGAAGCAATTTTTTCTTTTGTTAAAATTTCAGCTGCTTTTAATACTCTTTCATCATGTGATTCGGGAAGTACAATTGTTTTTTTTCTTATGCTTGCTTTTTCCCTAATTTGTTGTAAAAATTCTAATTGAGGCATAAAAGATTCCATATTTTTTATAAACGTAGTATACAAATATAGGGAAATTTGAAGACAGAAAACTTTTAACAGCAGCAGATTATTCTTTTGGCATAAAGGGCGTATGCTTTTCAATATACTTATTGACTAATCATATTAAGATGTTGTGTTTGGTAAAATTAATGCAACTTGAAATTATAACCTAGAATATCGAATATTGCAGTTAAAAAAAACATAAAATGCAAATCAAAGACAGAACTAGCAAAAAGTACTTTCGAATTATTCTTGCTGCTATAATATTGTTTGTTTTAATTTACTTGTCTTACATTTTCTATGACATAATAATAATGATTACTATTTCTCTTCTTGTGTCTTTAATTTTCAATCCTTTTGTTAACATGCTCGAAAAAATGGGTTTTGAAAGACTTGTTTCATCGTTAATTGTTCTGACAGTAAGCGCTTTATTAATAGTCTCAGGTTTTTGGTTTCTTATTCCTAAAATTGTAAATCAATTCAACGCTATCTCTAAAAACATAACTCATGAGAATATCCAATTTCTCTCTTCTGAAATTGAAAATTTTGTCAATAAATTTATTCCTTTTGTAGATGCAAAAGAATTTGTCCAGCTACTTAATAGAAAGTTAGCAAATGCTGTTTTAAGCTCCGTTAACAATATTTCTAATATTGTATCAAGTTTACTTTCTTTACTTGCTTTATTTATAATAGTACCATTTATGACTTTCTTCTTCTTAAAGGACAATAAAAAAATTGTGAAAGGGATTATAAATATAATGCCGAATAAGTATTTCGAAGTTTCTTACTGGGTAATAAGAAAAATTTCCATTTCTTTAGGTAAATTCGTAAGGGGTTGGATTTTTGATGCGGTTATTGTAGGAGTACTTGCAGGGACTGGGCTAGCTATTTTAGGCGTTAACAATGCTATGTCAATAGGCTTTGTTGCAGGAGTAGGTCATTTAATTCCTTACTTTGGACCTATAATAGGAGGAATACCTGCAATTCTTATATCTGTTGCCCAGTTTGGTGATTTATCGATGTTACCCAAAATAGTTATTCTATTTATAATTGTTTATGCAGTGGATAACGGCTTCATTCAACCTAATATTTATTCCAAAAGTACTGACCTGCATCCATTAGTCATCATTATTTTGATTATAATGGGAAGTCAATTAATGGGAATCTTTGGTATGCTGTTAGCTGTACCAACAGCTACAGTTATTAAAACTGCCGCTAAGGAAATTTATTACGGATATAAAAATTACAGAATAACAAGAGTATAATTTTTTTAACCATTTATATGAAATTATTTCCCATATACTATTTATTCATAAAAATAAACTTATATCGAAGGACAAAAAATGAAAATTCATTTTATTGGAGCAGATAGAACGGTCACAGGTTCAATGCACTTAATTGAAACTAATGGGAAAAAATTCTTATTAGATTGCGGTTTATATCAAGGTAAAAGAAAAGAAGCTTATGAAATCAACAAAAATTTTCAGTTCTTTGATCCAAAAGAAATTGATTTTGTGATTCTTTCACACGCTCACATTGACCATGCAGGTAATCTGCCATCTTTAGTAAAAAAGGGTTTCACTGGAAATATTTACAGTACTTTTGCTACAAGGGACCTTGCCTATTATATGTTAAAAGATTCGGCTCATATTCAAGAAAAAGATGTAGAGTATGTTAATAAGAAAAGGCGTAAAAAGGGACAAAACCCTTTTGAACCGCTGTACTTAGAAAAAGATGCTCAAGCTGCGTTAGAACAATTTGTAGGAGTTAATTATCACAGACAACATGAAATAGCACCCGGTATCAAATTAATTTTCTATGATGCCGGCCATATTCTTGGTTCCTCAATTACATTTTTAACTATAAATGAAAACGGACGCATAATTAATTTAGGTTTTTCAGGAGATTTAGGCCGTCCTAATTTGCCAATCTTAAGAGACCCAGAAAAAATTCCTGATGTAGATTATTTCATCTGTGAAAGTACCTACGGAGGCAGATTTCACGAAAATCCCCAAGACTCGGAAAAAAGATTAACCGACGTACTAATAAAAGCAGTAAATAAAAGTTCAAAAATTATTATACCTGCATTTAGTGTAGGAAGAACACAAGAACTTGTTTATTCGTTTCATAAAATTTTTGAAAGAAATGATGTTGTAAGAATCCCAATCTATGTTGATAGCCCCCTTTCTGTTAATGCAACTGAGGTTTTTAGAGTTCATCATGAATGTTTTAACTATGAGACCTCTCAGTTTTTACTGAAGCACGAGGACCCCTTTGGCTTCAACAAGCTAACTTATATTACAAGTGTAGAGGATTCTAAAAGACTTAATAACTTGAAAGGACCACATATAATAATTTCAAGCTCGGGAATGTGTGAAGCCGGCAGAATACAACATCACTTGGCAAACAATATCGAAAATCCCGACAATATCATTTTAATGGTAGGCTATTGTGCAGAAAATACTTTGGGACGAAGAATTATTGAACGAGAAAAGAAAGTTAAAATTTTTGGCGACGAATATAATCTGAACGCAGAAGTTGTGGTAATGGATTCGTTCAGTGCACACGCCGACGCTAACGAATTAATAAACTATTGCAACCAGTTTGATAAAAGTCGCCTCCACAAAATGTTTTTAGTACACGGCGATTACGACCAACAAGAAATATTCAGCAAAAGACTTAATGAGATTGGGATTAAAAATGTTTACATCCCTCAAAAAGGCGATGTATTTGAAATTTAAGTATGTCATGCTGATTAGTCTTTTTTTTTATTTGTTAAGCTGTGAAAGACAACAAGTAACCGAGTCAGAAGAAAACAATCTGCCACCAGACACACCCGTAGGGTTAGAAGTTTACACCGCTCACGATGGCTTTGTATCTATAGACTGGTTACCTAACACTGAATCTAATATTAAAGGCTACAACATTTACAGAAGTATTAACGATACAAGCAGATTTAAATTGCTTAGCTTTACAAAAGATAATTATTATCTTGATATAAATTTAGACTACGATTCGACCTATTTCTACAGAATTAGTGCATTAAACAACAAGAATATTGAGAGCTTAGAATCAAACTATGTAAGTGCCAAACCATCAAATTTATATCCCCCCTCCTCACCTTACTCAATTTACATAAATGCACGCAACTGGAACGACACTATTTCAATTGTGCTAATTTGGAACAAGCCGCCCGATTATGACATTGCATTCTATCAAATATACAGAGACACTTTAGATAATTTTCTTCCGAACCAACAGAATTATATTGCTTCTACTAACCAAAATAATTTTAGTGATACCAAAAATTTAAAATTGCTAAAAACATACTTTTATAAAATCGTTACAGTTGATAAAGGCAATTTAAAAAGTAATCCCTCAATTACAGTATCAGATAAAATACTTGACTTGCCAGAATTAATTAGTCCACCCAATAACTCCAACTTGGATTCAATGCCAATTTTCCAATTTAAAACTGTTAGTGAACCAGCCAATTATAAGTTAGTTATCCAGACAAATGAACTATTCGGTATTGTATCAGAAATTAGCTTTTCCTCTAATAAAAAAAATGCTGTTATTTCAGTTCCAGTAAGTAATTTGTATCTTGAAGAAGCTAGAAAATATTATTGGAGAGTGTTTACTTATACAGTTAGTCAGACAGACCCCAACAGCTTTAGCAAATTATTCAGCTTTACTTATAATCCAACTTACTAAGGGTAAAGAATTGAAATATTTCTTATTTGCATTATTTATTACAATTTTTATCAATGACTGCTATGCTCAGTTTGAAAAAGATACTTCAATTTTTTCTTTAGACCCTTATCGCCTGCGTTTAATCACTTCTTCTACAAATAAACAATTAAACACATTTAACTTCAATACCCAGCTCAAACAATATTATCTTAATTCTAATTTCTTTTTAGGACTTAATGATAGCTTCAACTCAACTATTATTCATTCTTCAGATAATAACATTAAAGATGAACATTATCTCACAGCAATTTTACAGTATCGCTACTCAACCCTCTTAAAATTTGGACTGTTATTGACAAATAATTCATATACAGACGACAGAAAAACTGCTATTAACAGAGCATCAATATTCAACGTTTCCCCTTTTATAAAAATTACTCCGACTAAAAACGTAGAGCTAACACCATACTTTGGCACATCTAATAATAAACAAATAGGTGAAAGCGATAATGGTTATATTTACGGCACGGATGCTTTGATAAATACAATTCATTTAGACGAATTTGATATCGACAGCATACTAAAACTACAAAACGAAGATATATCACCACGCAAAAACTTACTCAGATACATAAACCTAAATATTAAAAACAAACTTGACGAAAACTTCTCTAACATAATAACTGCATATTTTTATCAACAGAGGAGAGACTTTTACTTTACTGCAGACACAGTAACTGCAAATGAATTTAAGATTACAAATAATATACAAAGCAGAATTGAAACAAATTATTTCATGCAGAATCAAACAAATTTTTTTTCAACAGACTCGAGTATTGCACTAAATCTTTTAGGCAAAGTTTCCTGGAAAGATGTTGACAGAAACACTCGTTATATTTCATTAAAAAACATAACTGCAAATTCTTTCGATATGAAAGTTGATGAGTTTAAAATTGATTTAAGCAGCTCTTTTGGATACAGAACTGAAAATCTTAGCTCCATTTTAAAAATATCTTTTTCAGAAAGAGATGAAAGACATCAGCCTAAAAAAATTGAAGGTGCAAGTTCAGTTTTTTATGCAGCAAGCGAGACAAACGAGGCTCAAAAAAACAATACTTCTCAGTTAACTACTGTAACAATCAGCTCTAATTATAAATTATCTGAAAACGACTTAATAAACTTTAATCTCTTCCATAGAAAACTTAAATACGATACACCAAGCGAATTAAATTACGACGATAGAGATGAACTGCTTTCAATTTTAAGACTCGAATACATTAAAAAACTTTCCCCTTTTTTTAATTTGTTTCTTGACCTTGAAGGAAGCCTTAACAAAATAGTTTATATTTTTTCCCAAAGAAGCTCGAATAACAATATTAAACGAATTATTAGACTTGCCGCTGGCGGGACTTATAAAGGAAGCAGATTAATATCAACTAACGTTGCTGAAGTATCTGCTAATTACACCGTCTTTGATTACGAAGATCTTAATCCCAACTTAAAAAGTTTTTCGTTCCGTCAATTTATTTTTAGAGACTCAACTAATTTTTACTTTGCCAAAAAGTTAAGCCTGTTTTTCTTGGGTTATATTAAACTTTCCGAACAAGGCGATTTTAACTGGTCAAATTTTTCAAGCAGGCCGGTTAGATACTTACATGAAAGTTACGCGGAACCAACTTTTTTTTATAATTACCAAAATTTCACTTTTGGAGTTGGACTTAGGTATTTTCTCCTGAGCACATTTAACTACAACAACGACTTCCAAAAAATCAAGGTTTCGAATTACCTTAGTATTGGTCCTTTAAGTGAAATATCCATTTCTATTAACAATAAACTATATTTAAAATTCCATGGTTGGTATGAATTCATTACTACAGAAAATAACAATCATAATGAATTAGCAAACATACAGTTTAATTTGCAATGGAAATTATAATAAACTAATTCACTAAATAACCTTGCAAAAGGCACAAATCTATTTTTATTTTAGGAATATAATCATAATAAAGTTCAAAAGTAGGTCTTAAAATTGAATGAAAAAGTTTACACAAAAGAGTTACCAACCGACTTAGAAATTTTGCCGGAAGCTGAAAAGTTTATTTTAAACATTGCAAAAGAAGTAAACCTTACTAAAGAAAAGTACAACAATTTAGCACTTTCCTTTTCAGAAGCATTATCCAACAGCATCACGCACGGGAATAAATTGGATAAATCAAAAAAAATTTTAATAACAATTAAAGTGCAGAATGATATATTAACTGTGATTATTAAAGACGAAGGGAAAGGATTTGATCCTGCAAAAATACCTGATCCTACCAAGCCAGAAAATATTTTGAAAGATAATGGGCGTGGCATTCACATTATGAAGTCATTCTTAGACGACCTAAAATTTAACTTTACTAAAACTGGAACCGAAACAATTCTTATACTCAAATTAAGATAAATCATCTCTTAAATTCTTATCCACATTTATATTTATTTCATAACGTATGCAAAATGAAAATAGCAACGAAACTTCATATATTTGTTAGTGAATTCACATTTAATTCAAAATAATATTAGGAGTAATTATGCCAAGGAAAAAAATTGCATTAATTGGCGGTGGTCAAATAGGAGGAGTACTTACACAGTTAATTGCTAACAAACAATTAGGCGATGTTGTTCTCTATGATATTGTTGAGGACCTACCCCAAGGTAAAAGCTTAGACATTGCCGAAGCGGCAAGAGTAGATGGATTTGATGTTAATATTGTGGGTACAAACGATTACAAAGATATTGAAGGCGCCGATTTAACAATTATTACTGCTGGATTACCAAGAAAACCCGGAATGAGCAGGGATGATTTGCTTGTTACTAATGCAAATATTATTAAAACAGTATCTGAAAATGTAAAAAAGTATGCACCAAATTCAATCGTAATTGTAATTTCAAATCCATTAGATGCAATGGTTACATTGTGCCAAAAAGTAACTGGTTTTCCTCATCATAGAGTTTTTGGTCAAGCGGGTGTACTTGATTCATCTCGTTTTGCAACTTTCATTGCATGGGAACTTGGTGTATCTGTTAAAGATGTCAATGCAATGGTTTTAGGCGGTCACGGTGACACTATGGTCCCAATTGTTAGATATTCAAACGTTAATGGTATACCTGTAATGGAACTTCTTGAAAGAAAATATAAAGATAAAACTAAGGCTAAAGAGATAATGGATGCTATGGTTAACAGAACTAAAATGGCAGGCGGAGAAGTAGTAAAGTTATTAAAAACTGGTTCGGCTTTTTATTCGCCCGCTGCTTCTGCAGTAGCGATGGCAAAGTCAATCTTACTTGATGAAAAGCGAGTTTTGCCAACTTGCGCATATCTCAACGGCGAATTTGGTGTTAAGGGTTATTATGTAGGTGTACCGGCTGTTCTTGGAGCAAACGGCGTAGAAAAAGTCGTAGAGTTTACACTCGATAAAGAAGAACAAGTAATGTTTGATAACTCTGTTAATGCAGTTACTAAATTAGTAGCTGATATGGAAAGATTGGGTTTTTAATTAATTTTATCAAAGGTGAATTTTAGACTTCGCCTATTGCCAAAATGTGAATGTTGTAGGATTCTAGATTAGTACTTTGGAGCGACAAAGAAATTTATAATTGAATAAGAAATTACTGTCATTGCAAACGAAGATATGAGGGCTGGATAACCCAGCCCCTACAATTCCCTATCATTATTGCAAATGAACGAAATAAGGCAATCTTGAGCAAAAAAGGTAAGATGATAAAATTTTTTAATCTGCCAGTACAAGCTGCTGAATAACTTGGGTTAAAAATTCTTTGAAGAAACAAAAATAAGGATATGGTAATTAAGGTTAATCCTCTTTTTTTGGTAGATGATGTTACTAAGTTTATTAAAAAAAATGAAAATTGACCAAAGGATTATCTATCATTACTCTATTGAAATCTTTTCAGCTTGTTTGTAATCAAATACAGTCATTTCAATTGTATTGTTAGCTGTTCTTAGACCTTTACTTTCTCTGTGTAACTAATGAAGAGAAGACTGATGTATCAACCAATCATATTTTACCGTCATTACGAACGAAGTGTGCGAAGCAATCTCAAACAAAAAAGGAGAGACTTTGAATTCTTTGCAGTAGAAGATTGCATCTTTACTGTTGACGGGCCTTAACGACGGTCAAAATGGCATTTTTATCACGAAGCGTGGAATCCACCACTCCAAGAAGTGGTGAATTCTCATCGTGGGTGAATACTCATGGTAAATCGGTGCAAGTTTTTTTGATAACCTGCAGATACAATTTTTTAAGATGTGCAACAGAGTCAAAGTACTTGGTAAGCGGCAAATTATTGAATAAAATTATTTTTTAACCAGCCTAACATTAGCAACTATAACTAATTAATCGATTCTCTAACACTAATAAACTTTCTATTATTCTTTTTTACCTCGAACTTTACATAACCATCTTTAATTGCAAAAAGAGTATCGTCGCCGGCTTTTTTAACATTAAGTCCAGGATGAAACTTAGTACCTCGCTGTCTTACCAAAATGGAACCAGCTGTTACATACTCCCCACCGAAAGTCTTAACACCTAAATATTGGGGATTGCTATCCCTGCCATTTCTAGAAGAACCTTGACCTTTTTTATGTGCCATAACATTTATCTCCTGTTAAACAATCTTTGTAATTTCAATGCGAGTCAAAGATTGCCTGTGACCTCGCGTTTTTTTATAAGAAATTCTTCTTTTTTTCTTAAAAACAATTACTTTATCATCTTTCAAGTGTTCTAAAATCTTTGCATGAACTTTAACACCACCGATAAACGGCGTACCAATTTTTGTAGATTTATCATCATTTAACAGCAATACACTATCAAACACTACTTCTGATTCGACATTTGCATTTAACTTTGGCACGTAATATTTAGCATTTTCCGTAACCTTAATCTGTTGACCAGCTATATCAACAACAGCAAACATTAAACCCTCCGATATTAATTTTAAGTTCCAAATATAGATAATGCTTTAAAAGTTGTCAACTATAAGTATTACTAAAATTACAACTACATCCCATAGAAACTGTTGAAAAAAGGTTTTCATCCTATCAAAATCAAGTCTATTCAAGCATCACATTCAGAATTGGTTCTATTGTACTACAAAAAATTAAAATAACAATAAATATTTTCTTCTCTTAATATAAGTATTTTGGGGAGAGCAATTTTACTTTCTATTTTTTTAATGTAAATGAAAACTCACTACCTTTACCGACCTCGCTTTTAACTTCAACTTTTGATCCATGAGCCTCAACGATATGTTTAACAATTGCAAGTCCTAAACCAGTGCCGCCCTGTGAACGTGACCTATCTTTGTCAACACGATAAAAGCGCTCAAATACTCTACCCAAAGAATCCTCAGCTATACCAATTCCTGTATCTTTTACTATTATTCTGCCTTTTTTTTGTTCATCAATAACTAAAACTTCAATTTTGCCGGTTTCGGTATAACGTATCGCATTCATTATTAAGTTCGTCATGACCTGTTTAAGTTTTTCCTTATCACCAAATAATTGGTAGTTCTTAGGTATTGTGTGTAAAATTAGTTCAAGATTTTTCTTTTGTGCATGTGGTTTTAGTTCATTTATGATTTGTTCAAGATATTCTTTTACATCAAAATACCTGAAACTCATTTTCATTTGTCCAGACTCTATCATAGAAATATCAATCAAGTCATTAAGCAAATTATTTAAATTAGTTGTGTGCTGATAAGCTTTTTGAAGAAACTGGCGATTTACCCTTTTATCGTTAATCGCTCCGTTTAACAAAGTTTCAATAAATCCTTGAATAGCAAAAATAGGGGTTCTTAGTTCATGAGAAACATTTCCTAAGAATTCCGTTCTTACTTGTTCTAGTTTTTTCATATTGGCAATATCATTTTGCATTTTAAAAAACATTGATTTTATTTCACTCTCTAAGTCATTGAGATAAGTTTCTAACTTTATATCGTTAGGTGAAGTAATTTTATTTTGTCTAATATTATTAATAACCGTTTTAATTTTGTTTGTTTCTGATTTTCTTTTTTCACCCAAAAAATAAAGAGTGATAAGATTAACTAAGAAAAAAGCTATTATAAAAAAAGTTAGACTTATATAATTACCGATGAAAAACCAAGTAACTATAATTATAGCAGCTTCGGCAAGCAGAACTTCAGGAATGAAGGATAGTGAACTAGTTGTATTATTTTTAATTTTATTCCATAATTTTGAAACGATAGCCAACACCTTTAATAGTTTCGATTAAATCAGAATATTTACCAAGCTTTTCACGTATCTTTCTTACATGCACATCAATTGTTCTTTCAACAACAAATATATCATTTCCCCATATGTCAGAAAGTATTTTGTCTCTGCTAAAAACTTTTCCCGGATTAGATGCAAAATAAACAAGTATTTCAAATTCTTTTTTAGGTAGAAAAATCTTTTCTCCATCCACCTTAGCAATAAACTTTTCTTTGTCGATATATAATGGCCCTATAGTAATTACATTTGAGTAAGAACCCGAAGGAACACTATCATTTTTTCTCAAGTTAGCTTTAATTCTAGCAATTAACTTTTTTGTGGAGATTGGTTTTTGAATAAAATCGTTGGCACCTATGTTCAATCCGTGTATTTCATCTGTTTCTGACGATTTAGCGGTAAGAAATATTACGGGTATATTTTTAAATTCTTCAATTTGTTTAATTCTTTCACATGTTTCGTAACCATTCATTTTAGGCATTAACACATCTAAAATTATTAAATCTAGTTTTTCATCTCGCGTAGCAGTTAATTCTGAAATTTTTTGCAGTGCCTCAATGCCGTTATATGCAGTTATTACCTTAAAACCCTCCAATTCAAGATTATAAGTAAGAAATTCAACAATATCTTTTTCGTCATCTACCAATAAAATTTTTGTACTCATAGTTTACATTAATTTAATTTCTTCTCTTTTATCAGCTGATTCATAAAGGCTTTTAACTAATTTCATTCTTAGTAGTGCTTCATCAGCAGTAGAATTAACAGGGTTATTTCCTTTAACTGCACCGATGAAATGTTTTAATTCATTTTCATAAGACTTCTTAAATAAACTTTGGGTATTAAGAATCTTAGCTGGCGTATAATCAATTTCAGTAGATTCAATTTTTCTGTAAGCTTTAAATGGATTCAATTGGGCAGTCCCCTTAGTACCATAAACCGTTAAAGAAAAACTATCGACTTCAGAATGTAATGACCAACTCACTTCAAAAGTCATCACCGCAAGGTTTTTCATTCTAATAAAGCCAACTGCAGAATCTTCAACATCTGTTGTATGGTGATGGAAAGACTGTGCTGAGACGCTTTCAACTGGAATAAAATTATTTAACCATAAAGCTAAATCGATTAGAACAATGCCGAGATCGATTATCACACCTCCACCCGATTTACTTTTATTTAAGAACCATTGCTGGTCGCTGCTTTGTTTACGTAGCCAGCTACATTTAATAAAAAACAAATCACCTAATTCTCCGCTATTAAGCAAGCTTTTAAGTAGCATTGCATCGGGTCTGTAGCGAAGGTTCATACCCACCATAAAAGTTATATTACTATTTAATAACAAGTTACGAACCAATTCAGCTTCTTCATAGCTACGCACCATAGGTTTTTCAACTAAGATGCTCTTATTTGCTTTTACACAATCAGTAATTATATCAACATGAGTATCAGTAGGTGTAGCAATTATAACTGCGTCTAGTTCTGGGACAGCAAGCATCTCTCTGTAATCAGTAAATTTTTTCAGTATTCCAAATTTTTCTGAAACTGTATTAAGTCGACTTTTATTAATTTCGGATACAGCCAGTATATTAACATCTTTAATTTTAGATAGGATAGGCAAATGAACGAGCTGAGCTATACCTCCTAAACCAATTATACCAATATTTGTTTTTGTGGTCATTTAACAGAAACCTCTGCGCGAAAAGTTTTATTTTGACAAAAAGACTTTACCTTTTTTACTATTCCATTTGGATCAATTTCCAACAGTTCATGAAGCTGCTGCTGGGTACCATGTTCCACAAAATTATCAGGTAAGCCAATTTTTAATACATCGTTTTTATAATTTTTTTCCGCAAAATACTCTAATACTGCCGAGCCAAAACCACCTATTAATGTGTTTTCTTCAAGAGTTACAATTTTATCAAACTTATTTGCCACTTCATCTAACATTTCCCTATCGATTGGCTTAACAAATCGCATATTAATTACCTCTGCACTTATACCTTCAGACAATAATTTTTTAGCTGCTTTCAACGAATAATCGACCATATTTCCAATTGCAAGCAAGGCCACATCTTGCCCATTAAGCAGTCTTTCACTTTTCCCAATCGGTATTTCAAAAAAATCTTTTGTTAACGGCACCCCTAAAGCAGAACCGCGTGGGTATCTAATTGCTATTGGTCCTTTATCGTAATTAACAGCAGTAAAAAGCATGTTTCTCAACTCTGATTCATCTTTTGGGGACATAATTACAATGCCGGGAATTAATCTAAGATATGACAAATCAAAAGCCCCGTGATGCGTAGGGCCATCTGCACCCACTAGTCCAGCTCTATCCAATACAAAAACCACATGTAGTTTTTGAAGAGCGACATCGTGTATAATTTGATCAAATGCACGCTGTAGAAAAGTAGAATAGATAGCAACAACTGGGATCATACCTTGAGTTGCAAGTCCTGCAGAAAAAGTAACAGCATGTTCTTCTGCAATGCCAACATCAAAGAATCTGTTTGGGAAAGCATTTTGAAGTTGATCGAGGCCAGTCCCATCTGGCATAGCAGCTGTAATACCAACCACTTTAGGATTAATCTTAGCTATTTCTACCAAAGCTTCGCCAAAAATTTTAGTATAGGAAGGCAATGTTCCTTCTTTTTTGAAAACCTTCCCAGTTAATTTATCAAATGGTGTAGCAGCATGAAATTTTTGTTCATGGCCTTCAGCCGGTTTGTATCCTTTACCTTTTTCACTAATTGTGTGAATTAATATTGGTCCATGCATGTCCTTAACATGCTCAAATATTTTAATAAGTTGAGCAAGATTATGCCCGTTGATTGGACCGAAGTATCTAAATCCTAACGCCTCGAAGAGCATTCCAGGTGTAATAATTGACTTGATACCACTTTGAACTCTTGCGGCTACTTTCCTAATTCTATCGCCAAAATCATCAAGCTTACCTGTTAAATCCCAAATAGCACCTTTAAATTTGTTATATTCTGGGTGTGCAATCATTTCAGTAAAGTAATTAGAAAGTGCCCACATGTTCGGAGCAATAGACATTTTGTTATCGTTTAAAACTACTATCAAATCTGTTTTGATAAGTCCAGAATTGTTCATAGCCTCGTAAGCCATGCCCCCTGTCATAGCGCCGTCTCCTATTACAGCAATTACCTTTCTTTTTTCTTTTTTGAAGTCTCTTGCAACTGCAATTCCTAAAGCAGCTGAAATTGAAGTAGAAGCATGACCAGCACCAAAAACATCATATTGGCTTTCCGACCTTTTTAAAAAACCGCTGATTCCATTTAACTGCCGAATGGTATATAATTTATCTCTTCTACCGGTTAAAATTTTGTGGGGGTAAGCCTGGTGACCAGTATCCCAGATTAACAGGTCGTGCGGTGTATTAAACACTTTATGCAGTGCAACGGTCAATTCAACCGAACCGAGTCCACCGCCAAAATGCCCGCCTACTTTAGAAATTACATCTATCATATATTGACGAATTTCATAACAGAGAGTTTTCAATTCTGCGAGACTTAAATTTCTTATATCGGCTGGGTCGTTAACATTAAACAAAATTTCATACTTAGTCTTATCATCCATTAGTTAATTTTCCTTAATTATTTTCTTGTTGATTTAAGGTATTATTAATTTCCTTTTTAAGTTCAGTAATTTTTAATTCAGCTTGTCTTAAAGTTTCGTAACAATATTTAGCTAATTTGATTCCTTCTTCATATAGCTTAATTGATTCATCAAGGCTAATATCTTCATTTTCTAAGGCATTAGAAATTTCCTCAAGTCTTTTAATAGAATTTTCAAAAGAATTTTCTTTTTTCTTGTTCATATCATACCTTTATTTCACCATCAAAGAATTTTATAGTTATTGGTTTTTTCTCTATCAGCTTTTTCAAGCGCGGGACGTATTGACCATTTTGTTTAACTAATGTAAAACCCCTTTTTAGTGTTTTCTCGAAATTATAATTTTCAAGTTTCTGTTCTAAAAGCACAATTTTATTTCTTGCAAGGCTCAATTTTGAATCTGCAAGATTTTGAAATCGGTAGAACAAATTATCCATAAATTGGATTTTATTTTTAATTAAATCTTGGGGAAGACGAAAACCGTAAGATTTGATTAAATGCTCGATTTTATCTTTATAATCAGCAGTAATTTCAAAAATTCTTTCATTGAAATAATATAAAAAATCATTAATAAAGGCAAAGAGCTCTTCTTGATTTGGAGTTGCTAATTCCATAGCAGCAGATGGGGTTGGTGCACGCAGGTCGGCAACAAAATCTGAAATTGTAAAATCTATTTCATGTCCAACTGCGCTAATAACAGGTATTTTTGATGCAAATATTGCGCGTGCTACAATTTCCTCGTTAAAAGCCCAAAGGTCTTCTAACGAGCCGCCGCCTCTACCTACAATTATAGTGTCGATACCTTCTTGCTTATTTAAGAGTTCTATCGATTCAACAATTTCTTTTGCTGCCCCTTCTCCTTGCACTCTACATGAAGCAATGACCAATTCAACTAATGGGTATCTTCTTTTTGCAACACTTATCATATCTCTAAAAGCAGCTCCATCAATTGCAGTAACAATACCAATTTTCTGAGGAAATTTTGGTATTGGTTTTTTGAATTGCTGGTCAAACAGACCCTCTTCAGCAAGCTTGCGTTTTAATTTTTCAAATGCTGCTTGCAATTCTCCTTCACCAGCAGGCCGCATACTGTGAACTTCAATTTGATAAGACCCACGAGGCGGATAAACTGTGAGTCTGCCTTTAACTATTACTTTAATGCCATCTTGAGGTGTGAAGAATACATAGTTATTTAAATTGCGCCACATAGTACAATTTATCTGTGCATTAGAATCTTTTAGAGTAAAATACCAATGCCCAGAAACATGTGCTTTAAAGTTTGAGATTTCACCAACAACAAAAATCTCATCAAAATTTTCTTCCAAGACTGCTTTAATTAGCGCTGTTATTTGGCTAACGGAAAGTATGTTCTCTTCGTTATTCATTTTCTTTACGAAATATTAAACAATACTGATGATGTCTGTTACCAACCCATGCATTGTAAATTCCTAAAGCAATTAATTTTTTATCATCCTGCAACCAAATTTTTTCATCCTTCAAGACCCAACTTTTGTTACCCCTTTTGGTTAGAGCAATTGCAGTATCAAAAGCTAATGGATACAACTTGCCATTTGTATATACATTGTTGGTTATAATAGTCAAATAACCGCCAACTTCCATTAAATCATATACGTTATCAAAAATCTTTGATTGAACTTCAATAAAGTCTTCATAAGTGGCAATGTTTGAAATGTCTTTTTTACTGGAAGAATATTTAGTTTCCAAACCTTTTTTCTCTCTTTCTTTTTGTCTTATTGAATTTCTGTTTAATTGATTCCAATAAGGAGGTGATGTTATTGCATAGTTAAATTTTATATTTCGCAAATTATTCTTCTCTAAAAGAAATTTTAACTCTCTGGAATCACCATTAATCGCCAATAATTTTGTAGAATAATTGTTTTTTTTAATTCTCTTTAAGGATGTTTTGTAATAATTTTTTTTTAATTCTATACCTACTGCATTTCTACCAAGGTTTCCAGCAGCTAATAATGTACTTCCTGTACCAAGAAAAGGATCTAATACCCACTCACCTTTTTTTGTAAAAAAAGAAATAAACTCCTCAATTAAAGATTCCGGGAACTTTGCTGGATGCAACATTTCCTCTTCTTTTCTGCGCGGCGGTCGATGAATAAACCAAGATTTAGTGAATTTAATCCACTCTTTACCGCTTAGGTCATTTAGTTTATTTTCTCTTTTGTTTATCATTTTTTTGCTGAATTAAAAACAATTTGTTATTCACAGTATCTCACTAAAAATTAATTGAAAAAAAGTTGGAGTAAAGACCCACAGTAAATTCATGAAAATTGTTCGCTTTATCTTTAAAATAAAAATTATGTCTATACCTCAAAAATAAAGTAAACACATTATAGATTCTTAGTAAGCCCAAAGAAAATTCCGGGCTCACACCATTGTATCCAGTTAAATCACTAAAGTAATTTATGCCAAACGAAATGTACTGAATTTTGGGAACTTGAAATATTTGCTTATATCCTAATCTAACAAAATTTTTCCTCTCGTAATTGAAAACATAAGCGTATTCAGCGCTTATGTAACCAACAGGATAATTATAACCGACCGAATAAAAAGAGAAAAGGGGAATTTCTTTTGTAAGGCTCAAATATCCCTTACCGTTCTCAAACAAATAAGTTGGTGAAGGCAGACCAAATATTACCCCTCCAAAACAACAAACAGTAAAAATGCTGGGTTGGTCTTTTGATTTCAGTATTGAAGATGATGGGATTTTCACCTCGTAATTTTCCGAAAAAGAAACTCTGCCCTTTTTATCAATCAATTTAATTTTGTATGCTATAGTTGGTGAGAGTAATTTTAAGCTATCCACTAAAATTTTTGTTTTATGGTCCATTGTAAAATTTTTAGATACTTCATACTCATACCTACCGTTAAGAACTACAAAAGATTTACTGCTGTCACTAGTGAAAAAAGAAATAACAAAAGTATGAGGCAGTTCAGGAGTAATGTAAGAATCAATCAAGAACACTTCGGTTTTTTCTTGTAATGAATCCGGTTGAGCAATAATAAGTTTTGTCCAAATTAATAAGCTGAAATAAAAAACATTTTTTTTAGCAATTAGCATAAGAAGTTCCATGCAAAAGTATTTATACCAAAATACAATTTAATACCTTCAATACAAAAGATGATTTGAGTATATTTGCAGATAAAATAAAGAAGGAAAAAGTTGAAAATATTAATATCGAACGACGACGGCATTAATTCACGCGGCATTGAATCATTGGCAGAAGCTTTAAGAGATATTGCTGAAGTTGTAGTTGTAGCCCCATTTACAGAACAAAGCGCTGTTGGACATGCAATAACAATGAAAATTCCCCTGCGAGTAACAGAGCATTACAAAAATGGGACTTTTTTTGGTTACGCTGTAGATGGCACTCCAGCAGATTGCATTAAGATAGGAATTAGAAATATACTTTCAAGTCCACCCGATATTGTTTTCTCTGGAATAAATCATGGTCCAAATACAGCAATTAACATTATTTATTCTGGTACGATTTCCGCAGCTCGAGAAGCAGCAATTATGGATATTCCTGCAATAGCTATTTCTGTTACCAGCCATGAGCCGAAAAATTTTGATTATGCAAACAAAATCGCAAAAAAATTAGCAGTGTTTGCATTAAAAAATCACTTGCAAAAAGGTACACTGCTTAATGTTAATGTACCTGATGTACCAGAAAACAACATCAGAGGTGTATTATTGACTAAGCAAGGCAAGTCTAAATGGGATGATATTTATGAGCAGAGAATCGACCCTTATGGGAAAAAATATTATTGGTTAACCGGAAAGCTAAAAGAACTGGATAATGATTTACTAACCGACCAGTTCGCCGTAAAAAATAATTATGTTTCCATCACTCCTATTCACTTTGACTTAACAGATTATAAAACATTTAATGAAATGAAAAATTGGAATATAGAGCAATATTTTTGACTTCACTAACAGATTAGAATAATTTACACAATACTAAGTAACCGTTCATAGTTAACTAAAATTGTCTATTTCAAAATTTTATTAATTATACTAACTTGATAAAGCATTTACAAAATTTTACTATATCGATAAACAGCAGTCCACTTGTTGTTATTTTAGCTTTAATCATCTTGATTTTTTTAGCTTTATTGTATTATAAAGTAACGATACCCCCTGTTTCTAAAGTATCAAAGATTTTTTTGATATTAATTCGCTCCACAACCTTAATTCTAATTTTCATGCTGCTGTTCGAACCTCAAATTAATTTTAGACTTTCTGAAAAAATTGAGCCTAAAGCGGCGTTGTTCATTGATAATTCGAAATCAATTTCGGTAAAAGATAGTATTAGTCGCTCAGAGCAAATAAAAAGATTAATAGAAAAATTTTCTAATGAACTTAGTGATAACATAGATATATATTCATTTGGAAAAGCCCTTAAAAAAATTAGCAACGACAGTATTGCATATCTAAAATTTAATGAAGCAGAAACTAATTTTTCGTCCATTGCGTCATTTTTAACAACAACAGACAGCAATTTTTCTTCAGCAGTTATAGTTTCGGATGGAATAATGACCGCAGGGAACGACCCAACTTATACCGTGCAAAAGTTAGGTATTCCAATTTTTACTGTAGCTGTTGGCGATACTATCCAGCAAAAAGATATTTCAGTGAAAAATGTTTTATTCAATCAATATATATACGCTAACAAAACCACCACATTAGAGGCTACTATTCTTAACTATGGTTTTGCTTCAAAAGAAACAAAAATAGCACTTTATGAGGGCAACCAATTAATAGAATCAAAAGAAATTGCATTAAACGAAAATGGAGTAAACGTTGTTAAGTTTAATTACACACCTAAATCTGAGGGCGAAAAGAAATTAACAATGCAAATTGCGGGTTTGCCGGGTGAAATTTCAACAGAAAACAATAAATACATTTTTTATGTGAACGTATTAAACGACAAAATTAAAATACTATTAATCAGCAGTTTACCTTCTGCTGATGTATCAATAATTCACCAAAGTCTGTCTTTAGATGAAAATTTTTTGATTAAATCTATAATTGAAGTAGCGCCCTCAAAATTCCTAATTAACCCTAAAAATTCATTTCCAAATGACAGCGCTGATGTGATATTACTTGTTAATTTTCCCTCTCAAAATTCAACACCCGAATTTTTTTCACAGGTCAGCAAGTTAATTTTAACAAGTAACAAACCAATCTTTATGGTTATTAGTTCATCAACTGATTTACAAAAGCTTAAATCATTTGAACAATTTTTGCCATTTAAAATCGGCAAAACTTCTAATGAAACTGTTAACGTTCAGCCAAAAATAAACGAGTCAAATTTTACTACAATGTTCTCTGCTGATAGCAATACAGAACAATGGGAAAATTTACCACCAGTGATAAAAAACAACTCCGAGTTCCTATTGCAGCCTGGCAGCATTGTACTTGCTACAGCAAAAATAAATAATATTATTACTTCAGCCCCGTTAATTGCTGCAAGAAGTACTGGCTCTCACAAATCAATTGCAATATTAGCAGGCGAAATTTGGAAATGGAAATTATTAACAGCTGAAAAAGGGTACACAATATTTGATTCGTTTTTAAATTCATCCATTAAATGGCTTTACAATCAAAACAAGGAAAAACAATTAATTGTGCGTACATCTAAAAAGTTATACGCTTTAGGTGAAACTGTAGATTTCACCACTGAATTATATGACCAAACATTTACACCGATTGAAAATGCAAAAGTAAAAATCAACATAAAATCAAATACTGTTTCAGAGCTGACATTAGACAATTTAGGCAATGGAATTTATACTGGGAACTTTTTACCTGACAATCCAGGAGATTATGAATACACTGCCGAAGCTTCTTTTAACAACATAAAAATCAAAAGTGATACTAAAAAATTCAGCGTGGGCGAAGTCGACATAGAAAAAATGAATACAAAACGAAATGACAATTTTCTTAAAATATTAGCAAGTGAAACTAACGGTAAATTTTATGATATTTCCAACGTTAACGGTCTCTTTGACTCCATTAAAAAGATAATTTCAAACTATACTAAAGAAAAACTTTCATCGGAAGAAATTATTTTATGGTCCAACAAATGGATTCTGTATTTAGTTATTCTTTTATTTGCTGTAGAATGGTTTATGAGAAAAAGATTAAGCATGATTTAATAAATAAAAGGTGAAAAATGCAGTTCATAAAAATGACTAAAAATGAACTTGTTAATGTTAGCTCAATTGACGAACAACACAAAAAATTTGTTGATGTAATTAATAAACTTTTTGATGCTTTACAAAATAACAACAAAAAAGAAGTGATAACTTATTTAGATATGTTAATTGAAGATTTAGAAACTCACTTCGAACACGAAGAGACTTTAATGAAAACGTATAACTACCCAGGCTACATTTCACATAAATTAGAGCATGATCGTATATATAATAAAATTGTGTCGGCTTCTAACAAAAATAAGTCTGGCGAAGAACCTTTATTGCTTGAAAATTTAGACTTACTAAAGCGGTGGTTTTTTAATCACTTAGATATTAACGATAAAAAATTAGGCGCACACCTAATACAAAAAGGTATAAAATAATTTTTTGCTGCATAAAATGAAGTATAACCATGTTCTAAATGATATATTTGACTTTTTTCTGCCTAGATTTTGTTTATCGTGCAATAAAAAACTTTCTGCCGCAGATAAAATTTTGTGTGATGAATGCTTTTCACTATTAAAATTTGTTCCTAAAAATTTATTAGAATCAGAATTCCAAAGAAAATTCCAAGAAGAAAAAGTAATATCAGATTTCGCTTCATTATTTGCTTTCGAATCTGACGGCGTCCTTCAAAAAGTAATTCATGAATTAAAATACAATCAAAAATTTTCAATTGGTGTTTATCTGGGTGAGTTAATAGGCGAGTATTTAAAAGAACAGATTAATCAAAATAATATAGAAATTATTTTGCCAGTACCAATACACAAGCTGAAAAAGGCAGAACGCGGGTACAATCAATCATATTACATTTCTAAGGGAATAAGCAAAAGATTAAACATACCTGTTCAACAAAATTTATTAAAAAGAATAAGATATACAGACTCCCAAACAAATTTAGGTATTGAAGAGCGGAAGAAAAACGTGATAAATGCTTTCAAGTCAAACAAGCACAATAAAATAGCAGGCAAGTCGATTTTATTAGTTGATGATGTTATAACCACTGGAGCCACAATTACCGAGTGCGGGAGAGAATTATTAAATGCTGGTGCTAAAAAAATTTGCGCCGTTTCAGTTGGATTAGCACAATAATTTACATTTGTTCTGGCGCAGAAACGCCAAGAATGGATAGACCATTTTTTAATATAATTTTTGCAGCTTTAATTAAAGATAAACGGGCTTCTGCAAGTTTTCTTTCACTGCCAATTACTCTGCACTCAGTATAAAATTTATGAAACAACGCTGCAAACTGCTCTAAATAATTTGCTATTCTATGAGTCTCAAAAAATTCTGCACTGTAAATTACCTCATCTGGGAATTCATGCATCTTTTTAAGCAGATTTTGTTCTTCATCTTTAACTAACAAATCCAAATTATTAACTGAGCTTTCTAAATTTTGTTCTTCGGCCATCCTAATTATCGAGCAAATTCTAGCATGAGCATATTGTAGATAAAATACTGGGTTTTCTTCTGACTGTTTCTTAGCTAAGTTAATATCAAAGTTTAAGTGGCTTGCAATACTTCTCATATTGAAAAAGTACCTAACCACGTCTTTGCCTACTTCATCAATTAGCTCATCCAAAGTTATGTAGTTCGCTTTACGAGTAGACATTTTAACTACTTCACCTTTATCCATTATAGTAACAAACTGATGAATTAGCACCTTCACTTTTTGAGTATCGTAACCTAAAGCCTTTAAACCAGCTAATACATCAGGATAAGTTGCATTGTGGTCGGAACCAAATAAATCTACAATTAAATCATAACCTCGTTCAAATTTTGTAATATGATAAGCAATATCAGGTAATCTATAAGTAGGCTCACCAGTTGATTTAACTATTACTTTATCTTGTTCATTACCTAATTGGGTTAATTTAAGCCAAGTTGCACCATCCTTTTTATAAGAAAGGCTTTTAGATTCAAATACATTTAAAAGCATTTCAATTCTGCCTGTTTCATATAAACTATTTTCGTTGTAATAAACATTCATTTTAATACCTAATCTGCTCATAGTATTTTTAATGTTGTCAAAAATTTCCTTTTCAGCAACTTGTTTGAAAATCCCCTCGGCAGGTTCATCTTTGTATTTATCACCATGTTCATCATAAATTTTATGAGCAATTTCTTTTATATATTCTCCTTGATAATAATCTTCAGGGAGTTCAAGATTTTGATTTGATTTATGTATAAGGGATAAATATCGCAGTCTAACAGAATCACCCAAGATGCGCATTTGTCTGCCTGCATTATTAAAGTAATATTCCCTATCGACATAATAACCAATCCATTCCAATAAATTTGCAATTGTATCACCCACCACTGCATTTCTGCCATGCCCAACTGTTAATGGTCCTGTAGGATTAGCAGAAATAAATTCCACATTTGCTCTTTTCCCTTTATGCTTATCAGTTCTTCCAAAGTTGTCTCCTTCAGAATTAACTTGAATAATTATATTAGGCACAAATTTTTTGTTAAAATAAAAATTTATAAAGCCTGCGCCGGCAATTTCCACTTTATCTATTTTTGATTTATCATACTCAAGATTGGAGATAATTTCTTTAGCAATTTCTAATGGTTGTTTTTTAAGTATGCGAGCTAAAGTCATTGCAATGTTAGTGGAATAATCACCATAATTACTATTAGCAGGTACAGTAAAAGTTATATTTACGTTTCTAAGATATGAGAGTTTATCACATAGCTCATTAAATATTTGCGTTAAGTAGTTCTTCAAGATAGCTCCAGTGATTTTGAGAAAATATTATACTATCCATTGTCTTTTATAGTAATGGCAGGTGCATCACCCCAAAGCCGTTCTAAATTATAATAATTTCTAGCTTCGACTCTAAATATATGTACAACAACATCAAAGTAATCGAGTAAAACCCAATTAAGTGCTTCATAACCTTCCTTGTGGGAATTTTTGATACCTTGTTCAGTTAATTTTCTATCAATCTCATCGGCAATGGCTTTAACTTGGCGTTCAGAGTCGGCAGAACAAATAACAAAATAATCTGCGATTGAAGATAATTTTCTTAAATCAAGTATTCTAATATCATAACCTTTTTTTGATTTAATAAGTTCAGTTATTTTATAACAAAATTTTAGTGAATCCAATTTCACCTCACTTTAATGGGTTCAAATTAAAATAATCTCTTCCTATGATTACAGTTACATCTAAAAAATAATTTTTATTTAATTGTTGAATTACATTATTATTGCTGATACCAAGAGCCTTAGCAACTTTATATGCATTTGCCATATTACCAATTCGGTCAATTACCAACGAATTACTTATATCAAACGCAATATAGTTGCCCACGTTAACAACATCAAAATTATTGTTGCGTAAAAAATCAGTAAATCTATCGGCAACACCACTAACTCCACATCCATTCAATACTTCCACTTGAATTATGTCTGATGGCGTTTGACTACCAAAATTTTCACTAAGGTCTTTTGCTGTGCCATGAAGTTTAACATATAAAGAAAAAGACATATAAATAATAACCGCAAAAAGTACAAAAATAGCCACGTTCAACAATAAATTAATTGTTGATGTCCTTAAATCTACTTTGTCTTTATTTTTTTGATGAGGATTTTTCAAACTACGCAAGCCGAATAGTAAAAAAATAACCGAGCTAAACTCGGTTATCTAAATTAAAGAATTTCCCTTATTATTTCTCGTTAGGCGGGTTATTGAAAAAATAATTGCTTCTAAAAAAAGGGTCATAACCATAATAATAAGGATTATACGGTAGATGGTTGTATTCGATTGAAATAGACATATTTTTAGTTGGGGTATAATTAAGCATGGCACGACTTAAATAAATTCCATTTAGCTGTTTAGTAAATTGAGAACCAAAAGTATTATAGGGTGAATTAACAACACTAATATCAGCTTGTAAATTTAATTTATCATTAAACTTATAAAACATGCTATTGGTATAAGTGCTAAGTGCCAAGCCACCTCCGCCAAAGGTTGAGTAAGACATGCTAAACGAATGGTGCATTTGAAAATTCGCCGGATTAAAAAAACCAAATAATAAATTTGAGGTGTTATTGTTGATCATACTTGACCTTATATCGACAAGATCATTGGTTTGGTTCTTAAACTGAGCATTTATAATTGAAAATGCAGCAAACAAAAGCAGTATTGATAATTTTTTCATCGTCAACCTCAACAGAGAGTTTAACAATTAAGCTAATTAATTACTATAAAATATTAAGATTAAATAAGCAGTAAATCAAGTCAATTTTAAAAACATTCATTGAGCAACTTTAACAATCATTTCTACTTCAACAGGTGCGTTCATCGGTAACTCACTTACCCCGACTGCACTTCTTACATGTTTGCCACTTTCACCAAATACACTGCTTAAAAATTCTGAGGCTCCGTTTGCTACTTTAGGTTGCCCTGTATAACCAACAGCAGAGCTAACAAATACAGTAACTTTAACTATCGATTCAATTTTATTTAGGCTACCAATTACAGATTTAATTGCTGCTAAGCAATTAAGAGCACTAAGCTTAGCACATTCAACAGCATCTTCTTCAGTTACTTCGTAACCTACTTTCCCAGTGTGAAGAAGTTTTCCATTTTTTAACGGCAATTGCCCAGCTGTATATACCAAGTTATCAATCCTTTTAGCTGGAATATACGCTGCCAATGGTTTCGGCGGTTCTTGAAGTTCAATACCCAATTCTTTTAATTTTTCTTCTACCATGTTAATCTCTCAAAAATAATCTGCACATATATAAAAATATGTTTATTATTTTTCCACTTAATATTTTGAAAATTATTTTAAGAAATTATACTCTATCTATTTACAACAAGGAGAAAAAATGACCGGCGATAAATTTAACGAATTGATCAACATTATGAGGCGCCTGAGAAAAGAATGCCCGTGGGATAAAGAACAAACTCATGATTCCATTAAAGGGGCTACATTAGAAGAAACATACGAATTATTAGAAGCTATTGATACAAAAAATTATGAAGAAATGAAAAGTGAGCTTGGTGATTTGCTTCTCCACATTCTTTTTCATTCAGTTATTGCAGAAGAACAAAAAAAATTTAACATAGATGATGTAATTGATACAATCAAAGAAAAACTGATTCGCAGGCACCCACATATTTTTGGAGAGGTTAAAGTTAAAAATCCTAATGAGGTTGCGAAAAACTGGGAAGAAATAAAAATGCAAGAAGGTAGAAACTCTGTTATTGAGGGTGTACCTAAAAATTTGCCTGGATTAGCAAGAGCTTACCGACTTCAAGAGAAAGCTTCCAAGGTGGGTTTTGATTGGAATAATAAAAAAGATGTTTGGGAAAAAGTAATCGAAGAAATTGATGAAATGAAAAGTATGGAAGATTCTGATGATAAGTCAAAATTAGAACAAGAAGTTGGAGATTTATTTTTTGCATTAACCAACTATGCCAGATTTCTTGGTATTAATCCAGAAAATGCAATAAGACTTAGTAACGAAAAGTTTATAAAACGTTTTAATTATATAGAGAAAAGGCTTAAAGAAAATGGTAAATCAATTACCGAAACTACATTAACCGAAATGGATAAGTACTGGGAGGAAAGCAAAAAAGCTTTAAGTTCTTGAGTAAAAATATCTTTCAATTCTTACTGACCATTTTTAGTTTTCTTTTCTGAATTACCATTATAGTGTTTCTCATAGGCATCAATAATATCTTTAACTAACTTATGACGCACAACATCATTTTTATCAAAGTATACAAAAGCAACCCCCTCTACGTCTTTCAAAATTTCTTTTACTTGAATTAAACCGCTTTGGGATAACGATGGCAAATCAACTTGAGTAATATCACCAGTAATTATAGACTTTGAGTTGGGTCCTAATCTAGTAAGGAACATTTTCATTTGCATCTGAGTTGCATTTTGAGCTTCATCCAAAATTACATAAGCATTATTAAGTGTTCTTCCTCTCATATAAGCAAGCGGCACAATTTCAATTATGCCCTTTTCAAGATACATCTTTAATTGGTCGGCAGGTAACATATCCTGCAAGGCATCAAAAAGAGGCCGTAAATACGGATCAATCTTTTCTTTAAGGTCACCAGGTAAAAAGCCCAAACTTTCCCCTGCTTCTACTGCTGGTCTTGCTAAAATAATTCTTTTGACAATTCCTTTTTTAAGTGCGGCAATTGCAAAAGCAACAGCAAGATAAGTTTTTCCGGTGCCAGCTGGTCCAATCGCAAAACAAATATCGTTGTTTTTTACGCTTTGCCAATATTTAATTTGATTTGGGGTTTTTGCTTTTATAACCTCTTTTTTTGAGTACAAAATTATATTATCATACTCATTATTACTTATTATTTCCTTACCTTGAAGTGTTAAATCAATAATGGTATCGACATCATTGGGCTGGAGTTTGCCTGAAGTGTTGAGGACAAAGACCATTTCTTTAAAAATTTTTTCTATTGCTTCAACTTCCTCTTGAACCCCTTGCAGGTAAATTGTATCTCCCCGTACAGTAATATTAGCAGTAAATCTTTCTTCAATTGGCTTAATATTAGTATCGTTGAATCCAAGCAATGATACCAAGTCGACATTATCTAATTTAATAGTTTTCTCTATCTGCGTATTAAATTCCTCCTTAATAAATAAAAAGCCCCTTCCACAAAATGAAAAGGGCTTTGCATAGAAATCTTCTAATAATCATAAATAATTACTTCCCAGTTTGTGCCGGCGGAGCTGGTTTGTAATTTCTTCTAATTTTATCATACTTTGCTTTTTCTTCTTCCGTTAAATTTGGAATTTTAAATACTTGTTTAGGATATATAAGATCTGGGTTCTTAATTTGGTCTCTATTTGACTTATAAATTTTTGGCCATGCAAATGGATTATCATAAATATCTTTTTTCTTTGCAATGTTCCATAGGCAATCACCTTTTACAACAGTATACATAATTTCTTTTGGAGCAACAATCCAAGCATCTAATTTTCTTTGAAGTTGATTATGTACCATATCATAAAATTCCGGCAGTGCACTAATTTTATTTTTCTTCATAGCATCAAGCTCAGCCTGACGATCTTCTTTTGGTTCTACCTTATTATCAATCTTTTGACTTAGTGCATTAAGTTGACTCCTAAAATTATCTACATCAGCTTTTGTTGCACCAACTAAGGCATATAGTTCACTAATACAATCTTCATAAGATTGTAAACCATCTCTTGTACTTTTTAAATTAGCTACATCGTTTTTCAATGAATTTAATTCAGAAGTTAGTGAAGCCTTCTGCTCGGTAAGGCGATTCATTTCGTTTTGCCATTCCTCTTTTGTCATTTCATGATCTTGCGCAAAAACATTGGCAGAAATAACGAGGAATAAGATGGCGGACAACGATAGATATTTGAGAACTTTCATTTATTTCCTCCTTAGATTTTTTAATAAACTTTTAATTACATTCCCATTTTTTGAAGATTACTTTTGGTTTCTTCTTTTAGCTTTGCGCATTGATCTAATTTAGCATTTTTTTCGGCAATTTCTCTTTCCAAAGAAGCTTTTTCACTTTTCAGTGAATTAACTTCTTTCTCAAGGGATTTCACTTCAGAACGGAGAGCTTCTAGTTCTGCCATTTGTTCCTCGCTAACTCCGCTGCATCCAGCAAAGCCAACCATTCCGGCAAACAATGCTATCACAACAGCCGAGCTTAGTGCTTTTTTTAATTTAACCATATTATTCCTCCTTTAAGTTGTTGTTTAATATGAATTATATACCTTTTAATATAACACTTTTTTTTCAAAAACGATGAGAATTCGTTTGTTTTCAACAAAATTTTAATAAAAATTAATTTTATATTAATCTTTTTTCAACAAAACTGAGATAATTGTTCCCTGCAATTATTAAATGGTCATACACTCCAATATTCAATATTTTCCCGGCTTCAACTATGTTTTTTGTGATTTTTATGTCTTCATTACTCGGTTCTAAATTACCACTGGGATGATTGTGAATCAAAATTATATTTGCTGAGCGATTGTCTATTGCTACTTTAAATACTTCTCGTGGGTGAACTAAGCTAGAGTTTAATGTCCCTTCTGAGATCTTCTCTGATTTAATGATAGAATTTGCAGAGTTTAAACATACCACATAAAAAAACTCTTTCATTTCATCCCTTAATTTTGGGATAAAAATTTCTGCTATATCCTGAGGTGATTTTATCTTTTTATTGGATTCCCACTTCTTTTGAAAATCTACACGCCGAGAAAGTTCAAAGGCTGCAATTAGTGTTGCTGCTTTATCTTTCCCAATGCCTGGTATACGCTTTATAGATTCAAGAGTCTGAGAAAAAAGCAAATTCAAATTACCAAATTTAGCCAATACCTCATACGCAAGTGTAATAACAGACTTACCCTTTGTGCCTGTTCTTAAAATTATTGCCAGCAATTCGGCATCGTTTAAGCTTTGTGGACCGCGTAAAATTAATTTCTCGCGTGGACGGTCGTCGCTCGGAAGTTCTTTTACTCTCATTAGTACTTAAAGTAGAATAATATATTTCAATATAATAAAAAATAAAGAAATCAGTAGATTTTTATTCAAACTTCTCATTTAGAAATATTTGACTCGGAAAGCAGCATTAATGTTAGTTAAGCCAGCTACGAACAATAAGGATAAATAAATTATAAATGAATATTTAATTCACACAGGCTTTACAAAATTAATCACAAAAGTGCGCGGTTTCTCATGTTATTCCCATTCAATTGTTGAAGGTGGTTTAGATGAAATATCATAAACAACACGATTAACACCTTTAACGTTACGAATAATTTTGTTTGAGATATTTTCTAAAATGGCATAATCAAATCTGTACCAGTCTGCTGTCATTCCATCAGTAGAGGTAACAGCCCTTAACGCAATTACATTTTCGTATGTTCTGAAATCACCCATTACTCCAACTGTACGCACCGGCAAAAGCACCGAAAAAGCTTGCCATATTTGATTATAAATATTAGCTGATTTAATCTCGTTGATATAAATTTCATCGACCTGACGTAAGATTTCCAATTTTTCTTTTGTAACCTCACCTAAAATTCTTACTGCAAGTCCAGGCCCGGGAAAAGGATGTCTGTTTATAAAATCTTCCGGCAATCCTAACTCTCGTCCAATTTTTCTTACTTCATCTTTAAAAAGTTCACGAAAAGGTTCAATTAATTTTAAATTCATCTTCTCAGGTAATCCGCCTACATTGTGATGAGTTTTTATTGTAGCTGATTTTCCTTTAACCGAGACTGACTCTATTACATCTGGATAAAGAGTCCCTTGTACTAAAAATTTTACGTCAGGATATTTTTTTGCCTCTTTTTCAAAAACTTCAATAAATGCATTCCCAATAATCTTTCTTTTTTGTTCTGGGTCGGCAATTCCTTTTAATCTTGATAAAAATAATTCAGCTGCATCGATATGGACGATTCTCAATTTCAAATTATCGTTAAATAACTTTATAATGTTGTGACTTTCATTTTTTCTCATTAAGCCAGTGTCTACATGAACACAAATTAACCTTTCACCAATGGCCTTGCTTACAAGAACTGCTGCCACAGAAGAATCCACGCCGCCACTCAAAGCACAAATAACATAATCTTTTCCAACTTCTTTTCTTATATCTTCAATTTCTGCAGAGATAAAACTTTTAGGTGACCAATCCGGAGAGCATTTGCAAATGTTAAACAAAAAATTGGTTAATATTTTATTACCAAATTCAGTATGAGAAACTTCTGGGTGAAATTGCAAACCGTAAATTTTTTTCGATGAGTTAGAAACCGCACAAATAGGAGAATTTTCTGAACGCCCGTTTATAATGAAACCCTCTGGTAGTTCAGTTACCAAATCACCATGGCTCATCCACACAGTTGACTTTGTATTTACATCCTTAAAAAGTTCGTTCGTTTGTAATATTTCAAATTCTGTCTTGCCATACTCTCTATTTATAGCAGGTTCAACTTTTCCGCCTAACTCTTTAGCTATTAATTGTAACCCAAAACATATACCAAGTATTGGAATGTCGAGTTCAAATAACTTTTTATCAATTTGAGGTGCATCTTGGTCATATACACTTTGCGGACCTCCTGATAGTATAATCCCTTTGGGTTTATGCAACTTAATTTTTTCTAATGGATAATTATGGGGTTGAATTTCAGAATAAACATTGTTCTCCCTTATTCTCCTTGCAATCAATTGGGTATATTGAGAGCCAAAATCAAGAATTAATATTTTTTGTGAATGTGTCATTTTAAACAACGTTTTTTTACGAATATAACAAAAATCGCCCATTTACTTTAAGGGCGATTTATAACTAGAAATTAAATAAAACCCGTACCACGAAATTTGTGCTATTGGCCTATTTGTTCACCATAGGACTTTGCGTCCAGCAAGTCATTTAATTCACTATTATCTTTTAATTGAATTTTGATGATCCAGCCTTCACCATAAGGGTCAGTATTAATTAATTGTGGCTCATCGTTTAATTTTGAGTTAACTTCAATTACTTTTCCAGAGCAGGGCGCATATAATTCACTTACTGTTTTAACTGCTTCAATAGTACCGAAAGATTTACCTTTGACAATTTCTGTTAGTTCAGAACTAATATCAACATATACAATATCGCCAAGTTCGCTCTGTGCATAATCGGTAATTCCAATTATACCTATATTATCTTCTACTTTAATCCATTCGTGTTCTTTCGTATACTTTAATTGTTCTGGTATGTTCATAATCACCTCTTAATATTATTAAAATGTTTTTCTATAAATGATGTATCGTAATGACCACTTTTGAATACTTCATTATCAAGTACTTGTTTATGGAAAGGGATAGTTGTTTTAATACCTTCAATTGTACATTCTTCAAAAGCCCTTTTAGCCCTAGAAATTGCATGAGCTCTATCCGTACCCCAAACAATCATTTTAGCAATTAATGAATCATAAAAAGGAGGGATAACATATTCGTTGTAAATATGTGAATCAATTCTAACACCGAAGCCGCCCGGGAAATGTAAATACTTGATTTTGCCGGGTGATGGTCTAAAATTATTTTCTGGATCTTCAGCATTAATTCTAAACTCGAATGCATGGCCTACAGGCTGATGAGGCAGTTCAGAAACTTTTTCTCCAGCTGCTACTAATATTTGTTGTTTGATAAGATCTAAATTTTGCACCATTTCTGTAACTGGATGTTCAACTTGAATTCTAGTATTCATTTCAATAAAGTAAAAGTTTAAGTGTTTATCTACTAAAAACTCAACAGTGCCAGCACCAATGTAATTAACTGCTTGACAACCGAGTATAGCTGCTTCTCCCATTTTATTTCTTAATTGTTCATCGACAACAGGTGAAGGGGATTCCTCAATTAACTTTTGATGTCTTCTTTGAACTGTGCAATCTCTCTCACCATAATGATAAATATTTCCATGCTTATCACCCATTACTTGAATTTCAACGTGACGTGGATTTTCAATAAACTTCTCAACATAAAGAGAAGGGTCGCCGAAAGCAGCCTCAGCTTCCGAGCTTGCTGTTTGAAAAGCCTTCTGCAATTCTTTTTCTTCCCATACGATCCTCATTCCTTTACCGCCGCCGCCTGCGGAAGCTTTTAGCATGACAGGGTAACCAATAAGAGAAGAAATTTTTTTAGCTTCTTCAATATCTTTAACTACTCCATCGCTTCCCGGAACAACTGGCACACCTACTTTTTTCATCGTCTCTTTTGCAAAAGCTTTATCCCCCATTTTTCTTATAGAATCAGGCTCCGGTCCTATAAAAGTAAGATTAGAATCCTTACATATTTCTGCAAAGCTTGCGTTCTCTGCTAAGAATCCATAACCAGGATGAACTGCATCGGCTCCAGTAATTAATGCTGCAGAAATTAAATTTGGAATTTTCAGGTAACTGGAAGCACTTGGGGGTGGACCGATACAAACTGCTTCATCCGCAAAAACAACATGAAGTGAGTCCTTATCAGCTTCAGAATAAACTGCAACTGTAGAAATGCCCAATTCTTTACATGTTCTAATTATTCTTAAGGCAATTTCACCGCGGTTGGCAATTAAGATTTTCTTAAACAAAATTCCACCATAAATTTGAGAAGTCGAACAAGTTTAAACGCTTATATTTTTTCAATAAGAAATAAAGGTTGATTGTATTCTACTGGCGTAGCATTTTCGACCAAAATTTTTACAATTCTACCGCTAACATCACTTTCTATTTCGTTCATTAGTTTCATTGCTTCTACAATGCAAAGGACTGTACCTGGCGAAACAGTATCTCCTACTTGTACATACGGGTCTGCATCCGGTGCAGGAGCTCTATAAAAAGTACCAACAATTGGCGAGCGTATTTCATGTAAATTGATACTTGTTTCTACTTCTTTTTCTGTCGATGCTTGTTTTTGCAGTTCAACATTTGCAGGAGTAGACAATTGATTTGCTTGAGGTAATGCTTCAGTAACAACTTGATATTTTGCTTGCGAATTAGAATTAGTGTTTTTAGAAATTCTAACTTTCAAATCACCTTCTTGCACGGAAAATTCGGTGATATTACTTTGTTCGACTATTTTAATTAGTCGTTTAATTAGATTTATATCCATATCGCCTACAGATTAATTTTTAACTCTTTCTACGTATTCCCCTGTCCGCGTATCAACTTTTAGTATATCGCCTTCGTTAACGAAAAGAGGAACATTTATTTGCGCACCAGTCTCTAAAATAGCTGGCTTCAGAACGTTGGTTGCTGTGTCGCCCCTTAAGCCTGGCTCGGTCTGTACTACCTTTAATTGAACAAAAATTGGTATATCAACAGAAATTATTTGGTCAGAATCATCAACAAGAAGTTCAACTTCTTCACCTTCTTTTAAAAAATCTTTTGTTTCCGAAAAATATTTTTCCGGCACAGTAATTTGTTCAAATGTATCGTTGTCCATTAATACAAATCCAGCAGGTTCTCGATAAAGGTATTGATACTTTCTTCTTTCGACACGAATAATTTCTACTGACTCGCCAGAACGAAAAGTATTGTCCAAAACTTTTCCTGTTTTAAGATTTTTAAGGGTTGTTCTTACAAATGCGCCGCCTTTACCAGGTTTGACGTGTTGAAATTCTACTATAACGTAAGGATCATTTTTAAATTTTATGATTAATCCATTTCTAAAATCTGATGTATCTGCCATAGTTCCTTTTATTAGTTTACTTTGTATGAAAATATAGAGACGCCTTACTATAAAATCAAGGAAAAGAAATTAAGGCTTTTTTAGGTTTTTAGTTAAAATACTGTGAATTCTTAACTTTCAATCTGAACCATGTACTTTTCTACTTGTTGAGCTGCGGTTGTATTTTTGTATTCGTTTTTAATTTTGGTTAACAGTTCTTTCGCTTTTTCTTTTTGGTTTACTTTAATGAAATCTTCGGAAGCTCTTAATAAATATTCCGAATTTGCCGGGTTAATTTTAGAAATTTTTTCAGCGTCTGCTAAAAGTTTAGCTGCTTTTTCAAATTCTTTTTTATCTTCTAAACAGGAAGCTTTACCAGCTAGCGCAGCTGCTTTTAAGATAGGATTATCTCCACCGTAATCGTCAAATGTAGTAAACGCTAAGTCTGATTTACCAGTATAGTAATAGCAATTCCCTAAATATATTTTTGCAGTCTCTCCAGTTTCTGTACTACCATAGTTCTTAACAATCTCTTTAAGACCAATTATGTTCTGTGTTTTGTCACCATCTATTGCTTTTGTATAATCGCCTGAGTCATATAAAGGAATTACCTTAGCCAACAACGCTGAGGCAAGAAGATCATCTTTCTTCTGTTTATTGTTATATAGTACTAAGGCAGCAATCAATAGTATAATGATACCGCCTGTAATGAATATTTTAAGCTGGTTTTGCTGATAAAATTCAACTACTTTATAGTATGTAGTTACCAGCTTATCTTGTTTAATTTCTTTTTTAGTAATCCTTTTTTTCTTTTCTAACACTTAATCACCTATAATAAATTTGGAAAAAATGAAGCAAAATTTAATAAATCTTATAAACCAATTCTAATATGATTTGAAAAAATCCACGCGTTGTCATTAAGATAAACTTCAACTCTGTATGCACCTTTTTCTTTAATGTTAAATTTAGCCTCAAAGTCATTTAAACTATCGATTACATCACCATTTCTCAGGAGTTTAATTGTGCCAAAAATATTGGGCAATAATACTCTTAAACTGACTTTACCTAAAGGTATATTTTCACCCATCTGGTAAACTTTTTTCCCTTTTTCAGCAAAAAAGCGAAAACCTGAAGCATCGCCATGATAGAAGTTAGAGACAAAACAATTCCCTTTTTCTAGAGCATTGTAGATTAAATGTTTTGCAGTTTGAATGTCTCTGGTATTCTTAGGGATTTCAATCTTTTTATCAATTAAAATGTGCGTTCTAATAGACTTAAACAGTACTTTATAAGCAAAAACTTCAACTTCAAAAAAACCAAGTAAATTTACTTTGTGTGCGTGGGCATCGACACCACCAATACCTACAACTCTGCGTTTTTGATTCAGTCTATCCCAAACTCTTAACGTTTGTTCGTTAGGTGCTTTAATTGATTTCAATGGATGCATGAAATAATTGTATTTGTTCTCTTCAGTCAAGCCTTCCATCCATTCCGACATATGGTTCCAAATTTCAATCCCTGTAAAATCTTCTGAAGACCATTCTGTCCAAGGATAAGGCGGGTGTTCTTTCATCGAGGATCTTTTTTCGTGAGGATGGGCAATAAATCCTATTCCGCCTTCCTCTTTTATTTTTCTCACATATTCAAATGCTGCCAGCCGAGTTGAGTACGTTTTATTAATCCTAAAAGCTAAATAATGATTTTTATTTTCCTTATCGTTAATCTCACAGCCAACTAACAAAAGTGTTTTCCCATACCATCCCTCAAAGCCTTCATTTAATGCCCGCAAAGTGTTATGGTCTGTAAGAAGTATATAATCTAATCCTACTTCATCAGCTATTTGCGCTATTGATTTCACATCACCTGAACCATCAGAAAAAGTTGAATGGATATGAATCGCACCAACATATTCATACATTGCCTATCCTTTCCATTGAGACTTATTATTACTGGGCAGCAAATTAAATTTGATAAAAAAATAATATAAGTATTGGCTAATTTTAATTTGTTACCTCAATTAGCGTGGAATATTGTGTTGACTGCTCTTTAATCATATCAGATAATTTGGTCATTAGGATATCAATCCTCTCGTCGGCATTATCGTCAAAATTCTCGTATGCTTCTTGACTGCTGAAGACATAAATTTCTTCAAAAGAATTAGCTTTACTTTTATGTTCATATACAGAATAGCTTTCGAGACCTTCTGCTTTAATGATACTTTTCAGTTCTTTTACAACATCTAAATATTCCTCACGTTTTTGCGGAATAATATTATAACGTATTGAGAATATTACTTTAGCCATATTTCCTCTTTCTAAATTGTTAATTCGCCATTAAATATTAAGACTGCTGGACCTGTTAAAGAAACATTATTTATTTGTTTTTCATTTGTTAGACTAAAATCTACTTCCAGCAAATCGTTGCTTTTAACTTTCAATTTAATTGGTGGAGCTAAGTTATATTTTAAATAGCCAATTATTGCCGTTGCAACCGAGCCAGTTCCACACGATAAAGTTTCATCTTCTACGCCACGTTCATAAGTTCTAATATAAATTAAACCATCAGCTACAGTGAAAAAGTTAACATTTGTACCATTTGGACTAAAATCCCTCGAATACCTAATTTCTCTTCCTATTTGAAAAGCAGGAAAATTATCAATGGTTCTATAAAAAGAACGAAGATTTTCTTTACTTTCAAGCACATCTTTAATATCAATCACAACATGTGGTGCGCCCGTGTCAACAAAACAAGCGTTAATTAGCTGTCCAGCTGCCTTTATTTTAAAATCTAATTTTATTTTGCTCGGTTTATTCAGATTAAATTTCACTCTATCATCTACAACGCTACCGGAATAATCAAATCCATTAACTGTAAATTTAGCGCTGTCATTTTTTAATAAATTCATCAAACTTGCATATTTAATAGCACATCTTGCACCATTAGCACATAAAACACCGCTTGAGCCATCAGCATTATAATATTCTAAAGCAAAATCGTAATTCTCCTTTGCCAAAAAAACAAGAACCCCATCAGCTCCTACACCAAATCTTCTGCTGCAAATTTGACTTATAATCTGTGAATTTAAAGACAACTCCGGATTTAATTTTTTATCAAAAAGAACAAAATCGTTACCGCTCGCCTGAAGTTTTACAAACGAAAATTTTTTCATGATGAGAACAAATTTAATTCAATAATAAGCTGAATGCAATAAAATTAGCTAAAAATTAAATTTGACCGCTGCATGGTTCGGCTATGTTCAAAATAATTTTGAAATCATAAATAATTTTAGAAGAGAGTAATAGTCATTACTCTGCTTGCTTTTAAAGTATAACTTTGCTTTGTCACTCATGAGACCTTTAATTCTAATTCTGTAGTTTGAAACAATAAAATATTAGTTAGCGGTTCTTTTACTTTTCGTTCTAATAATCTTTTTGACTTAATTTTATCGAAGCTGGCTTTAAGGATAGTGGTCAAGCGCTTAATTAATTTGAAGTGTGGAGGTGGCGGGAGTCGAACCCGCGTCCGAAGTTATTTTTCAGTGAATTACTACATGCTTAGCCTATCATTAAGTTTCGCTTCGATAAAACCGATAGGCAGGTTACTATCGAAACTATTCCGGTAAAAGATTCGCCTTTTCTACCCGGAAGCTCGAATCGGCTATCATACCTAATCGGCGCTCTCATTTAACCCGGTATGAAAGATTAAACAGAGCGGCTGCTTTTTAATTAAGCAGCAAGGGCGTAATTATATTCGCCGTTTATTTTTTTACCGTCGTTTAACGTGTCTACGGATAACACGGCATGCAATTCAAAGAACTAATAACTTCGTCGAAACCAAAGTCACCCCCAAAATTACAGGACTTATATCTGTTCATTTTTCCCAAAAAATATCGGGAGTATCGTTTATTTTATTAACATATCGAGCAAGAACAAACAAAAGATCGGAAAGACGATTTAAATATATCTTAATATTCTCACCAATGTCAAAGTCAAAACTTGATTCAACCACTTTTCTTTCGGCTCTTCTGCATATAGTTCTGGCTATATGTAAAACAGCAGCTGCTTTTGTGCCGCCCGGCAATATAAACTTATTTAGCGGCGGAACTTTTGAATCGTATTCATCAATTAATTTTTCAAGCCGAGTTGACATTTCAGCAGTAACTCTCGGCACATTTACTTTGCTGTCTTTTTCTAATGGAGTTGCTAAATCCGAACCAGCAATAAATAATTCATGCTGTATACTTTTAATAACATCAATTAGTTCCCTTTCATTCAATTCACATAAGGCCAGCCCTAAGAATGTATTTAACTCATCTATAGTTCCGTAGGCTTCTATTCGCGGGTCGCTTTTCCAAACTCGCTGACCGCCAAACAACGAAGTCAAACCACTATCACCTGTCTTAGTATAAATTTTCATTTGAAAAAGGAAGCTTAATTATTTTAATTATTATTTTTTTGCTTGATAACGTTTTTAGTTCTGCTTGTGAATTATCCTGTAAAAATCTTTTTTTTATATAAGCCAACCCAATTTTTTTATTCAGTAAAAACGAATCAGCTACACTTGTAAGTTCCCCAACTTCATTATCGTTCTCATCAAACAGAGTTTCTGGTAATTCAAAATTATAATTTTCCTCAAATATAATTCCTTTTAACTCTCTTTGAACTTTATCATAAGTATCTAACCTAGCAATAACTTCTTGACCAATGTAACATCCCTTAGAAAAACTCACGAAATCAATAAGGCCATTTTCATGAGGGTTATATTTATCATTAATTTCATTTGGGTAAGAGGGCAAACCTTCCTCAATTCTAAATATATTAAATGTTTCTTCACTTATTATCCTTAAATCAAATGCACTTTTATTTTCAAAAAGGTGATCGATTAATGTTTTCTCATTGCTCTTTTCAGTAAGTAAGCAGTAAGAATAAAAATCTTTTTTGATAAAGTATTTAAATAAATAAAAACCAACGCTGTCAGTTTGATAGAAATTAATATTTTTATCAGGTAAATCTTTAATTTCCTGTCCACAAATCATTGACAAAAAAGATAAAGTTTGTGCGCCATACAATTGAGCTATAAAATATTTATCAGTAACTATTTCTGTTGTTAAATCCTCTGTAATTATGTACCTATCAATCCACACGTTTAGTTTTTTATCATTATCGCTATTCCCAATCAATAAATAATAGTCACCCATATTCAATAAAACTGTCGAATCGATAAATCTTCCTTTCTCGTTAGTAAATATTGTATTAATTGAACTCATTAGTGGAAGATCTTTTACGTAATTTGTAGAAATACGATTAATGTAATCTAACGCATCCTTTCCAGTTAGCTTTATAATTAATGAATTTGATATGTCTCTTATGCCAACACCTTTCTTTAAGGTATTATATTCTGTCTCGATATTAAAATTCATTTCATTTCTCATAGCAATACTTTCATTATTATTTTTTTCTTGGTACATAACAAAGTAAAGATTGATTAATATTTTCTAAACCATCTTGGATTTCTATTGGTAATATAAAGTTGTCGTTTAGTGCTCCAGTAAAAAGGTATTGAATCAACAACTCGAATAGCAGTTAACGAATCAGGCAAATATCCTTTACTGCTGAAAATGTATTCATAGTAGTCTGGATATTTGTCATGGTTAATATCAGCCATTGTTCTTTTATGCACAATGCCGACGTAAGTTTCCAATAAATGTGGCGGTTTTCTAATACCATCGACCAAAAAGAAATTATAATTTCGGTGGCCAGAGATTATTCCATCTTCATAATTCAACTGAACATACTTAATGTTCTGCGGGGTCCAAGTTTTAATAGACATACTGTTAAATCCGCCATGAATTGGCACTTCAGATTCCCAAATTCTATGAATTTCACCATCTATGCATTCAAACAAAGTCAAATAAAAAAAGGCAGTGCCCAATTTTGTACTATCAAGATTTATGTAACTTGATTCAAAGCCTACGATATTTTTAGTCTCTATATGTCGCTCTCCTGGTTTAGATTTTGCAATCACAGCAAATATATACTGGTTCGCGCCATCTCTATAATAAATCACTGCTGATTTAGGGATATTAAATGTATAAGTTCGATCAAAATCCACTAAGTAGGTCCCGGCTTCGTAGTTCTGGAGGATATATTCTTTTAATGCAATTGTATCGCAAGGGAACCTATTTTTTGTCTGTTCTTTTTGAACGCCAATGTTATATTGTTGTATAGCTTTATCTTTAGCAGGATTTTTAGCTGCATCACCTTCTCCGGTTCCTCCACCCCCGCAGCCATAAATTGAATAAAATATTAGAGGCACCAAAAACAAAATTCTATTTTTTTTCATAGCAAGCTCTCTAACATTTTTTAAGTTAAAAACTACCCTCCAAATTCACCAAAGAAATATGCAGAGCTTAGAATTCCTCTTTCAAAATTTTTTATATGGAAATGTTCATTTGGTGAATGAATATCATCCGTATCCAAACCCAAACCCATTAATACTACTGGCGATTTAAGTTCCTTTACAAAATCAACTACAATTGGAATTGAGCCGCCCTCACGTGTATAGACAGTTTTCTTACCAAATGCTTTTGAGAGTGCATTTGATGCTGCTTTAATTGCTTTAGTATTTAAATCGATTACCACAGGATAACCATAATGATGAATCTTGAAATCAACAGTAATTGATTTAGGCGCCAATGACTTAACATATTTAATAAATTCCCTCTGAATTTCTTTTGGATTTTGATTTGGCACTAATCTCATACTAATTTTAGCAGAGGCTTTTGATGGTATAATAGTTTTAGCACCATCTTCAATAAATCCACCAACAATTCCATTACAATCAAGAGTTGGACGCGACCATAATCTTTCTAAAGTTGAATAGCCCTTTTCCCCAGATAGTTCTTTTACACCAACTTGTTTAGCAAGTTCTTTATCAGAAAATCTTAGTTTCTTTAAATTTTCTTTCTCCTGTGCGGTTAATTTCATAACATTTTTATAAAAGCCAGGGATTGTAATCTTACCGTTTTTGTCATGAAGTTTTGCGATAATTTTTGCTAATTCGTTTATTGGATTTGCAACTGCACCTCCAAAACTGCCGCTGTGTAAGTCTTTAGATGGACCGGTAACTTGCACTTCCAAATAACATAAGCCTCTAAGTCCATAAGATATTGTAGGTACATCTTCTGCGTACATGCTTGTATCAGAAATTAAAACAGCATCACATTTAAGTAAATCTTTATGCTCTTTAATAAATTTTGTTATACTCACGCTGCCTACTTCTTCCTCGCCTTCGAGAATAAATTTCACATTAACTGGCAGTTTACCAGTAACCTTATAAAAAGCTTCTACACTTTTAATATGCACAAAATGTTGTCCTTTATTATCATTAGCCCCACGAGCATAAATTTTACCATCTCTAATCTCGGCTTCAAATGGGTCGCTTTTCCACAGTTCAATTGGGTCAACCGGCTGAACATCATAATGACCATAAATTAAGACAGTTGGTTTACCCTGAGCTTCTAACCATTCTCCATATACAATTGGATTTCCATCTGTTTTAAAAATTTCTACTCGCTTCATTCCAGCATCTTTTAATTTTTGTGCTGCAAATTCGGCACATTTTGCCACCTCATCTTTATAAGATTCAAGCGCACTTACACTTTTAATTCGTAAATATTCTTTTAGTTCCGTCAAATAATTATTAAAGTTAGAGTTAATATAATTGATGACTTCTTCCACTTTGTCCCCTTTCTATTATTGGCAAGATGAATTAGGTTTTATGATTACTAATTTACATGTATATTGCACAGTATTCAAGTTTTATATTTGGAATTGACCATACTTAAAAGCTATATTATGTTTGTAATATGATTTTAGCTAACGATGCATAATAATTTAATTGCAATAACCAAAATAAATTATGATACTGTTTAAGTACATCTTAAAAAATCATGTTGGACCTTTTTTCTTTGCAGTGTTTACATTGTTCGCTGTATTTCTTCTTCAGTTCTTAATGAAATTTGCGGATAGACTTATTGGTAAAGGCCTCAGTTTAGTTGTCATTGTTAAATTAATTGTTTACAACCTTGCATGGATGGTTGTATTAGTTATACCAATGTCGATTTTAGTTGCCACCCTAATGGCTTTTGGCAGCATGGCTCAGAACAATGAAATAGCAATAATGAAAGCATCTGGTGTAAGTCTTTATAAAATGATGTTAACACCAATTTTAGTAAGTATTATAATAGGATATCTGTTAATTCAGTTTAATAATCACGTTTATCCAGACGCTAACCACGCTGCAAGGTTGTTAATGGAAGATATATCAAGAAAAAAACCTACATTATCTTTAGTGCCGGGTGTTTTTTCACAAGAAATTCCATCTTATTCAATTTTAGTACGTGATGTTAATCAGCAGCAAAATGAAATTAAGGATATTACGATTTATGATTTTTCATCACAATCAAAGACAAATATTGTAACGGCCAAATACGGTAAAATTTATTTTATACCGAGTCAAAAAAAAATTATAATGGATCTTTATAATGGAGAGATTCATCAATCGGATAATTTTTACCCAGAGAACTACAAACGACTAAAGTTTATTAGAGATAAAATTGCCCTGCCGGCAGACCAATTTACTTTTGAACAATCTACTCCAGGCGGACCAAGATATGATAGGGAATTAGGTGCGCATGATATGCTAATATTAGTTGATAGTTTAAATAGTATTAAGCAAAGAAGATTAACAGAATTAAAAAAAGCAATAAATGAGATGTTAGAAAATAAATTGTCCAATAATAACTCAAACAAAATTAACATCGAAAAATATTCATTAGCTTTCCAAAATTTACAAGCAGATAAAAACAGAATTAACTCTATGCTGAATAATATTGAATATTTAAATCGACAAATGGACAGCTATTGGGTAGAAATACATAAAAAATATTCAATTCCTTTTGCTTGTATTGTTTTTGTATTGATTGGCGCACCAATTGGTACAATGATTAGAAAGGGGGGTTTTGGAATAGCATCGGGTATCAGCTTAATTTTTTTCTTAATCTATTGGGCTTTTCTAATTGGTGGTGAAAAATTAGCTGACAGAGATTTATTATCACCTTTCTGGGGTATGTGGTCGGCAAATGTTGTGTTTTTATTATTCGGTATATATTTAACAATAAAAACTGCTAGAGAAAGAGTCGAGCTGAACTTTAATTTTCTTACAAAGCTTGTACCAAAAAATTGGCGATTTGCTCAAAATGAAATTGAAAATTCTTGATAAATATCTAATAAAACAGTTCCTCCGAATAATACTTTTTGGAATAGTTACATTTTCTTTGCTGTTTATAGTAATTGACCTTATGGAAAATCTAGATGATTTTATCGATCAAAAAGTCCCAACATTTATAGTTGTAAAATATTATGCAGTTTTCTTACCCGAAATTATTCGTTTAATTTTACCAATTGCAGTACTTTTAGCAGCTTTATTTACATCCAGCAGGATGGCAAATTTAAATGAACTAACTGCCATTAAATCTAGCGGAGTTAGTCTCTACCGCTACATGACGCCATTTGTTGTTACCTCATTGATGATTAGTCTGATTGCAGTTTATTTCGGCGGATATATAGTCCCCGAAGCAAATAAAAGAAAAGTACAAATTGAACAAACCTATATGAAAAAAGGGCTGGTTTTTATTGGGAGTAATATTTTTTTCCAGGATACTAGAACCAGAATAGTAAACATTAACCACTATGATGTTGACAATAACCAGGCATATCAAATAAGCATTCAAAACTTCGACCCTCAAAATACTACAAAAATGACTTCACGAATTGACGCATTTAGAATGGAATATGATTCCACTAAAAAAGTGTGGAATTTATTTAGCGGTACGGAACGTATTTTTACTGATACAAACGAAACATATAAAAAATTTACAAGCCTTCAAATGAACGATTTACATTTCAAACCAGAAGATGTTATAAAAAAACAGCAAAAGCCGGAAGAAATGACTTTGAGCGAATTGAAAAACTTCGCAAACGAGCAGTTAAAAACCGGGAATGACCCCACACAAATACTGATTGATTATCATTCAAGAATAGCATTTGCATTTGCCAGTCTAGTTGTGGTTTTATTTGGTATACCAATTTCAACGAATAAAAGAAAAGGTGGAATCGCTCTTCAATTCGGAATAAACTTAACTATTACTTTTATTTACTTAGTTTTTGCAAAGATAAGTGAAGCTTTTGGAAAAAACGGTGTAATGAACCCATTTTTTACCGCTTGGTTTGCTAATTTCATTTTTTTATTAGCCGCACTTTTTAACATATACAGAGTGCAAAAGTAATACCCTTATTTTTTAATAGATTACTCCGCTTCATTTTATTTGTTCAAAAGATTATACTATGATTTTTTTTCGTTATTTTAATCACTGCTAAGAGTTTAATTTAATACCTTATTTATCCACTTCTTAGTAAGAACTACACTATAGAATACTTAACCTTATTAGCTTATTTTGCTAAATACAAAACTTTCAAAACCCCAAAAACAAATTAACTATATCGAAATTGTTCTTATCCAATCTCTCCGAAATTAAGTTTTTAATAAGATAATTAGCTTAAAGTGGTCCAAGAATTTGACTTGTTACTAAGGTCGTAAAATCTAAAGGGCAAACTCAAAAATAAGGTTTCTTAACCTTGTCTTTTTCTTCTAAATCTTAGTAACTCTGACTAACCCTAAAACTGACCTTATTACCTTATAGAGACTTCTGAAAAATTATTTATACACTTATTGTCATTCTCCCACGAAAGTGGAATCTAAAACAAAAATAATAGATTCTCGCTTGTCTGCGGACAGGTAGGTTTATACGGTAATGACAAAGTGAATATTCCAGAAGTCTATAATAATAATAATGAGACAGTAACTGTAAACGAACTTGATTTTTAATCGGGAAACTAAAGCAATCTTATACGTGTAAGACTGCTTCATTCCTTAAAGTGACAAAAAAAATGTCATTATCATAAACAAAGAGTCTAAAGTCTCTGAAAAGTTAAGCCTGCTTATTTCAGTTGGTATTTACACAATCACTTAGCAAAAGAAAGATGAGATAGCAAATGGGTTTATTATTTGTATTCAGTATGTTTATTCAATATTAATTTTTTCTAACGTATAAATTGGGTTCAAAGTATTCTATTTATTTTGTAAGACAAATACGCCATCCCAATTAGAATCGGGAGGGTTAGATAAAAATAGCTTACAACGTTCAATGTAAACTTTAGAGGGAGGATCGTTTGTTTGACTAACACATTTTTCAAAGTAATTAACGGCTTCACTAAAATTATGACTGCGATAGTATTTCATACCCTCAAAATAACATTCAAGTTTTTTTAACTTTTCATCAGAAAGTGGATTATCCAATTCACCTATAATCTCATAAATTTTAGTGGGGCTTTTTCTTCCTTTAACTTTTACCAAGTCAAGTTCACGAACCGCAATTTTATCTTTTACAAGCTCATAAGTGTTTTCACTAATCATTATAGAGGTGCCATATTCTTTATTTGCACTCTCTAACCTTGACGCTAAATTTACATTATCCCCCATTACAGTATAATCAAATCTTTTTGCACCGCCAATATTACCTATGATTACCTCGCCTGTATTTATTCCTATTCTAATTTGAATTTCTGGAATGCTACTTTTTAGCAGCTTAAACCCATCTAATTTTTGCTGCATTAAAAGTGCAGTCTTACAAGCCTTATATGCATGGTCATTAACTTGAACTGGTGCACCCCAAAATGCCATTATAGCATCACCCAAAAATTTATCAACAGTTCCATCATTACTTATTATTATTTCTGACATCTCATTAAGAAATACGTTCATCAGTGCAACCAATTCTTCGGGTTCTTTCTTTTCGGAAATCGTTGTAAATCCAACCATATCACAAAACAATATTGTTAAGGTTTTTCTTTCCCCGCCTAATTTTAACCTTTCCGGGTGAGCTATTAATTCATTAACTACAGATTTATTTACATATTGACTAAACATGTTTTTAATTAACATGTTTTTCTGTCTCTCTTTTATAAAATTATTAACTGTGCTTGTAAAATAACCTAATAATACAGCAACGGTAGGGGTAACAACATTTATTACATAATTTTTATTTACAAAAAAATAAACGCTTAATAAGTAAATAGAATAGATAATCAGTATAATAAAAATAATGCTGACGAGTTCTAATAACATTCCCAGCTTAATTTTAAGTTTTTTCGTAAGTGATGAAAAGCAGAAAACAAGCAAGGTTAATAATACAGCAGCAGCTACCTCGCTGGTTTGAGATTGTTTGTAAAGAAAATTATTATTTAATATGTTTTCTATTACTGTGGCATGAATTGCTACGCCCCATAAAAGGTTACTGCCCTCTTTATCGTTAATAGATAACGAAGTTGGAAAAATATCTTTATCTTCCGGCATTGTTGAGCCAACAAGAACAATTTTGTTTTTAAAAATTCCTTCCTGCAAATAAGTATCCCACTGATTTAGTTCAGTATTATAGTCAACCTCATCTTTTACTTTTATTGTGCTATCATCAATAACTTCAAAAAAATTATAATATTGAAAAGATTGAGCACCACCATAATAATTAATTAAGAACGATTCAGAATCGTACTTAGGTATTTTGCGTCCTAAATACACAAAGTAATCTCCACTATCTTTTGCAGTATAAGAACTATTCTTCCCAAAATATTTGTTCAGCAAGGCAAAACTAAAGGAAGGGATTTTTTGTGAAAGTGAATCATTCAACCCAAAATTTATAAAAGGTGTGTATCTTCTTTTAATTGCATCATCATCGCTTGGTATTTGGACTAACCCTACAAATTTATCAGCATCAAAAAATATATTATGAAAATTAAATTTTACGTTAGAAAAATCCTGAGTCATCTGTAAATTCAAAGAGCGCTGTTTTGCTGTTCTATTTTTCATTTGATTCTTCAATGATGCTAATTTTAACGACTCATCTTCAACATTAATTTTACCAGCAACTACAACTTTACCCGATTTTCTTATTGAGCACATTAACAATGAATCGTTAAAAGCGGAGATTCTATCACCCGAAGACATGATTACATCAATGCCTATAGCTTTTGCACCTGCAGCAGTTAAATTATCTACAAGCTTAGAAAAAAGATTTCTAGGCCAAGGCCATTTATTATCTGGTGGTAAAATTTGTTCAAAAGATTCATCTGAAATTTGCACTATAATTACTTTAGGGGAATCAATTTGTATACTGCCTCTTGCTTTAAAACGAGCATCGATTGTCTTTAATTCAAGACCCTTTAAAAGAGAAACTTGAAAAAACTGCGGCTGGGTAATAAACACTACAAAAATTGCAGTTAATACAGAAATGAATAAATCTGAAAGCAAAAATTTTTTCACTGAACCTAATCAATAATATTTTCAATGCTTATATGGTCAACCGTGAAGTAAGTCCTACTATAGTATTTGCCGATTGACCTGCAACTTTATAATACCTCATCTGAAAAATAAAATCAACATTGGGAATAACATTGTATGTCGCAGAAAAATCTAAAGCTTGTCTTTTAAAATCACCAAAACTTGGACTTAAAGTTGCAATAAGCTCAAGTTTGTTATTTATTATTCGGTATTTACCTCCTAAAGACAGAGTGACATAGTTAAAATTGTTATGGGCAACTTTACTTGTATAATAAAAAACATTAATTGTAGAACTAAATTCAGTTAGCCAAGAGCTATTAATTGTAAATCCTGCGGATGTGTATTTAGCATCGGCATTTGTGATGCTGTTATCTTCTCTATTTGAAGTAGATAAACTAAATGAAGCGTTATGCCTAACTTTCCATTTAAAGTTAAACCCTGCTGAAAGAGAAAAACGATTCGTTATATCATCAACTGCATATTTACCGTATACAGTATCATTTATATTCAACCCATTATTATTTTTATATCTAAAAAAGCTAACTGATATATTCGGCAAATCATAGTGAGGGAAATAAGAAATAGAACTGCTATAAGTAATATAATTGGTCGTGGCCACTTTAGTCTTTTGTAAATTGTCACTTAAATTCTCGTACCCTATTGATACAAAAAGTTGATTATCAAACAATCGTACTCTATCAAACAAATTAATGCCCTTTACGTCAGTACGAAGAAAATTTTGCCCAAACGAAACGTAATCGTTACCGCGATATATGTAACTCCATTTTAGAGTATTAGCAAAATAATTAAGAGTTGTTGAAACCTCGGCACCTAATGAGGAAAGTTCTGCTGGATTTAATGGACCAATATATTGATTAACTGTAATAAAACGTCCTAAAATATTTTTGATATCTTTAATCAAATTAGGGTTGATATCGAAAAAACTATTGGCACCAAAAACAGAATCAATTTGAGCATCACTTAAAGTTCCTGTAGAAATATCATTGTTAATTATACTTAATGCTGCCTGCGCTGAGATAATAAAGTTCTGGTTGTCTAAAAATAAATTTAAATCTGACCCAAACACAGCATTTTCCTTGGGTCTAGCACCAAATTCAATCGAAGTTGGGTCATCTTTACTGTGTAAATATGAAAAACCCCATTGAAAATTTTCACCAAAATCAAATGAAGGTCGAATTGCAAAAAGACTTCTGCTGTAAGTCCCTAAATTAACTTTAGCAAATGAAGCGCCATATTTACTTTCGTTAATTGCAATTATATTTGATTCTAATGGTACATTAATCGAAGTATATTTTTGAAGTATACTACCTTCAATTGCTCTTGTTATTTCTCCAAAGGTAGTTTGAATATTAAAGAAGCCTAAATTAAGCTCACCGCTAAATCCTCTTATTCTTTTACCATCAAGAATTAGTGTTGGGAATTTTGGGTAAACATCGCCAAGCTGAATTTTTAAGAAATCATTTGCGCGAATCCCAAAGTAAAATCTGTTTAGCGGCTGCAAAAATTTTTTCTCCTCATTTGTAATATAGACATTACCATTAATGCTCCAATTACCATAATAACCATATAAGTCGGCAGAAAAATTTTCGTAGCCTTTTGATATATCATTAAATACTTCGTTCCTTCCTTCAATCCTAAGAGTGCCACTATAGCTCAAATTGTTAGCAGCGCTTTGTATCTGCTCTTTAGAAACAATTTTAAAATTTCTTGTTAACTCGTCATATAACTTACCCTCTTTGTTATATATTTCAATTCTAATAATGTTATTACCAAAATTAATTGCACTTAGCAAGTCATTTGCATTAAACAATAATAAATCGCCATATTTCACAGCTTTTGATGAGAAATCCACATTATTCAAAAAAATTTTTGTTGCATTAATATCTACGTCATCAGCAGCTTTTATAAAAGAAATAGATAAAATAAAATCATCTACTACAATTTCATCTTCATTGTTAGGAGTTAGTATAATTACACCGCTGTCCTTCACAGAAATAGTTTTTACGTTAACTTGGAATGGTGATTCTCCTTGATTTATTCCGCTCGGATAAGTTTTAGTTGAGCCATCTTTAAATTCAACTATAAAATAATACTCTATGAAAGGTGGTTTAATATTATCAGCGGATATTAATATTGATGCATTATTTGCTGTAATTAACATCTCTTTCTTTATAAATTCATTTTGACCAAAAGGCTTGTAGGCAATAAATACACTACTAATATTAGGATTATCCCTAAGCTGGATAGTCACACTTAACGGCTGTTTTTCTATTGCATTTCCAATAGTTACTGACGTAATTATTTCATCAATTTGAGCAAAAACTAAACTTCTACAGAATAACATTAAAAAGGCAATTCTAACAATCTGGCTTAGTTTATTTTTTCTAATCATCTTTAATTACGTTTCCTTTTCTAAGAAAACAACGATTATCTCACATGCCTTAATTTGAATAATAATTTATTTCAAAAGTGCCATACTTGCTTTTAATAATCACTTTTTTAGAATTAATTGATTCTGTGAATTTATAAGTATTTTTTAATTGAGTAGAAGTGCTATCGTAAGTTATATTCCCATCTGAAAAGATTTTAGCTGAAACGCCTGAAGAAATAGTGCCGCTCTTACCCGAAAGAATATGTTGAAAGTTCACCATACCGTGATCTAAATAAATTATTGTAGTACTATCTTCATTATCGTATGAAATAAATCCTGCTGTTCCTCTTATAGAAGCAACAATAGTTGGAGTTGTAAATTTAAATTCGTCATCTTTCTGCTTGGTAACATCGAAACCAATTAACCCCTTCTCTAGAAAAGTATTTTTTCTAAGTAATTTATCCTCAGTCTTTCCATAAATATGAAGAATTGAACTTTCACGAACTCTAAGCAAGCCAGACCCATCTGTAAAAAGAATTAATGCTAAGGATTTAACTCCTGTCTTAACTTCTCCACCATCGAATAACGGCTGGCCAATCTTAGCTAATTCCCAATCTTCTTTATTAACTGCAGTTCTATAGGTAACATCTTTTACAATTTTTTTTACTAATGCTACAGGTGAATTTTCATTATCATTAATATTCAATATTGTGTTATTATAACTGCCCAAGAACAACATAAATATTGCTGCAAGACCGCAAATTACTAATGATTTAGACCGCCTAAGCATTTTCCCTCTACTTAGAAATAAATTTAACTTCGATTACTGAATGTGGGTCATTCTCGAGATTAGAGATAATATCCATTAAGTCAACAAAACTTAATACTCTGCCATCATCAGTAGTAATTTTTAACTCATTCTTAGTTATCTCGCCTTTTTTCAGTTTTTCAATTACGTCGTTAGATAAATATTTACTCAAAAAATTGGCGATTCTAACCAATTGTTCATCCACAAAATTTTTTGTTACAGCCGAACCCTCTGTCAAATAAAAATTAACAATATTACTGTAATACCTTGTGCCACCGCCGACACCTGGGACAAAAGCACTAACTTGTAAAACTACTTCTTGACCAGGTAAAAATTCTCTGTCTTTGTACTCAATTAAATTTACGCTAGTTACATTTCCTACATTTTTATCATTTATTAAAGGATTGCCTGAGTTTAGCGCTTCTTCTAAAGTTTGACTTTTACTTGTTCTTACGTTTGCTTTTATTGTATAGTATGCTGCGCAAGGAACTTCATTCCACATAGCAATGATAGACCCAACATTATGTTGGCTTTCCGACTGTGGTGAAATTATTGAAATTGTTTGTGATGGATTAGCAAAAGACAAGATAGTACTTGCTTCCGAAAGATAATTTCCGTTGCTGTCAAAAAGTGAAAATGTCAGCCTGTAATTGCCAGAAGGTTTTCCCCGTTTTATATTCTCATTTGCAAGAGCACTGTTCGCTGAAGAATTAGCTATTTTAATTGTTATCCCCAGTTCATCATTATAAAAATCACGCGAACGAAACTCTTCAGTAGTAAAATTAAATAATGGCTCATAACTAAAGTTCTTATCTCTTTGCCATTCAATTTTCCCTTTCAATGTAACGAGCAAGTTATTAGGCGAAATTTGCACAAATAACACTCTAGGTTGACCGCTTAAACTGTTAGTTGCAGCTAATGCAGTAAAGTCAATACTACATAAGTCAGCAAAAACACTTAGCTTTATACTTGGCTGCTGCGAAAAGATATTATTAAATATAAACAAAGAGAGAAAAATTACAGTAATGTTTTTTTTACTCATTTACACCACTTTAATAAAAATTTTTCGGTAATAAACATAATGTTTATTTTCTCAATTAATCTAAAAATTATCTTGAACTGTATTAAATAAACTAATCAAATATTAATTTTATCTCAATAAAATTTTTATTGCTGTGGCTCTTTTTACAATTTAATAATTCAGCCTTTCTAAAGTATTTATTACAAGGAGGAGGTTTGGTGTGTAATTTTTATAAAGTTAAGTTAGCAACCCGTATCATAGCATTAACTCATGCAGAAAAGCTGCTAATTTATTTTTTCTTCTTTAGGTGGATTATTAACAAAACCAAACTGAGGAGTTGGTTGACCTTCGATTTTAATTTCCCCGAAACGAGCTTCGAATTTATCTATATTGTCTTTTAAAGCTCGCATAAGCATCTTTGCATGCTGAGGAGTAGTAATTATTCTTGATAGTACACGTGCTTTTGGTACTCCAGGCACAACCCGTGTAAAATCAATTATAAATTCTGCGGGGGAATGAGTAATAATTGCCAAATTAGAATAAATTCCTTCTGCTTCTTTTTCACCAAGTTCGATATTAATCTGCTGAGGTTGTGGTTCTTTTACGTTTGACATAAGAATCTCCTTATTTCATAAAAAACCCACATCCCTTACAAAAGGGCTGTGGGTTACAAAAATTAATTATTATATCCTATCTGTATTTATCGGCATTATCAAAAGCTTCTTTTGATTTTTCGGTCATTCCTAAATTAGCATAAATCTTACCTAGTAATTCCCATACTGCCGGTTCTTTAGGATTTATTTTAAGGTATTTTTCCATCCAGGGCAAAGCCTGTTTAAATTTCTCTTTATAAGATTCATCCTGTTGGTCCTTTGCCTCTGCTTGCTCTCTTATATCCGCTCCCCACCTTGCATAAGTAACTGCTAAGTTATAAATAGCATTGGTATAATTTGAATCTATCTCAACAGCTTTCTTAAATTGTTTTTCTGCTCCAGCAAAATCTTTTGCATTAAGCAAAAGGACACCGTAGTTGTATCTATAAAATTTATTTTCTGGCTCCTTTTCTACCCCAGCCTTAAATGATTTCATAGCATCTTCAAGTCTATTAGCCCCCACATAAGCATTGGATACATCTCTAAGTATATCAGCGTTTTCAGGGAAAAATTTTCTACCCTCCTCAAGTACAGTTATAGCTTTGTTATAATATTCAACTGCTTTTATGCTATCTTCTGCATTCTTGGAGGTTCTGAATGTGTTCATCAAATTAGAGCCTTTCTCATTATAAATTTCACCTAATAATGAATAACCATCGGCAGATTTTTCAAGTTTTATTAATTTTTCTAATGGAGATATAGCGGAATCATAATCCCCTAAATTCAAATAAACATAAGCTAAATTTTTATAAGCCGCACTCGAATCAGGCTCTAACATTATTGCATTATTAAATGCCTCTGCTGCTTTGTTGTAATTTAACTTTACACTGTCCTGTGCAGTAGTTTTAGTCGCCTTGTTAAAATAGCCTACACCCCTATTAAAACTTATTGCCCAATAATATCTTTTTTGGTCCTGAATATCTTTCTCATGCTTTTTACTTATTGCAAGACTGCTATCAAAGGCGTTCAACATTTTTGTGAAGTCCCCTTCCTCGCCATAAACATATCCTAATAAATAATAGCCTTCATCGCTTTTAGGGTTTTTGCTTATTTCCCTTAACAAAGCTTCTTTTGCTTTTTCGTAATTTTTCTGAGAAATGTAAAGTTTTGCCCCTGTTATATCAGGTGAAGAGCACTCAAATGCGGTAAATCCTAATACCATTGAAAACAAACTCACCGCTACTAAAATACGTTTCATTGATTCTCCTATTATTTATAAAATATTTCTTGTTTTTTGTTAAAGAAAAATAACCATTTATTTGTTGCTTAGTCAAGATTTATTTCATTCTATTCACCTACAGATTTCAATGCTCTAATTAATCATCCTGGTAAAGATTTTATCAGTCATGCAAGTTGGTATTCGCTGCTTGGATGTAAATTGATTTTAGAAATCAAAAAGAATATTTTTGATTACAAAAAGAGGTACCTTTGAAGACAGAAGAAATCATCCGCGAAGTACCTAAAGTACTGCTTCACGACCATTTAGATGGTGGACTAAGACCGCAAACTGTTATCGATTTAGCTAAAGATATAAAATATAAAAAATTACCTACTACAGACGCTGGTGAACTTGGAGCTTGGTTTCATCAAGGAGCTAATAAAGGTAATTTGGTCGAATATTTACAAGGATTTGAACATACAATTGCTGTAATGCAGACCAAAGAAGCATTGGAAAGAGTAGCTTATGAGATGATGGAAGATATGAAAAATGACGGCGTAAGTTACGTTGAAACTCGGTTCGCTCCAATCTTTCATACTCAAAAGGGACTTTATTATGATGACATTTTATCAGCCGTTATTGAAGGGCTTGAAAAAGGAAAAAGAGACTTCGGCGTAGGATACGGAATAATTCTTTGCGGTATGAGAAATATGAATCGTTCCCTTGAAATAGCTGAATTAGCTGTTAATTACAGAAATCAAGGAGTTGTAGGTTTTGACTTAGCTGGCGAAGAGGGGGGGTTTCCGCCTAAAAAACATATTGAGGCTTTTCAATATATAAAAAGAGAAAATTTCAATATTACAATTCATGCTGGAGAAGCTTTCGGTAAAGAATCAATTTGGCAAGCTATACAATACTGTGGCGCTCATAGAATCGGTCATGCTACTCGTCTTACAGAAGATATCGTTTTTGATAAAGATATGAATGTTGTTGGTTTGGGCGACTTAGCTCAATACATTTTAAATACAAGATTACCACTTGAAATTTGCTTGCTTAGTAATGTTCATACCGGTGCCGTTGACAAAATTGAAAACCATCCTTTTATTCATTTTTATAAAGAAAAATTTAGAGTCTTTTTGAACACTGATGATAGATTAATGAGCAATACTACTTTAACAAAAGAATATTTGACAGCAACAGAACTGTTCGGATTGAATCTTGACGATGTAGAAAAACTTAATATAAATGCAATGAAATCTTCTTTCATACCATATAAAGAAAGGCTTCATTATATTTATAATGTAATTAAACCTGGCTACCAAAAAATGAGAGATAAATTATTATCACTAAAAACATATTAAACCTATGGCAAAGAATTTATTTAAGAATTACACTTATGAATTCGACAAAAACGACAAAAAAATATTATCCACATTTTGTAACCAAATAATTAAACAGCTATCGAATGATAGCAAATACTTCGCTGAAGTAAATTCATTTAATTCAATATTAGCCAAACTAAACAAAAAAACTGACGAACCAATAAAACTAACCAAAGACGAAAAAACTAGACTTGTACTTCAATTACAAGAAAATGTTAAGTTTCTTAAAAAACAGATAGATAAAAGTTGGTTCTTAAAAAAATGGCTTTACAAATCGATGTACACTCAATACAACAATTTAATACAAAACTATTTTAGAGATTAAAATGGAAATGAAAGTTAAAGAAATTAGAGCACCACATGGAGTCACGTTAACATGCAAAGGCTGGCAACAAGAGGCTGCTATGAGAATGTTAATGAATAACCTTGACCCTGAAGTAGCAGAAAAACCAGAAGAACTAATTGTTTATGGCGGTGGCGGCAAAGCAGCCAGGAACTGGGAAGCTTATGAGGCTATTATTAATTCCCTGCAAAAACTTGAAAATGACGAAACTTTAGTTGTTCAATCTGGCAAGCCAGTAGCAGTTTTTAAAACTCACATAGATGCACCCAGAGTTATAATTTCTAATGCGATGCTTGTACCAGACTGGGCTACTTGGGATGAGTTCAGAAGGCTCGATGCCTTAGGATTAACTATGTACGGGCAAATGACCGCTGGAAGTTGGATTTATATTGGAACGCAAGGAATATTGCAAGGTACTTACGAAACATTTGCCGAATGTGCACGCCAACATTTTGGAGGAAGTCTTAAAGGAAAATTCTTGCTTACATCTGGATTGGGTGGAATGGGTGGAGCTCAACCACTTGCAGCTACAATGAATGGTGCCGCTTTCCTCGGCATAGAAATAGACCCAAAACGAATAAAAAAAAGACTTGATACCGGCTACTTAGATATAATGACAGAAAACTTAGACGAAGCATTAAAAATCGTACTCGAGGCAAAAGAAAATCAAAAAGCTGTTTCTGTAGGACTTGTCGGTAACGCTGGTGAAGTTTTGCCGGAAATCTTAAAGCGAAATATTATTCCTGATGTACTAACTGATCAAACCTCAGCACACGACGTTCTGAACGGCTATGTACCTATGGGAATGCCATTAGAAGCTGCTTTAGAACTTAGAAAATCTAATCCCGAAAAATATATTCGCTTGGCTTGCAAAACTATTGTGGAACATGTTAAAGCAATGTTAGAATTTCAAAAAAGAGGCGCTGTTACTTTTGATTATGGTAACAATATTAGAGGGGAAGCCAAGGAAAATGGAGTGTTGAATGCTTTCGATATACCTGGATTTGTTCCAGAATATATTCGTCCACTTTTTTGCGATGGAAAAGGACCGTTCCGTTGGGCAGCATTATCGGGCGACCCAAATGATATTTATGAAACCGACAGAGCAGTTATAGAAACTTTTCCAGAAGACAAAGCACTTGTAAATTGGATTGAAATGGCACAAAAAAAAGTTCACTTCCAAGGGCTACCTGCAAGAATATGCTGGTTAGGTTATGGTGCACGAGCTGTAATGGGAAAAATCTTTAATCAATTAGTTGCTCAAGGAAAAATAAAAGCTCCAATAGTAATTGGTCGAGATCATTTAGATTGCGGATCGGTAGCTTCTCCAAATAGAGAGACTGAAGCAATGAAAGATGGTAGCGATGCAATTGCCGATTGGCCAATATTAAATGCCTTACTAAATACTATTGGAGGCGCAACATGGGTGTCAGTACATCACGGCGGTGGTGTTGGTATTGGAAAATCAATCCATGCGGGTATGGTTATAGTTGCTGATGGAACACCTGAAACTGAAAAAAGATTAGAACGTGTGTTAACTTACGATCCAGCACTCGGAATTGTTCGTCATGCTGATGCTGGCTATCAGAGAGCCATTGAAAATGCACACAGATTTGGTATCCGAATACCCATGATTAAATAAAAAAGGAGTTGTTATGAAAATGAAAATATTAATAGCCGACAAATTTCCTGAACACTACGTAAAAAAATTAGAAGATGCAGGTTTAGAAGTAATTTATGACCCTAAATTAGGCGAGGCAGATTTGCCCAATGCAATTAAAGATATCGACTGCCTAATAGTGAGATCAACTGTAGTAAATGCAGAAACCATTGAGAAAGCAAATAATTTGAACCTTATTGTAAGAGCCGGCGCTGGCGTTAATAATATTGATATTGCAGCTGCAAACAAAAAAGGCGTTTATGTATCAAACTGCCCTGGCAAAAACTCAATTGCAGTAGCAGAACTAACCATAGGATTAATGATAGCACTTGACAGAAGAATCCCTCATAACGTGATGGACTTTAAAAAAGGTATATGGAATAAAGCTGAATACTCAAAGGCAGAAGGATTATTTGGCAAAACATTGGCAATTGTAGGTTATGGTAATATCGGTAAAGAAGTTGCAAAAAGGGCGCAGGCATTCGGTATGAATATTTATGCCAAAGATATTTCCCGAATTGAGGGTTATGGCGTGAAAGATTTCTCTGAGTTTGACCAAATTTTACCTATTGCAGATATTGTAACTTTACATCTGCCTTTAACACCTCAAACTAAAAATTTATTTAATGAGAAAATGTTTTCATTAATGAAAAACGGTGCAATATTTATCAACACTTCAAGAGCCGATGTAGTTGATGAAGAAGCATTAATAAAAGCAGTTAAAGAAAAAAATCTAAAAGTAGGCTTAGATGTTTTTGCTGATGAGCCAGAATCTAAATCGGGTACAGTTTCTTCAAAATTAATAGAATTAGAAAATGTTTATGTTACTCATCATATCGGCGCATCAACTGAGCAAGCTCAAAATGCTGTTGCAGAAGAAACAGTGAACATAATTTTAAACTACATAAAAAGCGGTGTAATTGCTCATTGGGTAAATCGTGCTAAAGTAACAGATTCGCATTACCAGCTTGTGGTTAAACATTATGATAAACCAGGTGTCTTAGCTGCAATTATGGATGTGTTAAGAAAAGGAAACATAAACATTGAAGAAGTAGAGAATATAATTTTTGACGGCGGCTTAGTTGCATGCTGCACAATGAAACTGAGAGCTCCAGCAACTTCTGAAATGTTAGAGTCTATTCGCAATAATCCAAACGTAATCTCTTATTCTCATGTTTCATTAGCTTAAATTAAATTAATGGGTCTGCTACTCTGCAAAACTAAATCAAATTATAGTGGATGCCAGTAGACTTGATTGGAGTAAATAAAAAATTTCCAAAAAAATTGTAAAGCAAATACAGGTAGCGACCCATTAAACAAATTTTATATCAAAGATATCATCAACAAAACCATGATAAAAGAGTAACTTAATTAGCTCATTGATTGAGTCTATCTCAGTTTCTGTGATTTCAAAATATATAGAACCAAGATTTTCACGGATATAGTCCGCCATATTAATTTCCAAATCAATTTTATTAAGTATCTTATTGATATTATCCTCAACAATTTTATCTAAATCGGTTAACTTAATAGTAAAATCAGTCAATAGATCCTTGTTCTTTGAGGTCAAAAGATAATTTGTATAAGGTGCGTTCAACAATTCTGCTATTTCATCAGCTAAACTAATTCTTGATTTCAAAAAATTTTGAGAGAGGTTTTCGTTGCCTACAATTATGTAGTTTCTTTCATTCAATTTTAGTTCTTCCTTGTCGATTACAAATTCCACATCAGCAGAAAATCTTTCATTAAACAAAATTTTTGGAAGTATAACCTCATTTTTTGATATATCGCCCCGTAAAAAAACTTTGTCAAAGTTCTTTTGTTCCGGCAGAAAATAAAAATAAGCGTTAGACAACTCACCATCGAAGGAAATACCAATTTTGCTAGAGACATATAAGTCTCGATGGTCTATTAAATCACAAGATGGCATCAGTCCAATGTAATCTTCATGTAATTCTAAATCCCTTGCAATTAAAGAGGATTCTTTAACAATAATATTTTTTATATTGTCTGCAGGCAAAGACAACGCAAAAATAGCTGCAAAAATATTTTGTGGTAATAATATATCCATAATAATCTATTCATTAATAAAATAAGGGAGCAGCCTAAAAAGTAGACCAATAAAACAGATTTTTAAAAAAATTTTAGATTCTTGTCTATTTAATTTGCCTTACAAATGATATTCTGTTTTCTCACTTCCTTAAAAAACAAGATTAAATATATTGCTTTTTAGAGACCCAAAATGACAAATTTTATTTAGTATTCTTATCTTTAATTCTAGCTGCTTTGCCAGACAAGTTTCTCAAATAATAAAGTTTAGCTCTGCGGACTTTACCTTCTTTGAGTATTTCAATATTAGCAATTTTAGGAGAGTTATAATTAAAAATTCTTTCAACTCCTACGCCGCTAGAAATTTTTCTAACAGTAAAAGTTTTATTAAGACCGCTTCCTCTTACGCTAATTACATCACCTTCAAATGCCTGTAATCTCTCTTTATCACCTTCAATTACTCGAACTTGAACTCTAATATGATCACCTGGTTTAAAGTTCGGCAGGTCATTTCTAATTTGGCTGTTTAGTATTTCATCTACTTTATTCATTTTTTACTCCAAGTTATTAATTTTTTTCCACTTTTCAGTCAGTAATTTTGATTGCTGTTCTTTCCATTCCTTTATTTTTTTTTCATTACCAGAAAGTAAGACTTCTGGAACTTTCATACCAGCAATTTCAGCTGGACGAGTATAATATGGCGGTTCAACAAAATCGCCATCCATTAAAGAATCATTTAATGCTGATTCGCTGTCGTTCAAGACGCCGGGTATCAATCTAACAATTGAATCTATTATAACAAGCGAGGCTAATTCGCCACCGCTAAGCACATAATTACCAATTGAAATTTCATCGGTACAAAATTTTTCTCTAACTCTATCATCAATACCTTTGTAGTGACCACAAACCATCAGCAAATTATCAGCAAGGGAAAGCTTATTTGCCATTTTCTGATTATACAATACACCTTTAGGTGAAGTGAAAATTATGTGGTCATATCGTCTTTCTGAAATTAATTTTTCAATACATTCAAAGAACGGTTCTGGCTTCAGCAGCATGCCTGGTCCACCGCCAAAAGGCTTATCGTCAATTTGTTTATGTTTATCGTGCGTATAGTCTCTTAGATTATGAACTATTATTTCAACTTTTTTTTTATCTTGTGCTCTTTTCAAGATACTTGTATTTAAAGGACTGAAAAGAGAATCCGGCACGGCAGAAATAATATCAATTCGCATCATTTTACATCGTTATAAAGTATGTCACAATCGTTTCGCAAAATTAATTTTTTCTTTTTGGCATCAAAACTTTTCACATAGTCTTTTGAAGAAGGAATCATTGCCTCTCTATTTTGAGTATCCCGAATTACAAAGACAAAGTGTGAAGGCAATTGCAAAACATCAATTAACTCGCCAAAGAGTAATTTATTTCTAAATACTCTACTGCCAATTAAATCATGCACAAAGAAAGTATTTACAGGCAGTTCAATTAAGTTCTGCTTTTTAACAAAAATACTTCTACCCTTCAAAAAAGCTGCGTCAAAAGGCGAATTAAAATTATAGAACTTAATAAGTAACTTTTTTTCTCGATACTCTATTTTTTCAACAAAGAACTTTCTTTTAGCTCCAAAAACATCAATAAAAACTTCACTGAGCTTAAAATATCTTTCTCTGAAGTCAGAGTATGGTTTTACTGCCACAAAACCATCTGATTTGTAAATTGATATTACCTTTGCTATAAGATAAAAGTCATTCACAAATCAGTTAAACAAATTAGTCTAAGATTTTTAAGATCGCTCTTTTACCATCTTTAGCAGCAATAGCAGTAAGAAGAGTTCTCATTGCTTGAGCAGTTTTACCCTGTTTGCCGATTACCTTTCCGACGTCATCGGCACCTACTTTCAGAGTCAGCTCAATAGTTTTTTCATCCGGAGTATTTTCTTCAATGGAAACGCCATCCGGATTGTCAACAAGATGCTTTGCAATAAATTCGATAAATTCCTTCATGGAAATACCTATATAATATGAAATAAAAAGAGTATTATACTGTAATTATGCACAACCAAAATTTAAAATTCAAGCAAAAATATTCTTTTTTGTTCTAATTTTCTTCTTGAGCAGTAGTATTTGCTTCAACATTCTCTTCTTTCGGGCTTAATTCAGTAGTTTCCACTGCTTTAGCTTTCTTTTTATCAGATTTTTTAGATGATAAAGCAGCCATCTTTGCTTCTCGAATCTTTTTCCAATTTTCAATTTCAGCTTCAATTTTCTCAGCATGTAATCCTCTTTTTTGAAGATCCAATTTCAACAGAATACCTTCTGAGCTCAGCAAATTTTTAACAGTCTGAGTAGGTTGTGCTCCAACACTAAGCCAGTAAAGAGCTCTTTCTTCTTTTATGTTTACAAATGCTGGATTTGTCCTAGGATTATATAATCCAATTGCCTCTATAAATTTACCATCTCGCGGGGAACGCGAATCTGCAGCTACAACTTTATAGATGGGCTGCTTCTTCTTCCCCATTCTTCTTAATCTTAACTTAACGGCCAAGCTTAATTTACCTCCTTTTTTTAGTTATTATATTATGTTAGAAAAATTTCAATTAATTGATAAGTTACCAAATAAATTTTTAATTGATTTATTACTGCTCAACATTTTAACCATTTTTTGCATTTCGTAAAATTGCTTTATTAATCTATTAACATCTTGTATTGAAGTACCGCTGCCACGAGCAATTCTTTTTCTTCTGCTTCCATTTAATATTTTTGGTTTTGCCCTTTCTTCTTTTGTCATTGACTGAATAATAGCTTCTACTTTTATAATTTGACTATCATCTATAGTAGCATTTCTTAACATTGAATTAGCACCTGGTATCATAGCCAAAATAGATTTAAGTGAGCCCATTTTTTTTATCATTTTGATTTGCTTTAAGAAGTCATCAAAATCAAATTGATTGGCTTTAAACTTTCTCTCTATTTCAGCTGCTTCTTTTTCATCAAATTCTTTTTGCGCCTTTTCAACAAATGAAATTATATCGCCTTTCCCCAATATTCGTGAAGCAAGTCTTTCAGGGTAAAACAATTCAAGTGAATCAAGTTTTTCGCCGACGCTAATAAACTTAATTGGTTTTTGAACAACAGCTTTAATAGACAAGGCGCAGCCACCTTTAGCATCGCCATCAAGTTTAGTAAGAACAATCCCATCAAATTCAACTTTTTCGTTAAAAGCTTTAGCAGAGTTTACAGCATCTTGCCCAGTCATAGAATCAACTACAAATAAGGTCTCGTGAGGCTTAACTTTTTCCTTAATAGCAGCTACTTCATTCATCATATTTTCATCGACATGAAGTCTTCCTGCAGTATCAATAATTACAGTGTTCAAACCATTTTCCTTAGCATGGGCAATCGAATCTGCTGCAATTTTAACTGCATCAGTTTCACCTTCAATTGAAAAAACAGGCACGTCAACTTGTTTGCCAAGCAAGTTTAGTTGTTCAATTGCAGCTGGTCTGTAAATATCAGCTGCAGTTAAAAGCACTTTACGTTTTTTATCTTTTAAGTATTTTGCAAGTTTACCGCAAAAAGTTGTTTTCCCTGAGCCCTGAAGTCCAATCACCATTATAATTGTAATGCCAGACGGGTTTAACAGTAATTCACTGCCTTTGCCGCCCATTAAAAGAGTCAATTCATCATAAATTATTTTTGTAATTAATTGACCAGGTGTAACAGAAGTTAATACTTCAGTGCCAAGTGCTTTTGATTTTACATCTTCAATAAACTGCTTAGCTACTTTGTAATTTACATCAGCATCTAAAAGAACACGTCTTATTTCGCGTAAAGTATCCGCAATGTTGGACTCGGTTAATCTGCCTTGTCCCGTTATTTTTTTTAACGCTTTTTCAAATTTTTCAGTTAATTCTTCTAACATATAAGATGGAGAGAAAGATAATGATATTAATTGAAATTTCAAACAAACTATTAACTTTCTTTCATAGCATTTGCACCCGAAACAATCTCGATAATCTCTTTAGTTATTGAAGCCTGACGCTCTTTATTGTATGTGAGTCTAAGAGTTCTAATTAATTCTTTAGCATTTTCTGTTGCCATATCCATTGCAGTCATCCTTGCCCCTAATTCTGCAGCAAAAGATTCTAACAACGCACGCCAAAGTTGAATGTTAAGTTTTTTGGGCAGTAAAGAATTGATAATCTCAATTTTATTAGGCTCATAAATATAATCGACAAATTTTTGGTTATTAATTGAATGACCGGGTTTTATAGGCAGCAATTGTTCTATTAGAATGTTTTGTTGTATTACCGACTTAAATTCATTGAACACTAGAATAACATTATCAAATTGGTGATTGAGATATTTTAATTTAAGATCATGAACAATTTTCACAGCTGATTCAAAATTTAGATGAGAAAACAACCCCAAATAAGATTCACTAATTAGATAGTTTCTTTTGGAAAAATAGTCGAAGCCTTTTTTACCCACGCAGTAAAGTTCTAGATTTTTATTGTTGTAAAATTCTTTGTATTCTTTTGAAACTAATTCTTCAACAGTACGAATAACATTCATATTAAAAGCACCGCACATGCCTCTATCGGATGTTATAACTACAATTGCAACTCTTTCGTACTTTCTCTGTTGAAGTAACTCATTACTAACATTTTTCTCGACGGATAAAAGATGATTGATTACCTCATTAATTTTTCTTGCATATGGACGCGCATTAATAATATTTTCTTGAGCCTTGCGCAATTGAACAGCAGCTATCATTTTCATCGCGCGAGTAATTTGTTGAATATTGCTCACGCCTGTTATTCTTCTTTTTATATCTCTTAAAGTAGCCATATTAGCTTTGGATAAAAATTAACTTGTTCCTTTAAATCTTTCTAAAAACTCTTCAACTGCCTTTTTAATTTTTTCAATAGTATTATCATTTAATGCTTTTGTTGTTCTAATATCCTCAAAGATTTCGGGATATTTCAAATCAACGTATTCTAAGAATTCTTTTTCAAATTTTTTTACGTCTTTTACATCAATTGTTTCAAGGTAATTGTTCGTCCCAATAAAAACGCTAACAACTTGTTTTTCTACCGGAACTGGCGAATATTGACCTTGCTTTAACAATTCAACCAGTCTAGCACCCTTGGCTAAGGTTCTTTGAGTTGCCTTGTCAAGGTCGGAACCGAACTTAGCAAATGCTTCTAATTCTCTGTATTGAGCTAAATCTAATTTTAATGAGCCGGCGACTTTTTTCATTGCTTTTATTTGGGCATTACCACCCACACGGGAAACAGAAATCCCTACGTTAATAGCAGGTCTAACACCGGCATTAAACAAACCCGGCTCCAGATAAATCTGCCCATCTGTTATCGAGATTACATTTGTGGGTATATAAGCTGAAACATCACCTTGCTGTGTTTCAATGATAGGCAATGCTGTTAAACTACCACCGCCTAATTCATCATTAAGTTTGGAAGCTCTTTCAAGTAATCTTGAATGTAAATAAAAGACATCACCGGGATATGCTTCTCTACCTGGTGGCCTTCTCAATAAAAGCGAAAGTTCTCTGTAAGCAGCAGCTTGTTTGGAAAGGTCGTCATAAATTACTAATGCATGGCGGCCAGAATCTCTAAAGTATTCTCCCAAAGTTGCTCCAGCATAAGGCGCTATGTATTGAAGAGGTGCTGGTACAGAAGCCGGTGCACTAATAACAGTTGTATATTCCATTGCTCCGTTTTCTTCCAATTTTGCTACTACTTGTGCTACTGTCGAATTCTTTTGACCAATTGCAACGTAAATACAATAAACAGGCTTTATACCATATTTTTTAGCTTCTTCACTATGGGTATATTTTTGATTTATAATTGTATCAACTGCGATTGCAGTTTTTCCTGTCTGGCGGTCTCCAATTATTAATTCTCTTTGCCCTCTTCCGATTGGTATCATAGCATCAATCGCAGTAATTCCTGTTTGCAATGGTTCTTTTACTGGTTGACGTGAAATAACACCCAAAGCCTTTCTTTCAATGGGCATATATTTTTCGTGTAGAATTGGGCCTTTACCGTCTACCGGTTCACCCAAAGGATTGACAACTCTCCCAAGTAGTTTCTCACCTACAGGAAAAGAGGCTACTCTATTAGTCCTTTTAACTATATCTCCTTCTTTAATTAGTGAACTCTCTCCAAAAAGCACGCAGCCAACACTATCTTCTTCAAGGTTTAAGACCATACCCATAACGTTATTAGGAAACTCCACTAATTCACTTGCCATTACTTTCGACAATCCATAAACTCTTGCTATGCCATCTCCAACTTGAAGAACTGTACCGACATCATAAATATCTACTTCGTTGTCAAAACCAGCCAATTGTTTTCTTAATATTGCTGATATTTCGTCTGGTCTAACTTCAGCCATTTTAGTTCCTAAATTTTTTCTTGATTAATTATTTGTCACAATTATTTGTTCAAGGAAAGCTTTTCTTAACAAACTTAATCTATGAATAATAGAAGCATCATAAATTGTATCGTTAATTTTAATCCAAAAACCACCGATTAAATTTTTATCCACATCAAAATCTAAATTAACTGCCTTTTTCGTAAAATTTTCAATTCTTGTTTTAATTTCCATTTTAATTGATTCTGACAATTCTACAGCAGAAGTTACTTTTGCCCTAAGAATACCCATCCTTGCATCTCTTAATTCAGTAAACCTGGCAAAAATATCAAATAAAAATTCCTCCCTATTTTTATCTACTATAAATCTCATAAAATTTAATGAATCGGTACTTACTTTGTCTTTAAAAATTTCAGACAGGATATTAGCTTTTGTTATTTGATTGACAACCGGGCTTTTTAGTGCAACTCTTAAATCCCTTGAACTCTTTAATGTATTATAAATCAAATCAGCGTCGTCAGAAATAACAGCCAGCGATTTTTTTTCGTCGGCAAGTTTCATCAACGATTTTGCATACCTATCGGCAATTCTAAATGAGCCCATAACTAATTTTTAGGTAATTCCTCTAAATATTTTTGAACAATTTTAAGTTGCTTTTCCTTATCAAGATTTTCGCGGATAATTTTTTCTGCAGCATTTATAGCAATTTCAGCAACTTGATTTTTTAAGCTTACGAAAGCCTCTTGATTTTTCCTTTCAATTTCTGCTTGTGCATCGGCCACTAATTTCTTAGCATGCTGCTTGCTTTCCTCAAGTATTTGATTACGAAGTTTCTCGGCATTAGCGCGACTTTCCTCAATTATTTTTTGTGCTTCTTGTTCAGCCTTCGATAAATTTACTTTATTTTCTTTTATAAGCTTTTCTGCTTCTTGCTTTGCTTTCTCAGCTGCTTCTAAAGAATCTTTAATGAACTTTTCTCTTACTTCAAGTGAGTTTAAGATAGGTTTCCAAGCAAATTTTTTGAGGACAAAAAACAATAAAATAAATGTTACCGTAGTCCAAAATATTACTCCAGGATTAATATCCAAGGGACTGCCCATCGACTCACCCCCGCTAAAAAAATATACCGCTGTAAGAATACTCATAAAGTACATTTTTAAGCTACCTTAAAAAAATTATTATTTAAGAGCTAAAAGGATACATATAACAAGAGCAAACAGTGAAATACCTTCGATTAAAGCTGCTGCGATAATCATCGAAGTTCTAATATCACCTGCTGCTTCTGGCTGGCGGCCACTTGCTTCCATAGCAGAACTTGCAAGTTTGCCAATTCCATATGCACCACCAATAATTGTTAATCCGGCTCCAAAGCCAGCTGCTAAATATGCAAATTCCATCTAATTCCTCCTATAGTTATTTTGTTAGTTAATGTTCTTGGTGAACTGCCATTCCTATAAACAAGGAAGACAGCATTGTAAAAATATATGCTTGAATTAACGCAACTAAAATTTCAAGCAGACTAATAAATAAAGCAAAAGACACCGATACCGGTGCAACAAAGTATGTATGCAAAATAAAAATTAAACCTATCAATGCCATAATAACCGTGTGGCCAGCCGTCATGTTTGCAAAAAGACGTACTGCCAAAGCAAACGGCTTTGTAAACAATCCAAGTAACTCTACCACTGCCATTATTGGTATAAGCCAAAATGGTATACCATGCGGGATAAGACCTTTAAAATATCCAATCACACCATTTTTCATCATCCCACCTATTTGAATAAATAGAAATGAAATTGTTGCTAACGTGGCCGTTACTGCAATGTTGCTTGTGGCTGTAGAACCGTATGGAATTAACCCAAGTAAATTACAAGTGAGTATAAAAAAGAAGATGCTTAATAAATAAGGAAGAAATTTCTGATACCCGGATCCAATAGTTGGTTTGGCTATTTCGTCTCGCACAAATACAACAACAACTTCTAATAAATTGGTTAACCCCTTAGGCACTAAAGATTTCTTATATGACTTAGCTGTAATGATAAAAACAATAATTAAAATAATTGTTGCAAGCCACATGAAAACAACATGCTTCGTTATCGAGATATCAAGCCCAAGTAAGTTAATTTGAGGCAAATGAACAACTCCAAATGGCGACAGATCCAGATCCCTTGCATCAAGAATATGATGCATTATCCAGCCAGCACCACGGCTACTTTCCGCAGTATTTTGTACAGCTTCAGCTGTTTTATTTATTGCTTCGTAATACATTTATTTTATTATACTTATAATGCTCTTCTTTGCCTTTGTATAATAACAACTTCTAAGACTAAAAAAATTATATAAAATAAAAAGAACCCAAATATAAAGGCATATTCGTCAATTTTCAAGAATTTTATTGACAAAACTACTAAGACAATCATTAAGAATATTCTAAAAAACATACCTGTCAAGCTGCTTATTAAAAAGGACTTGTTATTGCTTTTGAAAAAATACTTAAGTAAAATGAATGCAATAACAAAGTTAATAATGCAGTAAAATAAAGCCAGTAGAATTGAAAATAATTGAATAGAATTAATTAATTTGAAAGCAAAGAGTGACAAAATTACTACTAATAACATCCCGCTCAAAAGCAGAATACTTAGAATTTCATTTCTCAAGCTTATTTTTTTCGTTTAATTTTAGAACGGTTTTAACAAAATTATAAATGCCTGCAAATCCACCTAAAAAAGAAAATACAATCATCAGTATTGGTGATGTATTAAACTTTTCATCAAGCCATCTGCCGAGAAAGAACATTAAAATTATAGTAGCGGCTAATTGAGTCCCTAAGCCTAAATAAGGCCCCAATTGCTTATAAACATCGGAAAATTTTTTAATCGGTTTCTCCTCATCATACATTTATTTTTCATCATCTGCTTTTTCATCACGATTCATCTTACTATTACCGAAAAAGAAAGCACCTTCTTCTATTACAAGAGTGCGACAAATGATATCGCCTTTAAGAACAGATTTAGATTCCAACTTAAGTTTATTTAAAGCACTTACCGTACCTTCAAGTTTACCACTGTTGGTTATATTTTTTGCTTTAATTTCTCCTTTTATTTCGGATGTTTCTCCAATTGTTAAATTCCCGTTTACAGTTACATTACCTAGGATAACGCCATCAATCCTTACATTTCCCTCGCTTGATAAATTACCTTCAATTTTTACTCCGTGACTTAAAATACTAACATCTTCAGGTGAGTTAATTTCATGTTTTTGTGCCATTTAAAGCTCTCCTTACTTTGTTATAACTGAAAGTGGGTCAATTGGTTTACCGTCTTTCCAAATTTCAAAATGTAAATGGGGACCAGTAGTATTGCTACCAGAATTACCACTCAAAGCTATTAATTCCCCTTGATTAACAAATTCTCGTGTTCTTTTTAGCAATAATGAACAATGTTTGTAAATTGTAATGTAGCCGTTTTTATGTTGAATCATTATAACATAACCATCAGTTGTCAAATAATCAGCAAAAATAATCAAACCGCCTATCGATGCATATATAGGCGTTCCAATTTTCAAACCATAATCAATTCCAAAATGACCTTTATCAGGATCAAAATATTGAATAATTATTCCCGTAGCTGGGTTCAAAAAAACTTCTTGACTATCTAAGTTTGTGCTGTGAAAAATTTTATTCATTAATGTGATGAAAGCTTCGTATAGATTACCCCCTATTTTTAATTTTTGATTATGATAACTTCGCAATGAATCATAAATTGCTGAAGTAGAGTCTAACGTATCGGCTTTCCCTAACATAATTGCATATTTTAACTTTTGATTTTCAGATGCCATTGACTCTAATTGACGCGTAAGAAATGTTATCTGTTTTTCTAATTCTTCAATTCGAGCTTTTTCGGTCTTCAATTGGCTGCTGTCAAACATATATAAGGTATTTTTAAGTGGGGTCAAAAACAGTATCATAAAAAAAATGAACATAACTAATAAACTATATACGACCAAATAAGCAAACAGCCTCAATAAACTCACTTTATATCTTTTAGTGGTAAGTGAAGAAAAATTAGGCGTTACATATACAGCAGCCTTTTTAATTTCTCTTAGGTTCAATATACTCATACTTAGTAAATATGTTTTAATACAAATATAGCTATTTAACAAAATAAATTACACATTGAGCATAATGCTAATTTTATCGATTACGGCTGAAGGTTTTAAATTATAACCACAATCAAAAGTCTCGATCGGGCATTTTTCCCTTCCATGTATGCCGCAAGGTTTACATTGCAAATTATCATAACTAAGCCATTGACCTTTTTGATTGTATGGATAAAAACCAAATTCTTTAATTGTAGAGCAATATAATGTAAGTACAGAAATATCCGCTGCAACTCCCATATGAGTTGGGGCGCTGTCGTTGCAAATCAATATTCTTGAATTTCTTAAAAGTTCTATTGTTTCTACAACATTAAGTAAACCGGCTACAGAAAAAACATTTTCGTCAAATTTTCTTTCCAAATTTTTGCACAGCACCTCATCTTCATTACTTCCTATCAGGAAAACAAAAAAATTTTTGTTGGTTAAAAAACTAATTATTTCATAAAAATATTTTTCGGGATAAATTTTTGTTTTCCAGACAGAACCTGGTGCCACACATGCAATTTGTTTGTTAGTCTTTGATAAAATAATTTCTTTTATTTTTACTTTAACGTCTTGTCTTATGTTAACTATTGGTAAAATTTTCCAATCATCACTTTCATTATTAAGAAGATTCAAATTTCTTTTTACTTCGTGACTATTGTAATCATACTTTACTCTGTTTTTATAAACGAAGCTTAAAGATGCAGTATCAAATCCAACTGAATTTCTAATACCGGAAAAAAATACTATAAGAGAGGTTCTAAACGACCTATGCGGTGAGTAGACAATTTCGTATTTCTCTGCTTTTAGTTTGTGTGCAAAATTAATGATGCCAAAAATTGATTTATGTTCTCCCTTTTTATCCAGCACAATAACAGATTTAACAAAAGGACTACTTCTGAAAATAATTTCAGTAGATGGGATAGCAACAACATCAATATTAGAATTTGGATATTTTTCTGCAATTTTTTGGATTAATGGTAAAGTTAAAATAGCATCACCCAAAAAGGCAGTCTGAATTACCAAAATTCTTTTAATCATTTTAATATTTCCAAATTTTGTGCATCCAGAACCATTGCTCAGGGTGTTCCTTAACATGTTTTTCAAGCAAATTAAAATACTTTTGATTTAGCATTTTAACTTTATCGTCAGTTCTTTCACCTTGCAAAGATAATGGATTTATCTCGTATAAAAAGATTTTGTAATTCAAATCTGCCTTTCGTTCTATTAAACCTACTAAAATAGGACAATTTGTTTTAATTGCTATTTGAGCAGTACCGGAGTAAACCGCAGTTTCATTGCCTAAGAAATTAACTCTTAATCCTTCTTTCGGTCCTCTTTGGTCACCCACCACGCCAATTAAACCACCGTTTTTAATTACAGAGTAAATTTCTCTTACCGAAACCCCTAAAGGAACTACTTTATTCCCAAATTTTTCTCTAGCTTTATTTATCCATTCTGTAACATATCTATTTCTCTGAGGCTTTGCCATTACGTACATTGGAATATTCGTTTTTGCACCGACCCAAGCTGCCCCAATTTCCCAGCTGCCATAGTGACCAGTAATTAAAATCAATCCTTTCCTTTCATTGTATTTTTCTATTACCAATTTAAGTTCATCACATTCTGCTAAGGTGAGCAACTCTTCTTTTTTCATGTACGGGAAGTACATCAACTCAAAAAAAGTTAATATTATGTTAAAATAATTTTTTTTTGCAATCATGCTAATCTCTTTTGCTGAAAGGGAAGGAAAGGCTTTTTGAAGATTAGAAAAAACTATCTTTTTTCTTATAGGTACACAGTAATAGACAAAAAGTGCAAAAAGTTTAGCAAATTTTCTCGTTCTTTTTAACTTAAGAATTGAAAAAAATTTTGATAATGATAAGAAAAGAAAAAATTCAATTTTATCTCTAATATGCATTTAATATTTAATGTACGGTTAATTGTTGCATCCAGTTTGGGTCCTGGATTTCCCCTTTCTTTGTAGAGTTTAATAGTTGATAATTATTAAATCCCGTTAAATCACCAAAATTGAAAATTACACCACCTTCAATTGAGTTATAATACCAAGTCTCATAAGGTTTCACATTAGGTTCATTGGGGAAGAAATCTTTTTGGTCAGGCTCTCCATATAACAAATATACTCTGCCTCTATCAGATTTATAACCCTCTCTATTTGCGTAACCAAAATGTTTATTTGCATATTCAACTCTTCTCATATATTCTTCTTTAAATTCATTTTGAGGGGTTTCTGGATTTGTATCTCTAACTTTCCAAAATTTAAATAAAAACTCTCTTTTACCGTTAAGAGAATCGATTTTAGAGTACTGTTCAATTTCTTTTTTTGTAGCTATATATTTGGCCTCATCAAACATCTTATCACATTCTTGGGCAGTCATAACAGCAAATTCACTTGATATGTAGGATTCACCAGCATACATTCTTTGTGTTGTATCAACAACATTAGGATTGTATAAATAAAATCTTTTCGATGAAACAAAGGCTTGATTTGTAACTGTGTCAACTAAACTTAATAATAATGTATATGAATCAGTAGGATATTTTGAAAGGTTAATTACACCTACATCAACTACTGACTTATCACTTTGATTAACATATTTAAATGATTGATATATCGTTTTGCCCAAACTATTAACTAAGAATTTATCCAATCTAAACTTTTGCTCTGGCTTAGTTAACTTTAAATTGTACAGCTCATCATAATAAAACATTACAGGTGAGTGGTTCGTAAATACCATAGTTGGGTTGGGTATAACTTCATAAGTATTTTTATAAAAAAGCGAATTTGGATCAGCACCATCTGTTTTGATGTTGCTTGCTAATTCAATATCACTTATTGAATATTTTTCACTACTATATGGTTCTACAACCACAACTTCATTTATAATTTTATTTAATGACTCGTTCTCCTTGTCTTTAGCAGAAACTACTACTGAATACTTACCCCTTGGAATTAATATCCCGAATAAACCCATTAAATTTTTTGACAAATAATTAGTAGTTGTATCTTCCACAACTGATTTAATTGACCAGTCCTTATTTAATAAATATTCATTTGTACCTAAATTCTTAATTTCAATGTGTACAATAGCATCGAACAAATAACCTGATTGCGCTTTTTTCAAAACCATATCTCGTGGATTTAAGCTGTAGTAAAACTCCATATAAACTGTATCCCTATTGTAATTAAATTTAGCATAGTCAAAATCAAATGACAGTTCTTTTTGTGAGAATAAACTATTGCTAAAAAAAAGTAATAATAGAAAAGAAAGTAGTTTTGTATTCATGTCTAACTCTTGTTAAATTATTTGTTAACACTTAAAAATAGAAAAACACATTAAAAAAGAGAAGACAATTCAATAGCAACTATACAGAAAATTCCGCAATAACTGAAACCTCTGCAAGGTATTAATGGACCTTGTAGAGGATTTATTTTGAATCTCGCCTAAATCATTAATAATAAAATGACATCATTTATTCTACGAGGATTCGTAAATTTTGGGTGATATTACCATTCTACAATAATTGAACATCTACGATGTTCTTTTACCATTCTGCAAATTTTATTATTATTAACCTTGTAGAGGTCTTATTATTGTGAAAAAAATACCCTTAAAATCTTGTACAAATCCTTATGGATTTTATCATTCTACTACTACAATAATTGAACATCTACGATGTTCTTTTATATTCTATAGATTTTTTTATTG